>NZ_JBYOKO010000004.1:0-331178 GCF_057799275.1 Chryseobacterium sp. 14P4.3.2
ACCCAGTAAAAATATTCCCTCCTGATGTTTCAGTTCCTGTTGACATCGTTGCTACGTAATTTTTAAAAGCCTGTTGTGCTTCGGATAATGGTTGAATATCATTTCCATCCGGATCAATCACCATCACAGGATTATTAATAGCATAGTTATAAGGACTCCAGGAACTGTATTTCTCAGACATGGCATCCATTGCTCCCCATCTTCCCAGATCAGGCATCATCATTCTTGCTCCATACATCCCTGTTTCCTGAAAAAACAGGGAAGTTTACCTATTCTTGTAGCCAATTCCTGATAAGTTTGTAACACTTTTTTACTAACAACTTCTTTTCCTCCAGATTTGAAAAAATATTCACCTCAGCAGAATGATAGAATTTACAGAGTGAATTACACTATTTCTTACTTTCGCTTAAATAAAAATGTCTCATTATTATTTATAGAGTTATTTATATACCAATTTTCAAAATCTTTTAATTTTAACTGAGTGACTTTTTCGAATGTATTAATATTCTTAGTAGTTTCTTGAACAAAAATGAAAGTTTTTTTATAACTTTTACTAATATTTATTAACTCTTGAATCATTAATTTTATACTGTCGAAATCTAGTCCCATTGTTCCTATTACCAAAACATCATAATTTTCAATCTCATTAATAATAGCGTAAATTAATTTATTAAATATATCTATAATCTGTCTAGGCTTAATTAATTCTAAATTATATTTATCTATTAATTTTTTATAAACATTAACAGATAAATCCTTGTTATTTGTATAGTTTGATAGATTAATAGAATTTTCGTTAGGTAAATTAATATAAAATACTTTTTCCGAAACATCTAATTTGCTATTTGATAAATTATTATTGAAAACAACATATACGCCTGAAGTTTCTAAATTTATATTTTTGTTTAAAATTATTACTTGTTTATGCATAGTTATCTATTTTGTGGGTAACTTGTATATACGATGGTTATCTATAACAGGATTTCGTCTTATAAAGTTCCCTTTATTAATAATTTGTTCAACATATTGAAAATCACCTGTTTCAATCCCATATTTAATTGCAGCATTCATTCTGTGATTTCCATCTAGTAAAATATATTTTCCTTCATGTATGTATCCGGCTCCGCCAGTCGATTTATAAGTACCATTTGACATTTGCTCAAAATATTTACCTATAATTTCTGGATTAATACCTTTCTGAGCACTTTTAATGCCATTAGCTTCTGCTTCTGCAGATATTTCTGCAGCCAAGGAAATTTCTTCAGCTATACTTGCAGCACCAGCAGCTTTCGCAACTCTCCCATATCCTCCAAACATATTGTAGCCACCTCCCCCAAAGTCCTGCATGATTTCTATATGAGAACTATTCATTAATCTAAAAGATCGGTCTAAACTAGTTTCTCCATCATTATAAAAAGAATTATCACGGCGTGCTCTGTATTCAGCCATTGGGTTATAATTGGCCCCTTGTATTAAACCAAATAATCTGCTTCCACTCGCACTATAATCTTCAGCGATTCTTTCCACAGGACCAACTTCTAAAGTTCCTTTTTTACCATTCCCAAACAAATTTCTAAAGAAGTTCCCTATACTTCCCCAGAAGCCTGGTTTTGGATTTTCTTTAGGATTATTATCCAATCCTGTAAAGATATTCCCTCCTGATGTTCCTGTTCCTGTTGACATAGTAGCAACATACATTTTAAAAGCAAATTGTGCTGCTTCTCCAGAAGCGAACATTGCATCATTTCCATCCGGATCAATGACCATAACAGGGTTATTGATCGCATAGCTGTAAGGACTCAAAGAGCTGTATTTCTCAGACATGGCATCCATTGCTCCCCATCTTCCCAGATCAGGCATCATCATCCTTGCACCGTAATCATACATTCCCGTCTCTTGTAATTCCTTTCCGTTGTATTTGTAACTGTAGAAACTACCAAAGTTAGAAGTACCAAACGACCCTGAGATATGGTTTAAACCAAAAGGATAGTAATTGTTGGTGTCAATAATTTCAGGAGCGCCTGCGCTGTTTTTGGCAAAGGTGACCATTACTTAACTTCATTAGCAGTTTTCATAAAAGCTTCTCTTTTATTTTTCCGTCAAGTTGGTCTTATACTGATAAATATACATATTGTTTTCAAAATTAAATTAGCCTTCTAAAATGGGAACAAATTTTAAACTTTCTTTTGTCTATTGAAAGCCATCCAGATAGTCTGTAAGTTTTGTTGCTTTGTTTTCATATAAACAACAGAACCCTTTTTATAACACAAAACCAATGCTATTTTTGCACTAGTTTTGTTATTATTAGTTAACCACACGATACAATCGTGCGGCAGCGAGGGGCTATTTTTTTTTCTTTCTATTATTCTTAAATCTAAAATAATAGATTACAAGTTTATATAGAATTAACCAAAATGTCAAAAAAATTATTGCCTGCAATATAAATATTGATAAAAATGAAACATCAACCATAACCAAACCAAATAACAAAATATTAGTAGGATAAGTGAAAATTACTAATGGATACCACAAAGGACTATCATAATCAAATCCCATAAAGGAATATTGGGGGAAGCTAACTAAAACAACTAAAGTACCTAAGAGTACATACAGTAGGCTCAGCAACATTGTGCTAAATAAAATTTTATTTCTTTTCATGTGGTTTATCTTAATTTAGGAAATGTAATAGCTTGTTTAAAAACACTTTCTATAGTTTGTCTTTTGGGCTGAGAAGCTGCGTTTAAACCTCTACCAAGTGTTCGTGCCTGAAACATTAGTTTATAATTCCCTTCTTCTCTATATTTATTTTCTAGATTTCGCATACTTTCTACAAATTGATCATCAGCATTTATTGTCACTGTATTTCTAAATAAGCCTCCTGCTCCAACTGCACCAAGTTTATCATATTCTTTATCATGTATATATGCAGGAACTTCTATCTCAGTGGGAGGAATAGAATAGTCAGCCTTTCCATTATATTTTCTTGGATTTTTAGCACCTGGATAGTTATAACCGAATAAATTCTGATTCAATGTTTCCGGATTTAGTTGATCTAAGTCAATTATACCATTTTTTAAAGTGCTAAATAATTTTTTAGCAGCAGATTCACTGAGCTTAGCATCCTTGTATCTACTATTGATATATTCCAATAATGTACTGACGTTGTCACCTTTATCTTTCAATAGCTTACCATTTTTATCTTCATGCCAATCAGGAGAATTAAGTCCAGTAAATATATTCCCTTCTGATGTTCCAGTACTGAATGACATCATCGAAACAAACATTCTAAAATTAGAACCTGCATCAGCACCGTTAGCCATCATTCCTCCACCGCTTAAATTTACAACATCATTTCCATCCGGATCAATCATCATAACAAGATTGTTAATCGCGTAATTATAGGAACTCCAAGAACCGTAGTTCTCAGACATGGCATCCATTGCTCCCCATCTTCCCAGATCAGGCATCAGCATTCTTGCTCCATAATCATACATCCCAGTTTCCTGAAGCTCTTTTCCGTTATATTTATAAGAGTAGAAACTCCCAAAGTTAGAAGAACTAAAGGTACTTGAGATATGGTTTAGCCCGAAAGGATAGTAGTTGTTGGTGTCAATAATTTCAGGAGCACCTACGCTGTTTTTGGCAAAGCTTACCCTGGTATTTCCAAGGTGATCTCTGTATTGGTAAATATAGCGGTTTTATATGCAACTTTACCCCTTTCTGAACATACCTTCCAAGCATATTTTTATGAGTCTAAAAAGCAAAAATCAGAATAGGAAAATTCCTACCCTGATTTAACTATATTTGATTTATTAAAATAGTAAACCTTTTTCAGAACTAGAACTAGTCAATCTGAAAACGAACGAGACGCTCGTACTAGCGGGGACTTTGCTCAGTGTTTTTTTATTCTATAATCTTTTTATAACAATTCTCCCCATCATGGTAGCCAAAGCAAAGTACAATATTCTTATCTTTTTTCTCAAAAAAAGTAGTATAGGTCATATCAGTATCATTCACATCTTCTGGAAAGGTAATTAAATCTTTATCTAAATTTAAATAAAAATCAGAAAACTTTATTGAAGAACCCTCTAATTTATATTTCGAATTGTAATTCAACACTTTCTTCCCTTTTATATTGTAAATTACCCTGTTATAACCCCCATCCTTGCTAATCGTTAGAGTGTCATATGTATTCTTGTATGATATGGGTGAATATTTTCCATATATATCTTCATTACTAATATTTTGGCAAGAAAATAAAAAAGGTAATAAAATTAAACTTATACTTTTTTTCATATTCATTAAATTTAAGTTGTTCGATTTAAAATCTAGGTCTTGTTAATATAGATGGTGGTGTTACAGCTTGTTCAAAAACGTTCTTTAAGGTTGGGTTAATTACTTTTTTTTTGAATTTCGGAGTTTCTTTCAGTCCATATATAAGTCTGATATGTATTTCCAAAACTATTTACCTTTCCATCGGTTCTTTCAAAATTATTTACTGGTAATCTATAAAACAATGACTCCTGTGACTTAGAATCAGTCATTAAAAAAGTGTTTCATCTCCTAATTTATACCAAGATACATTTGATCTTCCCCACATCTGCTCATACCAATCAAAATTTGCTGTGATGGGGTTAGCTTGAAGATAATCCATTTTAACAACCCCAAGCTGGTGCGAGCATCTTGCTCGTACCAACAATAACAATCTTAAAATTACACCTATTTTCTATATTTTAAAACATAGATTCGTACTTAAGCTTTAAATAAAAGTAATCAACCCCTTACTATTTGTAAAGGGTTGATGCTATTTTATCAGATACGAGCGTGACGCTCGCCACCAGCAGGAGCACTCAATTGAGTGCCAATTTTTGTTATTTTACCTTTTTATAACAATTTTCTCCATAATGGCCAAAGCAGAGAAAAATGTTTTTATCTTTTTTTTTGAAAGAAGTTATATAAGTTGTATTAGTGTCTTCTACATCCTCTGGAAAAGCAATTAAATCTTTGTCTAAATTTAGATAAAATTTTGAAAGTGTTATAGATTGATTATCTATTTTATATTTTGAATCGTAATCCAATAACTTTTTCCCTTCCCTATTATAAATAACCCTATTGTACACTCCATCTCTGTAAATTGTCAGGGTATCATATGTATTTTTATATGATAAAGGCGAATATTTTCCATACATATCTTCACTACTAATATTTTGACATGAAAATAGAAGTGGTAATAAAATTAAACTTATACTTTTTTTCATATTTATCAAATTTAAAATGTTCGATTTAAAATCTAGGTCTTGTTAATATAGATGGTGGTGTTACAGCTTGTTTAAAAACGTTCTTTAAGGTTGGGTTAACTACTTTTTTTTGAACTTCGGAATTGCTTTCAGTCCACATATAAGTCTGATATGTATTTCCAAAGCTATTTACTTTTCCTTCGGTTCTTTCAAAATTATTTACTGGTAATCTATAAAATAATGACTCCTGAGATTTTGAATCTAACATTAAAAAAAGTGTTTCGCCTCCTAATTTGTACCAAGATACAGTGGATCTTCCCCACATCTGCTCATATCCATCAAAATTTGCTCTTAGAGGATTAGCCTGAAGATATGTCATCTCTATAAACCCTTTTGGATCTTCTGAGTTTAATGATGCTTGTCTTGCTAAAGAAGAATACGGAGATGATGCTTTGTCTAGAGAAGCAAAAGGTCCATCATTAGAATCATTAAAATCACTAAATAGACTGCGAGTAGGCCCACTTCCTCCAAAATATTCACTTGTTATAGTTCCCCATCCAACATCTTTTCCTCTATGAATATAACCTCTAATAATAGATTCTCCTCCTTTAATAATATTTGAAGCCCCACTTTGTCGACTAATCACTTTAGTATCTCCATTTCTTTGATGATAAAAATCTATCTTATTTCCACCTAAATTACTAATCATCTTGCCATCCTTATCATACTCATTATCCAACCCCGTAAAAATATTCTCTCCTGATGTTCCAGTTCCTGTTGACATCGTAGCAACATACATTTTAAAAGCAAATTGTGCTGCTTCTCCAGAAGCGAACATTGCATCATTTCCATCCGGATCAATGACCATAACAGGGTTATTGATCGCATAGCTGTAAGGACTCAAAGAGCTGTATTTCTCAGACATCACATCCATTACTCCCCATCTTCCCAGATCAGGCATCATCATCCTTGCTCCGTAATCATACATTCCCGTCTCTTGTAATTCCTTTCCGTTGTATTTGTAACTGTAGAAACTACCAAAGTTAGAAGTACCAAACGACCCTGAGATATGATTCAGTCCAAAAGGATAGTAATTGTTGGTGTCAATAATTTCAGGAGCGCCTGCGCTGTTTTTGGCAAAGGTGACTCTGGTATTTCCAAGGTGGTCTCTGTACTGGTAAATATAGCGGTTTTCGGTGAAACTGTAAAAACCTTCTGCGGTGGCTACAAAATCAAGTTTCCATTCCGGAATAACACCGGGATCCAGAATACCTCTATAAGCTTCTGCTTCGTAAGCATTTTCGGTTCTGCAGGTAATACAGTTTCCTCCGCCTTCAAAGTAGCTGTACTGAAAACCGTCCAGATAGTCTGTGATGCGGGTTGAGGTTGATCCTCTTGGGGGAGTAGAGGAAAACGTTTTACGAAGCTTGGTTCCGTCAGCACGGTAAAGGTAATTGATAGTACTATCGGTTGGCTTTCCAAAGCTATTCTGGTGGATCACATACTGATCAGAAAGATTCAGGTAGTTATATTGTACAGATTGAATGCTTTTGTCCAGCATATTTGTCATATTTCCGTTCACATCATAGGAAATAGGATTGTTTCCGCCTTCATATCCGGTGTCGTTCAGTGCATTTTCAATCACTTTTGTCAAACGGTTTCCGGTATATTCGTACACAAGGTCATCTACCTGAACAGATGTGGCTCCTCCGGTTGCAGGAAAAGCATTCCTCTTCAGGGTTTTAATATTTCCGTTCAGGTCATAGGTAAGATGCTCATTATAGTTATTGTTAAACGGAACAGAGGCATTGGGTTCAGAATATACGGCATCCTGAAGCCTGCCGAGTCCGTCATAAGTATAATTGTATCGTTTCAGGACATCTTCTGAGGCGTTCTTCCAGTCGATCTCTGTGATCATTCCGGCGAATTTTCCGGGGGCTACATTGGCATTCACAGGATTGATATATCTCATCTCATATCCGAACATTTTTCCGTTCAGGCTTGAAGGGTCATTGATTTTAGTCAGCCAGCCTTTGATATTATAAGTATAGTCAATACTTTGCAGTGGCTGGGCAATATTGGTTCCGCCCAGTTTTTTGTTTTTAAGCTGGGAAAGCTCATTGTACTCATTCTGCACCAGGATTTCTTCCGGATTGGTATCTACCTGATGCTTATGAACCAACAGCCTGTTTTGGGCATCGTAAGTGAACCTCTGGGTGATTACTTTTTCAGGATCTGTTGACAATCTTTTATGATAGGCCTTGCTTTGTTGGGTAACGCCTGCAAAGTCTATATCTGATTCTGTTCTGGTAGATCCGCCAAGATGATTTTGGGCATAAGACCCTATGGTCCTTCCTTTTTCGTCATAATAGGTGAAGGTTTTGGTCCAGGCATTGTCTTCTACATTTCTTATATAAGAAGCCAGTGGAAGGCTTTTTGTATTTTTAGAGGCCCCATTTTGTCCAGGCTGTTTCAGTACTGTTTTCCCCATAATAGTGGCCGGAATTTCTGCTCCCTGAGGAAGAGGCGGATAGGTGTCGTAATAATTGACACTTAAAATGGTCATACTTCCGGTAGGAAAAGCATTTTTGGTATAGTAAATATTTTCACCGTTTTGTACAATAGGAGTAGTATCCCGTTTTTCGTTATTCCCTGCATTGGATGACATATTGCTGAGGGCAGTCTGCATAGCGGTTCTGGTAGAGGTATTGGCAAAAAATCCTGTATAGACCACTCTTCCAAAAGCGTCATATTTGGAGAACATCCAGCCTTTGGCCACAAAGTTATTGTTGAGGCTTCCCAGCACGGCATCCTGAGACAGCACCAATCTGTTCTGATTATCATACACAAAATATTCCCATCCTTTTCCCGGCAGCTTTTTCTCTGCCAGGCGGTTTTTGCTGTCATACACATACTGGTAGCAAAGGTTATCTATGGCTGCCGGATCCATAGCTCCTGCTGCGGCCAATGGAGGAATGACATAGGCAAGCTGTTTATACTCATTGTATACGTAATAGGTATCGGCATTTTTTCCGGCATTGATTACTTTTCTGGAAAGGACAGTCTGACCGGAAGCATCTTTAAATTCTATGCTTTTATTGCCGTCTTCATCGGTCACCGTATTTTTTACAAGCTGGCCGGCTGCATATTCTGCCGGAGTATACTGTAATTCATTTTTATAAATTTTTTCCACCTGATTCCAATGGGTAACTACCTGAAAGTTTTTGACGTGGTCTGCAGGAATATTTAGATCATACCCAAAATCGGTAGATTTATTATTCCAGTCTTTTCCGATTGATTTTTGTTGCAAAATCCTTTGTAACGGAGAGTTTTCAATAACCTTTTCGGTATAAATTTTTTCATCCCCATAAACCAAAGGATATACTCCAAGAGGTCCTGAGTAATAACTCCCTCCTCCTGTCGAAAGTTGGGGAACAGGCAGGTATTCTTTAATCTGTCTTCCATATTCATCATATTCGATATGGGTAACGACATCCCTTTTTAATGGGGAAGCCTGAACATTTACAACCTGTTTGGGTCTTCCCAAAAGGTCAAAATACTGTACGGTGTATGTTTTTTTGGTACAGTCTTCATTCAGACAGTCTGTAGTGGATATATAGTTTTCAGATGCTGTCTGGGCCTCGGATAAGGTTACCGACAGAAAACTGAATAATAGCAATAGTTTTTTCATCTTAATTTAGAGATTAGAAATTAAAAATTCGAGAGACCTGATTTTCTACAGGCTGCTCATGGCTTACCATTAATGACCGTAGTTATACTGGTATTTCTTTAAAGGTTTTCCGCTTTCATCTTCTACTTTGTCCAGTCTTCCGGCGGTATCGTATTGATAAACAGCACGCACTCCGGTAGGAGGCGTCATAGTTTTCATCCTTGTTAAAGAATCATACACATAAGTTGTAATCTGAAAATCCACCAGATTGGCATTGGTTCTAAAGGCATCCAAAGCATTCTGAAGATCCGATTCCGAAATCACTGCGGCATCTGACTTGGCTATGATATCAGACAGATATGGTAGGATCTGCTCATAGGAAGCTCCTTCCACTTTCGCAATAGGCTGGGTCTTTTTGTAGCCCCAAACAATAGAAACAGGAATTCCGTTTTTAGGAGTATACTGCTCCGGATTTCCTTTGCTGTCATATCGGTTGAAGACCACTTCGGAAGCTAAAGTATTCTGAGAGTCATAAGAAACGGCTGAAGACGGATATTTGTTTCCGGCATTGTCGTACTTAGTTTCTGCTCTTGAGACTAATTTTCCGGGATCGGAACCATTTTTCTTAATCACAGAAGTTGTTTCTAAAGGAAAGCCTACCATATTGGCGTCTTTTAATTTCTGATTGTTCTTCTCCTGTGCATATTGATAAGTGGTCTCCTGAATGCTGCCATCAAATGCTGTAGCTCTTTCTAAATTAGGCTTTTGGTTATGGTTATTTCTGAACACTTCATTTTTAATCTCTGTAACTCCGGAATCAAAGTAACTTTTGGTGATTACTTTATTGTTCTTAATCCAGGAGGTTTTCAGATAAAAATTCCCCCAAGAACCACTTGGAGCAACTAAATATTTAGGACTGTCAAATTCTTCAAAAGTATAATCAAAAAGTTCTTCAGATAGCTTTTGGTTCGAAGCGTTATAAACTTCCCTTTTATCAATAAGTCCACTACGGGTAATATTATAATTGGGCCAAAAATCATTATCACTCTGATAAGGATAAACATCCGGAGCTTTGTAATAATACTTGGTGTACCCCATATTATTACCCTGAGATACTTTTACATTTTTATAGATAAAAGCAGGGTTAGCCATTTCAGCATTCAAAGTACCTCCTGTAACTAAGTATCCACTTGAATTTCCAGGCTGATCAAAGAAACTGTAATCGTATTCTTCAATTTTTGTAGGGGGTACATTAAAAATATTATCAGACGAAGTATTAAAATATTTAATATTTTTAATTCTTGGAAGCCCAGATCTTGGAACCAACTCAACAGCTTCAGAAGGTTCTCCGGTTATTTCTGATAATGAGATCACAGAAGGCCTATTGAATGTTAAATTATTACAATTTAAATCATTACAATATAATTCAGCATAATATTCACCCGGTCCAAAGGTTCTTGTCTGTACATACTCAAAATCAGGATTCGGATCTATAGGTACTCCCATACTATTTGAAACTTCATATGAGTTTCCAGTTTTCTTAAAAAACTGAACTGCCCATAAGCGAGAAGCTAACTTTCCAATTCCCATCGCATTAATTTCAATATTCTTGCCTTCTGTAAGGGTAAAAGCATATTTTTTCACACCATCATTGACACTTGTAAAAGATAAATCTGTCAGAAATGTCTTCGGGGCTGGTATATGGATGGTTTTCCCACTATAGGAGTGAGTGATCATATCAAAGTTATATTTTATAATCCCTCCGGTAGGCAATTTAACCGTATTCAACAGAAGATATTCATCGCCATTTTCATACTCACCATTTTCAAACACTCCTCCTGCATAATCAAAGGCATATTTTTCAATTATTTTCCCATTCTGATCAACCTGGCTGAAGGATGCCAGCGTTCTATAATACACCATATTGCTGCTGACAGAAGTGTTGGAATAATTAAATATATATTTTTTTATAAAAGCATTATTGGCTGTTTTAAGAACAATATTATTGATGGAGAATATATCATGGTTTTTATTCTCATTTTCATTTCTATCATAATTTATTTCTATAATGCCGTGGTCTTTTGCCTCTATCCTGATCAGTTTATTAGTTTCTGTATCTACAATCGGCGTACCTAGAGCATATTTTAGATCTCTTAAGTAAGTGTATTTTACCAGTTCCCGTCCGTTTTCATCAAGAATAGAAGATAGATAGAAGGCACTTTTATATCTTGCATCTGTAAATTTAACACCTTGTGTAGGGTGCGTCCACACATGTACATTCATTAAGCTAATATCATAATCCTTAAAAACATATTGTATTCCAGATTCACTTGTTATGGTAAGAGAATCCAGAACAAGAGTAGCCTGATTAGCAGACCGATGTTCTTTAACTATAGAATTATAAGGACTGAGTTTTATCAATTCAAAAGTATTGGCCTCTATGTTTCTGATGAATCGAAATTTTCCTGATTCCGCCGGAATATTAAAATTATAAATATCATTAAAGCTATTCTTTCTATAACTGTGAAAATTGACATCATCAAATAATTCATCAAAGTCCTTCAGAATCTCTCTTGAAATAACTCCCCCTCCTAAAAATGACCAGCCTTTACCTACATCACCTACAGGGTTTCTACTGGAAGTATTGCCTGCATGATAATTAAGCCCTAAGCTGATATTCACCGATTTATTTCCCGTTTCAAGATTGATTAACGGATAAGAAATATCCGGAATTCCAGTTTGTACAGAAACAGGAATGGTACTGTAAGTTGACAATCCTGCAGCAGATGGGGTTGGTCTTACAATCCCCATATTCTTACTTTCTTCCTGACCACTATATAAGGTGTATCCGAATATAAAGATCAGTAATAAAAATATATTCTTCATAATTCTTAGTTTATTTTTTAATCAGCTTTGCATTCGCTGTTTTATTAGTATCCGTTTTTATCGTCACCAGATAAGCGCCCTGAACAAGAGCCTGCGTGTTAATCTTGGTTACTTTATTCTTTGTTTTCAAGCTCTGAAGCTGTCTTCCGCTCATATCATACAGCATAATATCAGCCTCTTTAAAATCAAAACCGATTTCTACATAAGCATAATCAGATACCGGATTCGGATAGATCTTGATGTCAAATTTCTCCATTAACTGATCAACCTGTTTGTCTCCCAGCTTCACAATCTTCCAGTTTTCTTTGCCCAGTTCTGTGGCACTGGTTCCTGCCAGAATAATAGAGCCGTCTCTGTTCAGTTTCAGATCTGAAAGTCTCTCTTCTTTCTGTCTGGATTCTCCGGTTACATATTTTCTCCACTGTTCATTTCCATTTTGGTCTAAATATAGTATCCAAAAAGTCTCGTCATTTTCTTCTATTCTTCCTTCAGACTGAGTATATCCCCCTATAAGCAATCCTTTAGTTAGGTCCTGGTTCCTGGCTCTTGAATCTTGACTCTGAATGACACTCATTCCCATTAAGAGATCACGGTTCCCAAAATTGTAAGATTTCTGTGACTGTTCTTCTCCTCTCTCGTTTAAGAAAATCAACCATAAATCCGTACCCTCTTCAATGCCTACCGTTTTATTGCCGGATATTTCTGATCTGGATTCACCTCCGATAATGTATCCTGTGGAAGTTAAAGCAAGCGTTCTGATGTGATCATCACCTTTGCCACCAAAGTTTTTTTCCCACTCAATTTTTCCGTTTTTATCTATTTTAAGGACGGTATAATCTCCTTCACCGAAATTGTCACTTTGTTTTTGTACAATAGTCAGGTGTCGGGTGTCGGATGTATTTTGGGCATCTTTTATGGGAGATGTCTTACCTTGTACCGCTGAACTTCTGGAATAAATTCCGAGTAAGGCTCCGCCATCTTTTGTTGGAATCATTTTTTCAACTTCATCAAGTCCTTTTCCGCCCCAGATTAATTGGGACAGTTCTTTTCCGTCTTTGTCCAGCCTGATGATCAGGACATCTTTAGAACCGTAGCCTTTGGAAGAATTCTGAACATTTCCGGCCACAAAAAATCCTAAATCTGTGGTTTGAATAACCGCTCTGGCTTCTTCGTCAGCGGCAGTACCTAATGTTTTCTGCCAAATCTCGTCTCCAAATTCATTGATTCTGATCAGCCAAATGTCTGAATTCCCTTTAGAATCTTCTTTTTTGTCAAGACCTTTTCCTGAATGCGAAGTCCCTGTGACAACGAATCCTCCTTCCTGCGTAGCAACTGTTGCAGACAGATAATCATGATTGGTTCCGGAGAAATATTTCTCCCACACCTCTTCTCCATTCTGATTTAATTTGACTAATCTAAAATCGTAACCGTTATTGTATTTGCTGCCTGAAGCCTGAAGCTTATTGCTTTGAATAGAACTTCCGCTGATCAGATACTGACCATCAATGGTAGTAGTCACCTGACTCAGAAAGTCCTGTGTTGAAGATTTCAGATCCTTCTGCCATAAAATTTCCTGGGCTGATCCCAGAATGGTACATAAGGTAAATGCACCAAGGTAGATTTTTTTCATATGTATTTGATTTTTTTCAAATATAGTAGTAAACATTTCAAATAACAGGGATATAATGTGCATTTAATTATACAATATTGTACACATTGTATAAATTCCTATCCCTTGCGGAAATCCCGGAAAATTATTCAACGTCGAAAAGTTTTAATGATAACATCGATCTAAGTATAAGACCGCAGTATATCCTGCACAGATATTCTAAAAAGTATTTTCATTCCCGTGTTATTTTCAAGTTGGTATTAGTTTATTATTTTTACAAATTTAACCATTTTTAACATATATTAAAATAGGTAAACAAAGTTTATTATGCCCTATTAATCTACTGTTATGCACATTTTTGCATTATTCTGAAGCAAATGTAGGCCAGTAAAGCGACAGAACGTGACGTATAATAGTAAAAAATTATTAGAAAGGAGGTGAATAAAATCGATAGATAGCTCTTTAAAATGACTCCAATTGATAAGATGACCATATCTGTCCGATATCTTTCTACTGCAAGAGCCGACACTGTATTTATAAAACAGTACACCCATCAACATCCGTATATGAAGCAAAATAAAGGCTGTCGAAACAATGGGACACATCTATCTATTTTATAAATTATGAACCTTTTATCAGATGAAAAACTTCTCTTTTAATTACCAATTGTTTAAAATTCAATACAGTCAAAAAGACGAAACAACTACAAATACAGGATTATATCAAATAAAACACAATATTATTATCTAATTTTCAATTAATTAAATAAATCTATATATAATATTTAATCATTTCAACCTTCACTCTTGCCACGCTTTGTTTTTATTGATAAGTTTACCTTATGATGAGAAAAAACTATTACCAAAAACTGGCTTTTATGGTCATGATATTGACTATTCTTTTAGCCTATCAGAAATATACGAGTAAGGACAAGGAATCTTTTCCTGCTGTAAAGTTTATTGCAGGGCCTTCTTTAACTGCTAAAGTCTCAGACTTTGACCCTAATGGCTTAGATCAGGAAAAGTGGCAGAAGCTTGGTTTCTCGGAAAAGCAAGCTTCTACTATACTGAAGTATAAAGATATGATCGGAGGAAAATTTATTTCCAAAGAACAGCTAAAGAAATGTTTCGCTATTTCTGAAGAGAAATTCGGTGATCTGGAAGCCTTTATATTACTTCCCGAAACCACTGAAAAAAGCAATTCAAAGAAGTATAATTTTATTGAAAAGAGAAGTATTACCATTACAAATTCATTCAATCCTGACCATCTTTCTGCTCATGACTGGGCAAAAATGGGTTTCACTGAAAGACAGAGTGAGGCCATTCTGAAATACAAAAAGTATCTGGGTGGAAGTTTTACCAGCAAAGAGAAGTTTAAAGAATGTTTTATAATTTCTTCAGAAAATTACCATAAGCTTGAGCCTTATTTGCTATTACCGAACAAAACACCTGAAAATTTCAACAGTTTTAAAACAAATAATGTGGACAAAACAAAAATCAGGTACTATTCTTTTGATCCTAATCAATTGGATATTGACGGCTGGAAAGCACTGGGATTTTCAGAAAAGCAGGCTATGACTATTGTTAACTACCGCGATCGGAATTTGCGGGGAAGTTTTAGAAGCCCTGAAGAACTGCAAAAGTGCTTTGTCATTTCGTCTGAAAAATTTCAGGAACTAAAGCCTTACATAAAATTCACCTCTGTTCCTGTAAAAAAGGAGGAAATTCAACAGGAGAAAACCGATTTTTCAAAAATTGATCTTAATACCATTACTTTTAAACAGCTCCTGGAGTTCGGGCTGGACGAGAGAAGTGCGGGTTCTATGATCGGTTTTCGGAAAAAGCTGGGAGGTTTCGTCAATAAACAGCAGATTTCAGACACTTACAATATTGATAAGGAATTAGTTCAGAAACTTATTTCCATAGCGCCTCTGGACGCCTCCGGGGTCTCCAAATACACATTGACAGATGCCCCTGAAGAATGGCTGAAAAATCATCCTTATTTTAAATATTCAGCAGACAAAATTATCTTCTACCGGATCAGCTATCCCGATGACAGAAAAATATGGAAGCTTTTAAAACTGAAACCGGAATATGAGGCGAGGATGAGATTATATTTAAAATAAAAAGATTCTAAAACATCTATCTAAATATTACAAAACAGCCCCAAAATAGCATTTGAGGCTGTTTAAAATTCTGACTAGCAGTTTTAATAAAAAAATTGATCAGAAATAGTATCTTAAATTTTAATGATGCATATAACTGCTAGGGCCATTAGTTCCTTCAATGGATTCCGGCAGCATTCCATATCGAGCGCGCAGATCAACTGTGCCTAAATTTTTCCCTGTCCGAATCTCAATTACATTAATAGTCCCGGAGTTTAAGTTAGGAATATCCAGCAAGTTATTTTGTACGGCAACCACTTCTTTTCCTGATTTGGTGGTGAAGAAAGCCATATGGTGAGCTCCCCTGTCTGCCTTAAAGGTTTTTAAAAGTTTTAGCTGGGGAAGATTGCTTATATCAAAAACAAGTACTCTTCCCGGATCTGCAAAGCTTACATATAATTTGTTGGTATTATCAATATACATTTCGAGTGCCCAGCCCAGCCCTTGTGTACTTCCGTCAAATATTTTGCTAAAAGCATCGTATTTTTTGGTGGCAGCATTGTATGGAGCGATCCAGATATCTCCCCCCAGCATCGTTGTAGCAAGTGCATATTGAGGAAATTTTCCACGCAGCAATAAAACTTCAACAGGGCTTGACAGATCCGTATCCGAGTCTGCTACCTGGTAGGTTTCTTTTAATTCGTAGGTATTCAGATCCAATAATGTACAGGTATTCCCCATTCCGGTAGTAAGATCCGGGTGAATGGTAGAGGTTACCATCATGAGTCCTTTTTCTTCATTTACAGAAATACCGTGGGGATACATTATAAATTTGTTTGGGTTAGTTTGAATAGGTGCTTTAATTGTTTTGATAAGTTGATTATTAGCAGCATTAAAAACACCGATACTACCATCTTTTGGCCCTCCTGCCCCTCCCATAAAGGTCATAAAATACCTTCCGTCATTGGTAAAAAAGATATTTTCGCCAACTGTATTCTCTCCTGTATCAATGGGGGTTGCACTTACTAATTTTGGAGGTTCATTTTGATTTTTTTCTACCTTTATCTGATAAAGATAGCTGCCTCCCAAAGCAGTTGTGAATAATCTTTTTGCATCGTTATCGTAATAAATATGATGCGGTAATACTCCAATGCCCAATTCGAGTTTGCTGCTAATATTTCCGAAGTTTGCAGATTCAGGATCGAGCTCTATGACAGCTATTCCATCTGGTGATCCTTTCAGGCTTCTATAGTCAATATAAAAAGAAGATTCGCTTGGGTGATCGGAATCGTGATTATCATCCTGATGCTGGCAATTATTAAGTACAATTAAAATAAGGGGGAACAATAGAACTGATCTAAATTTAAATTTCATGATTTTTGGGTTTTAATGGTTATTATAAATATAATATATTTTTTATACACAAGAAAACATATTATGTATATAAACCATTACTCCTTAAATAATTAAAAAATAAAATAGAAATATTACAATTATCCTTCATCCTTTTTTCAGTAAAGGAAGGAGCATAACGGTATAAAATTTTCCAAACAGGGTAAGAAAGCTCATAAATAAAAGAAGATAGAGCCCCTAAGGTTTTGTCTGACATTGTATTCAGGAAAACAATGCTGCGTTTCCCAAAGCTAGATCAGGAATTGATTATGGAATTAAAACAACAAAGGAGCTAAGCAAAAATAAATTTTCCTGCCTGCTCCATTATTAATTATTCGTATTCTTAGTTGATTGTCTTGCTGGAATCTGCCAGCAGAGCGTTCAGAACATTAAATTCTTCTTCTGTCAGGTCTCTCCACTTCCCTACAGGAAGGTCCAGTTTGATATTCATGATACGAATTCTCTTCAGCTTTTTCACATCATACCCAAGATATTCGCACATTCTTCTGATCTGTCTGTTGAGTCCTTGTGTAAGCACAATTCTGAAGGTCATATCATCAATCTTCTCAACCTCACATTTTTTGGTCACCGTATCCAAAATAGGGACTCCATTTCTCATTTTCTCCAGAAATCTTGGATTGATGGGTTTGTCTACCCTTACCAGATATTCTTTCTCATGATTATTTCTCGCTCTCAGAATTTTATTAACGATATCACCATCACTTGTTAAAAGGATCAGCCCTTCACTCGGTTTATCCAATCGTCCGATTGGAAAAATTCTTTTTGGATGGTTAATGTAGTCTACTATATTATTTTTTTCACGTTTTGTATCTGTAGTACAAACAATTCCTACGGGCTTATTGAAAGCTATATAAACAGGTTTTTCCTGTGGTTCTCTTACAGGTTTTCCATCTACTTCTACCACATCTTCATCAGAAACTTTAGTTCCCAGCTCAGGAATCTTTCCGTTAATTGTTATTCTGCCTTCCTCCAACAGTTTATCGGCTGCTCTTCTAGAACAGTAGCCTACTTCTGATAAATATTTATTGATACGTGTCTTTTCCATTAGTCTTTTCCGTAACCGGTATAATTTTTATTACTGAATATGGTAATTCCATAACTCAGTCCTATAAAGAAGCCATCGGCTCCATTTTTCAATTGGTGTGATTCAAAAACAATTCCTCCTTCCTGGCTCAGTCTTTTTGAATAAGAAACCTGCATTCCTATTCTACCGCCCCAAAACTCAGTGTCTGAAATTACAGAACGGTTAAGCTGTTTTCCATAATTAAGATCGATGTAGAACGGGCGCTCTCCCGGAGAAAATATAATTTTTGGCTGAATAACCCAGTATATAAGATGATCGTTATCCTGTATAAAGCTATATTTGAATCCGGTTCCCAATGCAAAGTTAGGAAGAAAATTATATCCACCTATCGCAGTAGCTCCATAAGTGAAATTTCCCAATACTGATTTTGGTTCTATATATTGAGAATTGGCACTTTCAGATCTCTTATTAATATTAAAACCTATGTTGAGAGAAGGATTAAAGTAAAAATCCATTTTGCTCTTTTTATCATCTTCATTTTGTGAGAAAACTGCAATAAAAGCGAATACCATAAAAAACAAAGATAATTTTATTTTCATAAGCCTTCGAATCTGAAATCGTTATTTAGAAACTCCTCTGTAGCATTTTCAATAGCATAATCTCCGATTTTTGTACGCCTCAATTGTGTCAGGTAAGCACCTACGCCCAATTCCTGCCCAATATCATGAGCCAGACTTCGGATGTAGGTTCCTTTTGAACAGCCTACAGTAAAACTTACCAGAGGGAAGTCTATTTTAATATCTTTGATATAGTGAATTGTTGTTTTTCTGGACTTCATTTCCACCTCTTCCCCTGCTCTTGCAAGATTGTATGCTCTTTCTCCATCCACTTTTATAGCAGAATAAATGGGTGGCTTCTGTTCAATTTCTCCAACAAATTTTTCCAGAACTTCTCTTACCTTTTCTTCCGAAATATGGGAAATATCCTGATGAAGGATTTCCGGTTTTTCAGTATCGTAGGATTCTGTCTGTACTCCTATTTTGATCTCGGTCCAGTACTCTTTGGGAGCATCCTGGATTTCAGAAATTTTCTTGGTGAATTTTCCGCAGCAAACGATCAAAAGCCCTGTAGCTCTTGGATCAAGGGTTCCTGCGTGTCCGATTTTAAATTTTTTAGGAAGATCAAACTCCCTTTTAAGTTTATATTTCATTTTATTGACAGCCTGAAAGGAAGTCCAGTCCAAAGGCTTATCCAATAAAAAAATGTATCCTGATTTCAGTTCTTCAGCGGTCATGGGTAGGTATAATGAATATTCTTTTATTTAAAGAAATAAAAATAGATCAATAAAGCAACTCCTACAAAAATACGGTACCATCCCCAGGGCTTGAAACCATACTTGTTAAGTACTCCGATGAATGCTTTGATCGCAATAAGTGCTACAATAAACGCTACAACGTTTCCTACTACAAAGATCATAATATGATCCTGTGAAGCCATAATCATTTCGTATCCCTTCTGTGGATTTGCCGTTTCTTTTCCCCATGTTTTAACAAACACAGAGTATACCGTTACAGCCAGCATAGTAGGCACAGCAAGGAAGAAAGAGAATTCTGCAGCTGCTTTTCTTGTAAGCCCCTGTGTCATCCCTCCAATGATAGATGCCGCACTACGGCTAGTTCCCGGCATCATTGCAAGGCACTGCCAAAATCCAATAGTGACTGCCTTTTTTATGGTAATTCCTTTTTCGTCATCAATTACAGGATTTTTAAACCATTTATCGGCAAACAGCAAAACAACCCCTCCCAATACCAATACTGAAGAAATAGCAATCTGATTTCCAAGAATGGCCTCAATTTTATCATCAAATAAATATCCTAAAATCAATGCAGGAACTACTGCAAAAGCCAGTTTAAAGTAAAACTGAATATTATTTAAATCAAAAAACTTTTTCCAATAAGCCACTACAACTGATAAGATAGCACCAAACTGAATAGAAACCTGAAACATTTTTAAAAATTCAGTTTCTTCCAGCCCCATAAGGTTTGCAGTGAATCCCATGTGTGCGGTAGAGGAAATTGGAAGGTATTCTGTAAGCCCCTCTATAATGGCAATAATAATTGCTTTGATTAAATCCATATTCTTTAAAAAAATTAAAAGATTAAGAGATCCTGAAGTCCAGCAGATCTACCACACTTCATTATCTCTTAATCTCTAAATGTAAAATTTATTTATTTTCTTTTTAAAATAGCATATACTTCTATTGCAAAACCGATTACAACAAAAAGAGGTGCTATTCTGATCCTTCTGATAGAGAAGATGTCATCATTCCATGAGTTGGGATCCAGTTTACCATCTACCGTATTGGCATCCGGGCCCATCATCAGGAGAAAACCAACCACAATAAATGCTAATCCGATCAGCATCCATTTGAAATTCTGCTGTCCGAAATAGAACGTGTTTTCCTGTGGTACTTCTGCTTCATTTCCAAAATTTGAAGCGGAAAATTTATTTGTTTTTTTGCTCATTGTTAAGAGTAATATAAATCGTCAACGTTTGATTTTAAGAATCTCCATGTTGCAATAATGGTACTTAGAACGGTGATAAAAATCCCTATTCCAATCACCAGCAGCATCAGCCAGAAATACTGCTGATTATCCTGTGCGAATGCCTGCCCGATCTGGTTGGTGAAGTAATACCACACCCCAAATAAAGCCAAAAGACCTATGAATGCTCCGATAGCACCTAAAACAACAGCTTCAATGATGAAGGGCTTAAGAATAAATCTTCTTTTAGCTCCCACCAGCTGCATGGTTTTAATAATAAATCTCTTTGAAAATATTTTAAGACGAATAGAGTTATTGATCAACACAACCGCCAATACTAAAAACAGTAGGGAAAATCCGAGAATCCATTTTAATATTCTGCTTAGGTTATTATAAACATCTACCATCAAAGTACTGTCATTCTTAACATCCATAATACCGGGAACAGATTTGATGACTTTTATTGCCTCATCAATCTTTGCAGGATCTACATATTCCGGCTTTAAAGCAATTTCAATGGATGAAGGGAAGATATTCTCTTCAAACAAGGCATCACTATCAATCCCCATACTTTTTTTGGCTTCCTTAGCAGCCATAGCTCTTGAAATATAGGTTGCTTTTTTTACAGGAGCTAACATCTGTACTTTTTTAAAAGTTTCGTCCTCTAGTTTTGCAATTTTGATAGAGTCTTTAGCGTCATAGTTATCGTCAAAGTAGGCGTTCACCACCAATTGTTCTTTGATATAGTCGGAATACTTTTGGGCATTAATTAAAATAAGCCCCATTAATCCCAACAAAAATAGCACTAAAGCAATACTTATTACTACTGTAATATTGCTGGATCGAAGCCTTTTCTTATTAAATTCATCTACAGATTTAGCCATTAATATTAAAATTTTTGGCTAAAATAGAAAAAAACTTCCGAAATTTGGGACGAAAATGAGAAAATCATTGTTAATAAAATCATAAAAAACTTTGAGTGTAAAAGCAAAAAAACATCTTGGTCAGCACTTCCTGACAGATGAAAATATCGCAAGAAAAATCGTAGAAGGTCTTAGTTTTGAGAACTATAATAATATTATGGAAGTAGGCCCCGGAATGGGAGTCCTTACCAAATATCTTCTTGAAAAAGATCAGAACATCTATCTTGCAGAGATCGATACGGAATCTATTGAATACTTGAAAAACAACTATTCTACGGTTACAGAAAATACTTTTGTAGGAGATTTTCTGAAACAGGATTTTAATTTTATCAAAGATGAGCAGATCGCGATCATAGGAAACTTTCCTTATAATATTTCGTCACAGATATTATTCAAGATTATAGATTACTATGAGCTGGTTCCTGAAATGGTGGGAATGTTCCAGAAAGAAGTTGCTGAAAGAACAGCTGCCGTTCCGAGAACTAAGGATTACGGTATCTTATCTGTCCTGATACAGGCGTATTATGATGTATCCTATATGTTTACAGTTCATGAGAACGTCTTTAATCCGCCTCCAAAAGTAAAATCGGGGGTTATCAGAATTACAAGAAATCCGAAGGAAGGATTGGCCGGCAATGAGGTTCTGTTTAAACAGATTGTAAAAGCAGGGTTCAACCAAAGAAGGAAGAAACTTTCGAATGCTTTGAAAGTATTAAATATTCCTGAAGCTTTAAAAGGTCATGAGTTTTTAGACAAAAGAGCGGAAGAGCTGAGTGTAATGGATTTTATACATTTTGCTGATCTTTGGAAAAATAACCAATAAGTAATTTATAAACACAAAACTCTCTATAGGAGTATTTTTGTTTGTAATAAAGAAAAATAGACTGTCTGTTATATGGCAGTCTATTTTTGTACATTATTAATGCATTGGCTTAAAACAAAACCGGCTGTCTCAAAAAAAGAAACAGCCGGTTTATTATTATACATTATCAATTTTAATTTCTGTTCTTCAACATAATCCATCCTGACCAGTTCATCTGGGCTTTTGATCTTGGGTATTCAAAATTAAATTTATACCAATATGTTGCTGTAGGTAATCTCTTGCCTCCTACTGTTCCGTCCCAAATTGGAGTTTCTTTTGAGAATCTGAACATCTCTACTCCATATCTGTCATAGATAGAGCCTGTAAAGTTTTTAAAATCTCCAAGCGCTTTAAGGTCCAGCACATCATTTACTCCGTCATCATTTGGAGTAATAATATTATTGATCTGAAGGGTAAAGAAGTCAAGACTTCCCACACAATGAGTTCCTACTCTTCTTACTAAAGCAGTATAGTTTGTATTATCCAAAAGATTGGTAAATACGTTCGAGGCCTGCCATGAAATTCCGTTATCAATTGAATATTCCAAAGTACTTGGCAAATTATTCATCGGAGGGTTTTCTACAGTAAAAGTTACTGTTTTCTTTATACTTTCATAGTTCAATGCAGTAAAAAATGGAGTAGCTGCTCCCATTACTTTAGCCTCAAAGATTTTTTTACAAATCCCGTTATCTATTTCTACTGAGTAAATTCCCCATTGGTCTACCTCTATTTTTTGTGTAGTTGCGCCCGTGCTCCAAAGGTATTTATAGCCGGTTCCTGCCCCTGCATCAAGAGTTACTTTATCTCCCACGCACATCTCAACATCTTTTAAAGGTGAAGTGATTTCAGGAGTGACTTCTATTCTGATCGTTGCCGGGTTCAAAGATTTGCATCCTTTTGCTCCAATTGCATATACTGTAAATACAGTAGTCTGATAGAGCGTAACCGTCTGCATATTGCCCGTTCCCATGAAATTGCTCCACAGATAGGTGTCTCCACCGTCCGCTGTCAGGGTAACAGATTCTCCCGGACATATTTTTATTCTGGAAGATTTCACAGTAGCCGTTGGCGTTGTTTCCTTCAGCAGCTTCAGTTCAACCATTTTGCTGCAGAAACCTCCATTTGAAACCACAACATATAGAATCTGTCCATCGTTACCATTATAGTTTAATGGAGTCTGGATATAATTATTGTTCTGTGCAATAGCATCAGCCTGATCGACATAGAATTTAAAGATAGCTCCCGGAGTTGGGCTTATAGAAGATGTTATTGTACTTAAGTCAAAAGTGGTAATATCAGGTGTAGTACACAATAACAATGTGGCATCCTGTGCCTGTGGCGTTGTTCCCCCATGAATCTGTATGGAAGCTTTACCCGGACATGGATTTCCAGGAACACTTACTTCAATAGTATAGGTTCCCGGCTGTAATGCTGTAATTGTATTCGTTGTAGCATTAGGTACCGGAGCTCCGTTATAAAACCATTGGTAAACTAAATTCGGATCATTCACTGAAGCTGTGATCACCTGAGGTACATTGTCACATACATTGATATCTGTGGGTAATTTAGCTCCTGCAGGATCTAAAAGATCTACTCCAATATTGAAAGATCCTCCTTCCAAGAATACTGCTGAATCATAACTATGGTCACTATAATCTGCGATAACCATTTTAAAGTGGTATTGCTGTCCTGCCACTACCGTTGCAGTAGCGGTAAGCGGAACTGTTCTTCCGTTAAAATTTGTTTCAACATTGGCTGTATTATATCCTCCAAAATACTGTTCATTCACAGCACCACAAGATGATCCTATCGCCGGGTGAATATTGGTAATACTTACCGGTCCTGCTCCATTGGGAAGCACCGCCATATTTATATAGGGTCCACCCGAAGTAGGTCTAAGTAATATCGCAAAAGCATCTGCAAAGGTACAAGGGAATGATCCTGTGTATTCTTCGGATGCAATTAAATAATTAAATTTAATCTGAGAAGTAGTAGGAACGAAATCAAATTCCAAAAGTACGGCATCATTCAATCTGTTTTCTACAACACCGATTACCTGTGCTAAGTCAGGATCAGATCCTCCCCCGTTGACATCTCCCAAAGTACCGCTTTCAAAGGCATTACCTGCTCTTCTGGCAAATCCTGTAGAAAGTATAAGCCCATCTTTAAAGGGGAAATTGGTGGCTGCTTTATTAAAGTACCCCCATGCTCTGTCTGCTTCCGTAGGAGCATGATTAGGCGTAATTTTCACATTAGTCACATTCGGGGTCAGACAGGTATTGGTTCCAGAGGAGATCAATACGTCTTTTACCATCTTTTCTATACTGTAAGTGGTTTCCACATATGCGGGAGCATTCACGTCAATAAAAGCACCTGCTCTTCGCGACAGTACAGAAGCTTTTTCCTTTACAGGTTTTCTGGATGGCAGGGGTTGGTTTTGTGAAAATAGAAAAGTAGAGAACACGGTAAATAATAAACAAAGCGGTAGATATCTTGTCATAATATTTTTGTTTCAACAAATTTAATTTTTTTTTAAATATACCACACACATATTCATTATTTTTATAATAAAAAAACAAAAATACAAAACTCTTGCGACAAATCCCCATTACCCGGCACTAACCCCAACAAAATACAGATGACACAATATACTCTAAAACGTTCAACATTTGATAAAAAAAGAGAATATTTAGTAATAACTCATATTTTTCAATACAGCCATTTTTAAGTTGAAAATATCACAAAATTGAAATATCTAAACGTAAAAAATAAATAAAATCTCAATTTATAAAAAAAAGAACTCAACATCCTATCTTCTAATTTCTGATCACTCATAAAAGTATAATACTGGTAAAAACAAAAAAAATCTTTCAGGTGATGAAAGATTTTTTTTTGGTTTATTGTTCATTATTTAATTTCTATTTTTCAAAAGGATCCAGCCTGAACGCTGTTCCATTTTTTTACTGGCCGGATTCTCCCACTGTACTCTATACCAATAAGTACCTGTAGGCAGGTTTAAGCCTTTTAAAGATCCTCTCCATATGGCATCACCTTTTGAAGCCTTAAACACTTCTGCACCGTATCTGTCAAAAATGGAAGCTGCAAAATCTTTATATCCGCTGATTCCCGTAAAGTCTATGGTGTCATTTACCCCATCCATATTCGGAGTAATCGCATTACTGATGACAAATGTAAAATAGTCCAATGTGGTTCCACACTTCGCTCCTTTCACCCTTACCATCAGGCTGTACATTGTATTATTTAAAAGACCATAAAATATATTAGACGGCTGCCAGGTCAAACCTCCATCTATTGAATATTCTAAAATACCACCTGTAGGATTACTTGCTGTAACGGTAAGAACATGATTATCATAAACAACATTCGTAAATTGCGGCAGGTCCGGATTGATCAGCTGGGCTGAGAAAACTTTTGAACAAACCCCATTACTGATGGTCACAGAATACGTTCCCGGCAGGTTGGTGGTAATTGTCTGAGTAGTTGCTCCTGTATTCCATAAGTAAGTATAATTAGGTCCAGCTCCGGCATCCAGAGTTCCATTATCTCCGGAACAAACATAAACGTCTTTTATAGTAGAAACAATTGCGGGAACTACTTCAATGGTAATTGTAGCTGGATCCAGAGAACTACATCCGTTTCCTCCCAACGCGTATACAGAATAAGTTGTATTTACTGTAGGGCTCACAAGCTGAGTATTTCCATTTCCGGTAAGACCAATCCAATTGTACGTAATTCCTCCCGAAGCGGTAAGAGTTACTGATTCTCCTGCGCAGATTTTTGATTTCGAAGCTGCAATTCCGGCTACAGGCGGACCTACCTGAACGGTAACTGTTGCAGGCGTTGCCGATATACATCCATTAGCACCTACTGCATACACTGTGTATACTGTTGTATTCGTAGGTGAAACTACCTGGGTATTTCCATTTCCTGTAAGACCACCACCCCAATTATAAGTAGCTCCTCCCGAAGCAGTAAGAGTAACAGACTCCCCTACACATATACGAGGCTGTGATGATACCAATGCAGCAATTGGCGCTACTTTATCTTCCTGTACTGTTACTGTTGAAGTATAGGTACAGCTTAAGTTACCTGGTTGAGATATATTGGTTACCGTCAGTGTATAAGTTCCCCCGGCACTTACTACAGGGGTAAGCATATTAGCTCCAGAAATGATATTTCCTCCGGTAGTGGTCCACAAAATGGTAGAACCGGTTGGTATTACAGATGCAGAAGCATTGATTGTCACCTGAGGTGTTGTACAGGTAACCGTTTGCGGAGCTGCTACTGTGAGTGTAGTTTCAGCAGTTCTCAACAATTGTAAGGAAACCACATAGCTACAGCCTCCGTTGCTTACCAATACATATATCGTCTGATTTCCCGGTGGCGAATATGCTGTAGGATTGGCAATAGAGTTACCATTGGCAGCATTGGCATCTGCCTGATTAATATAATAAGTAAATGTTACTCCCGCAGCAGAAGTGATCTGAGTCTGTGCCTCTGTAAGATTATAAGCCAATCCCGGCTGATAACATTTATGTAATATTGCATTTTGTGCTGTAAAAGGCTCCGATACCTCGATCGTTATTGTACCGGGATTCTGAGACACGCATCCGTTAGCTCCTACAGCAGTTACGGTATAAGTAGTGGTGACAGTAGGTGATACAGTCTGTGTATTTCCAGTTCCCGGAAGCGCTGTCCAGGTATAGGTAACACCCCCTGAGGCAGTAAGTATCACCGAATCTCCTTTACATATCTTGA
This sequence comes from Chryseobacterium sp. 14P4.3.2, assembly GCF_057799275.1. Lineage (NCBI taxonomy): Bacteria > Pseudomonadati > Bacteroidota > Flavobacteriia > Flavobacteriales > Weeksellaceae > Chryseobacterium > Chryseobacterium sp. 14P4.3.2. The sequence continues at coordinate 27,051 of NZ_JBYOKO010000004.1, forward strand.
TTTTGCTTGCTGTAAGCCCTGTAACCGGTGGAGCACTATCTCCTGTAACGATTACATTTCCCGCAGTGGTACAGCTAATGTTTCCTGGCTGATAGGTTTGGGTTATTGTTAAAGTATATGTTCCCGGCGCATTGATAACAGGATTTAAGGTAGTTCCTCCAGAAACAATATTCCCTCCTGCTGTAGTCCAGTTGAATGCAGCGCCTGCCGGATAAACCGAGGCCGAAGCATTCAGGGTGATCTGAGAATTAGCACAGGTTAACGCCACCGGGGGTACAATAGAAGCTGTCATCTGCGGTGCTTTTACAAGCTGCAGCTCTGCTACTTTTGAACAAAAACCGTTTCTGACTCTTACATATACTGTCTGGCCTCCCGCACTTGAATAGGCTGTAGGATTAGGAATTGTATTTGCATTTCCTGCCGTAGCATCTGCTAGTGTTGTATAATAAGAAAACACGGCACCTCCAGTAGTACTTATTGAGGTCTGTGCCAGTGGTAAATTAAAAATTGTATTTCCTGCTGTATAGCAAGCCGTCAGGGTCGCATTCTGTACAGTTGGCGATGTTCCACCAACTACTGTAACAGTAGCTTCTCCGGGACAGCTGTTTCCCGGAATATATACCTTAACTGTATAAACTCCCGGCTGTGTAGCGGTGTAGCTGGCATTGGTAGCTCCAGGAATAGGGTTAGTGCCTAAAAACCACTGATAAGTCACATTAGGTGCCTGAACAGAAGCAGTGAAAGTCTGCGGGGTATTATCACACATATTCACAGATGTAGGCAGCTGTACTCCGGAAGGGTCCAGAATCTTTACTCCAATATCAAATGATCCCGCTTCTAAGAATACTGCTGAGTCAAAATTGGGATCCTGATAATCAGCCAGTACAATCTTAAAATGATAGGTTTCTCCCGGGATAACAGCAGCCTTTGCTGTTAAAGGAATGGTACGCCCATTGAAATTGGTTTCAATCTGAGCGGTATTTGTTCCTCCATAATAGGCCTCATTCTTGGGTCCGCAGTTGTTGTAGGCAGGGTGAATATTGGTAACACTCACCGGGCCTGCCCCTCCGGGAAGCACCGCTAAATTGGTATAAGTAGGATCAGTTGATTTTTTTAATAATAAAGCAAATCCATCTGTGATCGTACATGGAAAGTTTTGCTGGTATTCTTTAGAGGCAAATAAATATCGAAACGTAACTTCTGTAGAAGCTGCAACAAAATCAAATTCTATAGAGGTAGCATTGGTCAGGTTAGAGTTAGCAATTCCCAACGCATTAGCCAGGTCTGTATCTCCTCCTGTGCCCAGGTCATCACTTAAAGCACTCTGGAAAACATTTCCTGCTTTGTTGGCATATCCGGTGGAAAGTATGATCCCTTTACTGAAAGGGAAATTGGTATTTGACTTATTAAAATATCCCCAGCTTCTGTTTTGATTACTGGCTGCCAGATTAGGAGACACCGTCACATTACTTACATTGGATGTAGCACAGCCTCCTCCTGATATAAGAACATCCTTTATCAGCTGAGTAATAGGATAACTGGATTCAGGATAGCTGAGTGCATTGACGTCTATAAAAGCTCCTGCTCTCAGAGAGGCAGCACCAGGCCTTTTAGCAACCTCTACTCTTTCTCTGTTCTGGGCAAAGAAAAAATTACTAATAAGAGCAAAAAATAACACTAAAAATAAACTTCCTATCCTCCTATTTAACATTTTATATTATTTTAAACAAAAATAGTATTTTTTTTGATTAAAATTCAACTTAACAGAATTTACATTATTACTAACGCAAATTTATTTATCGTAGAATATCAACTCTATTTATTCCTAAACAATAAAAAAAGACTGACAAAAATGCCAGTCTTTCAATTATAGTTTAAAATCACTCTATATTTTTAAGCAATATCCAGCCTGTTTTCACAGTAAGTTGTTTGCTGGCGGGATCTTCAAAGGTTACCTGATACCAATATGATGAGGTAGGAAGCTTTTTCCCCTGGAAATATCCATCCCAATAAGGCCTGATCTTCTCAGCTTTAAATACTTCTTTCCCATATCGGTCATAAACATTTCCGCTGAAATCTTTGTAATCTACAATCCCCCTGAAATCAATGATATCATTAATATTATCTCCATTTGGTGTAATTACATTTTTCATCACGAAGGTAAAGTATTCAAGGAAGCCTACACAACTTGTATATTTCACTCTTACTCTAATGGTAATGATCTTATTTTTAGGAACATTATTAAACACATTTGAAGACTGCCAGGTAACTCCATTATCCACAGAATATTCTAGTATCCCATTACTTGGATTACTAGCTGTAAGGATCATGGTTCCTTTATCATTATAATCAACTTTTGTCACTTCAGGGATAACAGCCTGAATGACCTGCGTTTTAAAGGCTTGTGAACAGACTCCGTTGCTTATTGTCACTGTATATTCTCCAGGTGTAGCTGCTGTAACAGTCTGTGTAGTTTCTCCTGTATTCCAGATATAAGTATAGTTCGGACCTGATCCTGCATCCAGAATGATCTTATCACCCAGACAGATATGGCCCCCTTTCAATGTAGAGACTATAGCCGGTACAACTTCAATTGTAATACGAACCGGTTGCAATGATTTACATCCCTGCGCTCCGATAGCATATACAGTATACGTTGTTGTTTTCGTTGGGCTTACTGTTCTTATCCCTCCGGTACTGGAGGTATCATTCCACTGATACGTTACTCCGCCCGAAGCGGTCAGTAGCGTTGATTCCCCAACACAAATTTTCAGTTTTGCGGCTGTAAGCTGCGCAACAGGGGTCTCTTCTTTTCTTAAAGTCAATGTTGCTATTTTACTACAAAATGCACCATTCGAAACAAGGACATACAGTATCTGACCGTCTGTTCCGTTATAAGTTGTAAGGTTGGTAATATTACTGTTATTTTGAGCCTGAGCATCCGCCTGGTTAGCATAAAAACGGAATACCGCTCCCTGGGTTGTACTGATCAGAGGTTTCGCGTCTTCTAAATTGAATGTACCCAGCGTAGGTGTGGTACAAAGCTTTAGTACAGCATCCTGTACAGTAGGACTTGTTCCTCCTACTACGGTAATAGTAGCCTCACTCGGGCACTGATTTCCCGGAACCATTACTTTTACCACATATACCCCCGGCTGATTGGCAATATAAACTGCACTTGTAGCTCCCGGAATCGCAACGCCGTCTTTATACCACTGGAAGGTCATTCCCGGAATCGGGGCCACCTGCGCTTTCAGCTGCTTGGGAGTATTGTCACACATATTGATACTACCAGGCAGGACAACGCCGCCTTCATCTACAATTTTAATTCCTACATCAAAAGATCCACCTTCTAAAAAAACAGCTGAGTCATGGGTTCTGTCTGTTGCATCTGCCAATACCATTTTGAAGTGATAGGTCTGTCCCGGAATTACATCGGCAACAGCCGTTAAAGGAATTGTTCTTCCAAAGTAATTAATTAGCACATGTGGATTACTCAAACCACCAAAAAAGGCAGCATTGATTGGTCCGCAAGAAAACCCATTTCCGGCGGGTACAATATTAGTAGCACTTACAGGCCCTGCTCCTCCGGGCAATATAGCAAGATTAGTATAAGTAGGGTCCCCTACTTTTTTCAGCAAAAGTGCAAACGCATCAGAATAACCACTGCATGGAAAGTTCGAGGTATATTCATCCGAAGCAAATATATAATTAAATTTTACCTGAGTAGAATTGGGAATGAAATCAAATTCCAGCGCTACGGCATCCAAAAGACCGGTTTGAGGATTGGTTGCGGCAACAAGGTCAGGATCACTTCCTGTTCCTACATTTCCCCCTACATCGGCTACATAGGTATTTCCCGCTTCAGAAGCATAACCTGTTGTGAGCACAATACCGTCATTAAAGGGAAAATTGGTGGTTCCTTTATTAAAATACCCCCAAAATCTATTAGCATTATCCACATCATGATTTGGGCTAACGGTAACATTCGTGACATTGGCTGTACTACAGCTGGTACCTCCGTTGATCAGAATATTTTTCACCAGCTGCTCCGCAGTGAAAGTAGAGGGTGCATAGGGAGGCACGTTAACATCTATAAAAGCTCCAGCTCTAAGACTGGCAGCAGAAGGTTTTATCCTTTGCGGTTTTCTGCCGGGCTTTGTTTGAGAAAATACAGATGCAGAAACCAATAAAAAGGAAAAAAGGAAAAAATAGTTTTTTATTCTATAATTAAACATTTTATTTTCATTTCTTCAAATGTAGCAATTTTATTCCTAATATTTCAATTAGCTGCCAGTTTTCCCCTTATTCAATATATATATTTACAATAAATGTATTTTATTTTTACACTTTTCATAAATTACCAGATAAAATTTTAGCATAAAAAAACAGATCTAAAAAATGATCTGCTTTTTCTGTTTTATTAAAATAATATATCTTTTTGAAATTCAATTTCTAGTTCTCATCTTTCTTCAACTGTTCAATTTCAGTCTTAAGCTGAATAATAATATCTTTCAAAGCTTTTATCTCGTTTTTATTTGAGCTTACATTACTTTTCAATATTACATTCTTAGCTCTTTCATTGTGATCTTCTTCCTCCTCTTCTTCGTTGATCTCTTCAATATCCTCGCTGATTTCTTCAATATCTTCCTGAATATCTTCAATATCTTCATTGATCTCCTCTATATCTTCGCTGATCTCTTCAATATCTTCACTGATTTCCTCAATATCCTCCTGAATATCTTCAATATCCTCCTGGATATCGTCAATTTTCTCGTGGCTTTTGTTCACAGACATCTGAATAAAGATCGCCAGATAAATAGCTTCCAGAGAAAGCACCGTGGTCAGAATCAGAAGCATTTTATCAAACTCCACAAGCTTCACCATAGGAAGCAGAAATGAAGTAAGAAAAAGAACTGTATGTACTATCAGAGACTGAATAGAACCAATCCATGAAGTAATACTATCAGCTATCTTTTCAAGAACTTCTGTTTTTTCGTTATATTTTTTCATCTTAATTCTATTTTTACAACAGTTCTTTGGTAACTCCTAATCCAAACAATGCAAAATCATATTTTGCAGGATCATTTTCATCGAATTTCCGAATGGCAGTATCCAGCTCTTCCACGGTTTTCCAGTCATTCTGTGTTCTTGAAACCAGTTCCAGTTTTCTGGAAATATTCCCTGTATGAACATCTAATGGAATAGACAGATATTTCTGATCTATATTTTGCCAGATTCCAAAATCCACTCCCCGCTTATCTTTACGAACCATCCACCTCAAAAACATAATAATTCTTTTGGCAGAAGAGTTTTTGTAGGGCGAACTGATATGTTTATGACTTCTGTGTTTTTCAGTTTCAAGAAAGCTGCTTCTGAATCTTTCTATTGCATGCAGAAAGTTAGCCTCCGATCCTTTTATTTCAAACAGGCTTTCCAGACTTTCATTCTCTTTGTAAATCCTGTTAAACTGCCTGATAAAATACGAAAAATCCTGCCCGTTAAAGGTCCTGTGAATACTTTTATCCCGAATATCATCTAAATCTTTTTCTGAGTAATGCAACACAAAATCATAGGGAGAATTGCCCATAATATCAAGCATTTTCTCTGCAGATTTGATAATTGACTTTCTGTTTCCCCAGGAAATAGTTGCTGCCAGAAAACCCGCAATTTCAATATCCTGTTTTAACGAAAAACGATGTGGAATCTGTATAGGGTCATTTTCAATAAAATCGGGAGCATTGTACTGGTCAGCCTTTTCGTCCAGAAAACTTCTTAACTCTTCAAATTTCAGCATATTTATTTAAATCTTTACACTTTCCAATGCTTTGGGTAAAAATGAGTTTGGAAAGATATTTCTCGCTTCATCTGTAAATACGGTAAGGTCTGCATATCTGTTGGAAAAATGCCCTAAAATAAGCTTTCCGACCTGTGCTTTCTGTGCAATGGTTGCAGCCTCTAATGCTGTAGTATGCCCGGTATAATCAGCCATCTCCTTAAGATCATGCAAAAAAGTAGATTCATGATAAAGAACCGTTGCATTTTTAATAATCGGGATTACGCTTTCAAGATAACGGGTATCACTGCAGAAAGCATAAGACACTGACGGAGCCGGAGGTAAAGTTAACACTTCATTTTTAAGAACATACCCATCACTTAGTACAAAATCTTTGCCTGCTTTTATATTGTGATAATCGCAGCTTTCAATTTCGTCATATTTAGCAATTTCCTTCATATTAAGATGTCTGTCTTTCGGCTTTTCTTTAAAAAGATAGCCGTTACAGTAAATTCTATGATCCAAAGGGATAGTATACACCTCTACTCTGTTATCTTCATAAACTTTCTCAGAATAGTCCTTATCCAGTTCATGATAAACTACTTCGAAGCCACGATGGGTTTCTGTAATCTGAAAAATAGTTTCCAGCATTTTCTTGATTCCTTTGGGACCATAAACATGCAAAGGGGTATCTCTCCCCAAAAGACGGAAAGAAGCTATAAGCCCCGGGAGACCAAAACAATGGTCACCATGAAGGTGAGAGATAAAAATATGATTGATTTTTGAAAATCTCGCTTTTGCTTTTCTCAGCTGTACCTGTGTACCTTCTCCGCAATCGATCAGAAAAAGTCTTTCTTCCATTTCCAGCAGCTGTGCTGTGGGTGATGTATTGATGGTCGGGATAGCTGAATTAAAGCCTAGTATCGTTAAATAAGTACTCAAATCAATAGTTTATTGTAACAAATGTACGACAGAAAATCTAAATGGGTATTTTACCTTTATTAATAAATTTAATCTGTCACTTTTAAAAAATCCATAAATAAGTCTAATGCCTGTTTGCGGTGGCTAATCTTATTTTTATCTTCAGGATTCATTTCTGCAAAGGTTTTCCCATATCCCTCAGGAACAAAAATAGGATCATAACCAAATCCTTTAAATCCTTTATTTTCGGCCAGTAGATTCCCATACACCCTTCCTTCAAAATATTGTGCTCCATTTTGATCATAGTAGCATAGAACAGTTATGAAATAGGCTTTCCTATTTTCTATTTCCTTCATTTCTTCCAGCACTTTTTCAATATTTTTAGCAAAATCATGGTCACCTGCATAACGGGCTGAGAAAATCCCAGGTCTTCCGTCAAGGGATTCCACTACCAAACCACTGTCATCCCCCAAACTTGGTATTCCGGTCTTTTCAAAACAATATTTTGCCTTGATTAAAGCATTGGCACGAAAAGAGTCTCCATCTTCTACAATCTCTTCATGGATATTGTAATCGGTAAGACTTTTCACCACACAATCATTTCCCAGGATCTGTTGAATTTCTTCTTTTTTATGTTCGTTGTGTGTAGCGACTAATAATTCCATTTCTATATTTATTTTCAATTTTACTTTTCAATTCCGGCTGTTTATAATTCGGCATAATGCACTTTATACTTTTTCATAAAAAGATAATAAAATACTGAAAACAGTACGAGCCCTACAGCCAATATCAGCCACTCTGAAACCTTAAATGCTTCTGCGAAGCTTTCATTTTTACTATTATAAAGAACCAATAATGAAAGGGTCAAATTATTAAACCCATGCAGCAACATCGGCATCAGCAGTGATTTTGTTTTATAATATACCAATCCCAGAACACATCCAAGCATTACAGCACTGATAAACTGCCAGGGATTTCCGTGTACCACTCCAAAAATAATGGATGCGTAGAGAATTGCTTTCCAGGGTTCTGTCCCTTTATTGATCAATCCTTTCTGAATAATTCCCCTAAAAATAATTTCTTCAAAAATCGGCGCCATGATTACCGTCATGATGATCATGATTACAGGGTCATCAGTCAGCTGGCTCATCAGCCGGGTGAAATATTCATAAAAGTCTCCAAAAAACGGTCCTGTAGTAGGAATCTGAGCCGTCACGAATTCAGAAATGAACATCATACCGGCCATCATAGGAAAAATAAGGAGATAAGTATAAAAGTTCACGGACGAGAAGTTGAAATTAAGCTTCATATTCGTGGTACGCCTTACAATGAAAAAATCAAAAAAGGCAATTGCCGTAAGGAATCCTACAGAGTTGGCCACCATAAGAAACCAGTCTTTAAGCTCTATATTTTCTTTGAAAGCCACTTTCCAAAAAATACTGAATAAAGAAACAGCCATTGTTCCTACAAACAATCCAACTACCAATGTAACAGCGCCCAGCCATGTAAAAGTAAACTTCGGATACCTGCTATTTTCCATTCTATTTCTCTGTAAAAATTTAGTGAAACAAAGATAATTTTTTTGAATACCACAGGCAACTAAAAAAGAAAATACTTATTTTCGCTCTAATCGCATAAAACCACAAAATGAATACCTGTTTACGACTTTCAATTTTGGAATTTAAAATAAATAGATTTATAATTTCCGTTTTATCATTTTATCCGGCTGTAAATAAAATAACAACAATAGCATTTACCTAAAGATCATGCGAATGGGGAAAAAATTCCAAATAATAGAATCTGAGGTTAACTGGCCCATAGCTTATCTTGCCCTGTGCGCAGCATGGCTGGTTACTGTTATAATAGCGGCTTTGATTCTGCTGCTTTTCTGTGAGCTTTTCAACCAGGGTTTCAATGATTACTATTCTTATCATCTGGACCGGTTTTTTATTATTCTTATAACAGAAATCGTATGCATTATCATTTCTATATTTTTGATTCCGTATATGATTAACATCAAAGAAAAAGAATTTCAGAAAGTGGTCATCAATGAAAAAGGAGTTTATGTTTACAATTACAGTAATGAGATCATTACCAATACTTTATATACAGAACTCTTCAGGTCTGACGATTCTTTTCTTCCCGATGTAAGAAGTGTAACCAACACTCAGCCTTCCTTCACGAAATCTATAAAGATTTTTAAGAAAAATGAAAGCGGACAGATACAGGAAACCGGGATTGGTTTCAATTATGGTATTTACATTTTAAAAAATAAATATGACCTGTACAGACACTTTTTAATTGGTGTTCAAAATTTCAGGCCGGATCTGAAAATAGAACAGCAAACACTTGAAGAATACAATCTGTCTGCAAAAGCACGTCCTGTTCAAAAATCGGCAGAATTTGAATTTTTTATAACGATTATTTTACTTGCCCTTATCTTTTGCTTATTGTATTCCATTGTGCTTGTTATTAATTTTCTGGTATAGAGATCAGATTTCAGATACCACATCTTTCATTATCAGAATCCGGGCAGTCTGCCTGCTCTACAGACTTGCAATCCTACTCCAAGGCCCTTAAACGTATCCATTCTTCTACTCTGAAACTATTAAATACTATTACAGCAAAACCTTCAAACTACCCTCCCGGCATCATACAATCATTTATTTATCAAATTATTTGAAACCCTCATAAAAAATCACGATTTTTGCAACTTCAAAATACGATATGTCAGACTTAATCAAAGAAATACAAAGAAGAAAGACCTTCGGGATCATTTCCCACCCGGATGCCGGAAAAACAACGCTTACTGAAAAGCTTCTTCTTTTCGGGGGTGCAATCCAGGAAGCGGGTGCAGTAAAATCCAACAAAATAAAAAAAGGAGCTACTTCCGACTTTATGGAAATTGAAAGACAGAGAGGAATCTCTGTGGCAACTTCCGTATTGGCTTTTGAATATAGAGATCATAAAATCAATATCCTGGATACTCCCGGGCACAAGGACTTTGCTGAAGATACCTACAGAACATTAACTGCTGTAGATTCTGTAATCGTTGTAATTGACGTTGCAAAAGGGGTTGAAGAGCAGACTGAAAAACTGGTTAAGGTATGCAGAATGAGAAACATTCCTATGCTGGTTTTCATCAATAAGCTTGACCGTGAAGGTAAAGACGCTTTTGATCTGTTGGATGAAGTAGAGCAAAAATTAGGATTAAGAGTGGTTCCGCTGTCACTTCCGATTGGTATGGGAAGTGATTTCCAGGGAATTTACAATATATGGGAAAACAATATCAAGTTATTCCTTGAAGAGAAAAAACAAAAAGTAGGTGAATCAATCACTTTTGAAGATATTAACGACCCTTCCATTGATGAGGCAATTGGTCAGAAAGCTGCTCAGGCATTGAGAGAAGAGCTTGAACTGATACAATCCGTATATCCTGAATTCAGCCGCGAAGATTATATGAAAGGTGATCTTCAGCCTGTATTCTTCGGTTCGGCTTTAAATAATTTCGGAGTGCGTGAACTATTGGATGCATTTATTGATATTGCACCTATGCCACAACCTAAAGAAAGTGATATCCGTATCGTAAAACCTGAAGAAAGTACTTTCACAGGATTCGTTTTTAAGATCCACGCTAATATGGATCCTAAGCACAGAGATAGACTTGCTTTTGTAAAGATTGTTTCCGGAACTTTCAAGAGAAACGAAAATTATTTACTGGTAAGAGAAGGTAAAAAGATGAAATTTTCCTCTCCTAATGCATTCTTTGCTGATAAAAAAGAGGTTGTAGAAGAAAGTTTCCCGGGGGATATCGTAGGTCTTCATGATACGGGAAGTTTCAGAATCGGTGATACTCTTACCGGTGGTGAAAAGCTAAGCTTCAAAGGAGTTCCAAGTTTCTCTCCTGAACATTTCCGTTATATTAACAATAGCGATCCGCTAAAAGCTAAGCAGCTGGCAAAAGGTATCGATCAGTTGATGGATGAAGGGGTTGCACAGTTGTTTACACTGGAAATGAACGGCAGAAAGATCATCGGAACGGTAGGTGCACTTCAGTATGAGGTTATCCAATACCGTCTGGAGCATGAATATGGAGCTAAGTGTACTTACGAACCACTTTCCATGCATAAGGCCTGCTGGGTAGAAGCTGATGAGAAATCTGATGAGTTTAAGGAATTTTCAAGACTGAAACAGAGATTTCTTGCCAGAGATAAATATAACCAACTGGTATTTTTAGCAGACTCTTCGTTTACCATTCATATGACGCAGGAAAAATTTCCAAATGTGAAACTGCACTTCATCAGTGAATTCAAAGATCACTAAATAAAAAAGCATTATTGCTGAAAAGATATCAATCCGTAGAAATTTTCTGCGGATTTTTTATTCCAAATATCTTCTACGTTCAATTGAAGTATTTTTTCTCTGTTTTAAAATCTTCTTATATTTGGTTTTCCCTCTCCATAAACTACTAACCATAGCTTCATCATGAAAAAAATAATTTTTATCCTTCTGGCTGTATTGATTTATCAAAACTCTTTTTCCCAAAAATTCCTTTCTAAAATTGATTCACTGAAAACAGAGACGGAAGCTGAAAATCTGATCAATACAATACTCAACGGAAATAAATCATTTAAAATAAAAAAAATAGCTGATTTTAATGAAAAACGTGGACAAAATGATTTTTGCAAAAGAATAGCAGATTCCCTGCACATTGGACAGGCATTTTATAAGGCTGACTTTGATAATAATGGTTATACGGATTTAATGGGGATTGGGGATTATTATGATTTCAGCATTTTTATTGTAATGAATTATGGGAAAAACTCATTAAAACTGAATAGGCTTACGCGAAGGTCTTTTCAAAACTGCACTTTTCCAAAGATCAAAAATGATTCGATCATCCAATATTACTATATGTCGGAATTGGATTGGGATAATGAAGAGAAACCAAGGTTGCAGAAAAAGGATCTGATATTTAAATATGGAGATTTTATAGAATACAGCTCAAATCCCGCTGCTTATGATATTGAAAAAATTGAATATCAGACAGGCGCATGTTTCGGAACCTGTCCACAGTTTTACATTTCAGTTGATAAAAGCAGGAATGGATCACTTAAAGCAGAATATTATAATATTGACAAATCTAAAAATAACAAAGAGATCGTTGGTAATTTTAAAACTTTGGTTACAAAAAATAACTATGATGAAATAATCAACCTCTTAAATTATATTGATTTTCCAGACTTAAAAAATCAATACTCCGTTGGTTGGACTGATGATCAGTCGTCAACATTGAAAATAACTTATAATAATGGAAAAGTAAAAGAAATAAAAGACTATGGATTGATTGGGACTTATGGTCTGGACAGAATTTATAGTCTCTTGTTTGATTTAAGGTTCAATCAAAACTGGAAATAAACAATATGATGCCTTCCATATTTAAAAATCTCTTTATTCAAAGAGATTTTTTTTGCGCTATCAGCAGTGCTCTTTACAATATCAAGCCGCAGAATTCAGCTTTTATTTTAATTTATTCAATAAGGAAAATTGTAAAATCCCTTTATTTATATTTTACAAAAATCTATTAATCAAGTAATTAATAGTTTACACAAGTAAAACAATTCCTTTACAATCTTTACAAGAACTTCCCTTCTAATTTTACTTCATCAAAAAAATTAATGTTATGAAAAAGTTCATATTACTGGTTGCTTTATCAAGCACTTTCATCATGTGTAAAAAGGGAGAAACTAAAATTCATGAAGCTATCCAGACAGCAGACAGCACTGCTGCTACTGCCACACAGGCTATTGATAATGCCGGCAAAACAGTTGAACAGGTAATGGATTCGGCTACTATTAAAATAAAGGATTTTGACAATGCAAAAAATGACATCCAGCAGAAAATAGAAAACACTTCAAAAATTGTAGATTCTCTGTCCGATAAAATTGCTTCCGTAAAACTGGAAACTAAAATTGAGAAAAAAGATTCCGCATCAAAAAAGGCTGAAAAAATTGTTGTGAATTTACCTGCCCCCAAAATCATCAAAGAAACGAAGATTATATATAAGGACCGACCGAAAAACGACAGCTATGAACTGAATATGCCGAAAGACAAAATGGTAAAATCAGGATATCTTACCATAAAGGCAGATAATACTGAAACGGTAAAGGAAATCATCAGAGAAGAAGCCATCAAAAATAATGGCTATATCAAAAGCGAAAACCTTTCTTATATAGAATCTGACAATCATCGCAGTGACAATCAAAAAATATACAGCCTGGATATCAAAGTTCCTATCCAGTATTTCGATGGCTTAATGGATGCTTTAAACAATAATATCGGAGATATTGAGACCAAAGACATTCAGGTTTCAGGGCATCATTATACTGATAATACGATTTGCAGTATCAATATTAATATTGCAGATAAAACAGATTCTGACAAAGAACCTAAAACTTTTGGTGGAAAATCATTGGCTGCTATTGGATCAGGCTGGGATGTTATTACTTCGATCTTCATTTTCATTATTCCATTATGGCCTTTAGTACTAATAGGAGGTATAATCTATTATTTTTACAAAAAAAGAAATAAAAATATCACACACAAAGACACCAAATAGGTTGAAACATTAATGTACTCGGTAAATATTTTAATATTTTTTTAATAACAAATAGAATTACAGATAAATTCTTATTTCTAAATTTATCATAGTATTAATCTTCAAAATATCCAACTCATGAGTAAAGATCTTCCCAATTTCAAATATGAGTTAGAAAAAAAGGAGCCAAGACTAGGTCCCGGCGGAATTACAAGAGGGGTTTCTGTAAAGGAATTTAAAGCTTCTGAAAATCTGGCTGGCGTTAGTATGCATCTGGAACCGGGAGCCATCCGCGAGCTTCACTGGCATGCCAATGCTGCAGAATGGGGTTATGTTTTGGAAGGACAGATGCGTACTACTGTTATCGACCCTCAGGGGAATGTATTTATTGATATTTTTAACCCGGGAGATGTATGGTATTTCCCAAGAGGTTATGGGCATGTACTGCAGTGTATCAGCAGTAAAAGCTGCCATTTTATTTTAATTTTTGACAATGGTGATTTTTCTGAAGACCATACCTTTAGTATTACAGATTTTATCTCCAGTATTCCGGTGGAAATTGCCGCTCAGAACTTAGGACTGACGGAAGAGGAAGTTAAGCAGCTCCATCAGGGAGAAGCTTATTTTGCAAAATGTGAACTTCCTGATATTCGTTCCGGACTGGCGTCACCAAGAAATGAAATTTCATTAGTGTCAAAGCACCGCTATCCATTGGGAGCTCAGCAACCTATCGTAGTTCCCGGTGGAGGTTTGCAGAGAGTAGTTACTCAGAAAGAATTTGAGATAGCAAAAACCATTACCGGAAGTATTTTCGAAATAGAACCGGGAGGATTAAGAGAATTACACTGGCATCCTAATGCTGATGAATGGCAATATTATATTCAGGGAAAAGCTGAAATGGGTGTTTTCCTTGCGGAAGGACAGTTTGTAAAAGACGAATTTAATAAAGGAGATGTAGGTTATGTCCCAATGGGTGCAGGACATTACATTAAAAATACAGGAAGCGAAAAGCTTATTGTACTGCTTGGGTTTAATAATGGCTTGTATGAGGCAATTGATCTCAGCAGTTGGATTAGTGGAAATCCGAAAGATATTTTAAAAGGGAATTTTGGAGTGGGCAATGAAATTGCAGACCGTTTCCCAACCTCTGGTAAGCTTATTATCAGGTAAATGAAGCTCTATATGAAAATGAGGTTCAAAAAAAATTAACCCGGAAATTTTTATTTCATATATTAATATTTTGTGATTTGGTGAAAATAAGGCTCTCAATTTGAGAGCCTTATTTATTTTATTTCATATTCACAATCTTGTCTACGACAAACTTTGTATTTCCTCTCCACGGCAGTGCACCATTATATTCTTTGTAATGAAGATCAAAGGTTTTTCCACTGTTTGTTTCCAGTTGTTTGAAAACTTCAGGATCAGCTACAGAAAACTCAAACTCATAGCTTGTGATAGTTCCTGTTCTTCCTTTCCCGAATCCTTCCTGAATCAGTTTACCTTCATAGGTTTTGAAGACATAGCCCTTTTTCATGGCGTAATTCAGGTATCCGGACTTCACTCCTTCTCCAAAAACGAAGAAGAACTTATACCATACAAATACTCCTAATAAAAGCAGTACGACACCGAGAGTGATCCACAAAGATTTTTTCATAGGTAATGTGTTTATATTTTTTTATTTTGCGATGCTTCTTGAGATCACTATTTTCTGAATTTCAGAAGTTCCTTCGTAGATCTGAGTGATTTTTGCATCTCTCATTAATCTTTCTACGTGGTATTCTTTTACATATCCATATCCACCGTGGATCTGTACAGCCTCAATAGTAGTATCCATTGCTACCTGAGAAGCGTATAGTTTTGCCATAGCCCCGCTTTCAGAAATATCTTTTCCTGCATCTTTTTCGCATGCTGCTTTAAAGCAAAGCATTCTTGCGGCAGTAATCTGAGTAGCCATATCAGCTAATTTGAAAGCAATTGCCTGGTGGTTGATAATTTCAGTTTTGAAAGCCTTTCTTGTTTTAGCATATTTCAACGCCAGTTCGTAAGCTCCGGAAGCGATTCCTAAAGCCTGAGAAGCAATCCCAATTCTTCCACCATTCAATACAGCCATAGCAAAATTGAAACCAAATCCGTCTTCACCAATTCTGTTTTCTTTAGGAACTTTTACATTATTAAAGATCAGAGAGTGAGTATCACTTCCTCTGATTCCCAATTTGTCTTCTTTTGTTCCCACTTCAAAACCTTCCCATCCTCTTTCTACGATGAAAGCATTGATCCCTTTGTGTTTTTTTTCAGGATCTGTCTGAGCGATTACGATATAATAAGAAGCTGTTCCACCATTGGTGATCCAGTTTTTAATACCATTTAAAAGGTAGTAATCTCCTTTATCTTCTGCGGTTGTTTTCTGAGAGGTTGCATCAGAACCTGCTTCCGGCTCAGATAATGCAAATGCTCCAATCACCTGTCCGCTAGCCAGTGGAGTAAGATATTTTACTTTTTGTTCTTCAGATGCAAACTTTTCAAGACCGGCACAAACCAATGAATTGTTTACAGACATTACAACTGCTGCAGAGGCATCTATTTTTGCAATTTCTTCCATTGCCAATACGTAAGAAACGCTGTCCATGCCTGCACCTCCGTATTTTGGATCAACCATCATTCCCAAAAGACCCATCTCTCCCATCTTCTTCACCTGTTCTGCGGGGAATTTCTGGTCACGGTCTCTTTCAATAACTTCCGGTAATAGTTCGGTTTGGGCAAAGTCTCTTGCTGCCTGCTGAATCATCAGCTGTTCTTCTGATAAATTAAAGTCCATAAAAAAAATAATTAGATAGCCGTAAATTTACACTTTTTAAGCAAATATGAAAAAAGAAATTAAAAGCATGAAAAAGGCTGAAAGAAAGGAAGCAGGCGGAGGTTTGGAGATCGGAATACAAATTACGGAATAAGAGGTTATGAGGGCTAAATGAAGGATAAAAAGTTACTCAAAAAAAGAAAAAAGTAAGAGGTTATAAATTGAAATATTCCACTCATCGTCACCTTTCATAAATCTCATTTCCATACTTACGGCCCCCTTTTTGATGAAATATACTATGGTTAGCATTTAACTAATTTCTAATTATGACAATCAGACGTCAACAATTAAAAAAAATGCTTATATTTAAATTTCTTTATAAATTACTTAAAAAATCATGACGATCAAAAGATTATTCGATATACCACACTATGCTTTAGAAAAATATCCTAAAACAGATATGTTTGTTACCAAATATCATGGTGAGTGGGAAAAAACTTCTACACAGGAGTTTATCAATGAAGGAAATAAGATATCCAGAGGATTGCTGAAACTCGGTATAAAACCGGGTGATAAGATCGCTTTAATCACCACCAATTCCCGTACGGAATGGGCTATTATGGATTTTGGAATTTCACAGATCGGAGTGGTTTCAGTACCGGTTTATCCCAGTATTTCGCCGGAAGATTATGAATTTATTTTCAATAATGCTGAAATTCAATACTGTTTTGTCTCTGACAAAGAATTGCTGAATAAAGTAATGAAAGTAAAGCATAATATTCCCAGTCTGCAGGGAATTTTTACTTTCGACAATATAAGCGGGGCAGCTAACTGGAAAGAGATTCTGGATCTGGGTAAAGATGAATCTACACAAATTGAAGTAGATGATCTTTCTAATGCCATCAATACTGAAGATCTTGCAACAATTATATACACCTCCGGAACCACCGGAAGGCCAAAAGGGGTAATGCTTACGCACAACAATATTGTTTCTAACGTATTGGGAGCTATCCCCAGAATTCCAAAGAAGAAAAGCCTGGACTATAAGGAAACAAGAGCGCTAAGCTTCCTTCCTATCTGCCATATTTTTGAAAGAATGCTGTTCTACCTTTATCAATACAACGGTTTTTCTCTCTATTTTGCAGAAAGTATCGAAAAGATGGGCGAAAACGTAAAAGAAGTGAAGCCTCACTATATGACGGTAGTTCCAAGGCTGGTAGAAAAAGTATATGATAAAATTTACAATACAGGTTCTTCTGCTGGAGGATTAAAATCTAAAATTTTCTTCTGGGCGTTAAATTTAATCAGCAAAAAGAAAGAAATATCAAAACCATCCGGACTTCAGGAAATCATTGCAGACAAATTGGTTTTTTCTAAATGGAGAGAAGGTTTAGGCGGAGAAATTGTAACGCTGGTTTCAGGGTCTGCAGCACTGTCTACAAGGCTTAATTTAATGTTTCAGAATGCAGGTATTCCAATTCTGGAAGGTTATGGATTAACAGAAACTTCACCCGTAATTTCTGTAAACAGTTTTGATAAAATGAAAGTAGGAACTGTGGGAGTTCCATTAGATAATCTAAAAGTAAAAATTCAGGAAGATGGTGAAATTACTGTAAAGGGACCCTCAGTATTCAAAGGTTATTTCCAAAATGAAGAGATGACCAAAGAGGCTTTTACGGAGGATGGATTTTTCAAGACCGGAGATATCGGAAATATTGATAATGACGGATTTTTACAGATCACTGACCGTAAGAAAGAAATGTTCAAAACCTCAGGGGGAAAATACATTGCTCCTCAAACGATTGAAAATTTAGCAAAAGCTTCAAAATTCATTGAACAGATTATGGTAGTAGGTGATGGTGAAAAAATGCCATGTGCCCTGGTACAGCCTGATTTTGAATTTGCGAAAAGCTGGGCGATGAGAAACAATCTCAATATTGGTTCAACGCCGGAAGAGATTGCTAAAAGTCCCGAACTGAAACAAAGAATTGAAAAAGAAATTGACGGAATGAATGAACATCTCGGAAATTGGGAAAAGATCAAGAAAATAGAGCTTACTCCCGAAGTATGGAGCATCGAAAGCGGGCTTCTTACTCCAACCCTGAAGCTTAAAAGAAAGGCTGTAAAAGAGAAATTTATCGCCCTGTACAATAAGATGTATGATCATCACGAATAGAAATTATCAACCGCTTCTCCTGAAGCGGTTTTTTTATCTTTAAAAACAGGGTAAAACCTATTTCTATCGAATTATTTTTCAATGTAGTTTTTTAAACAATCTGCCAAAAATTTCATCGCCCTAAAAATAATGTTATATCCACTGCACATAAAAAAAGCTGTTTCATTTTTGAAACAGCTTTTGTATGATGGATAATCAGTGCTTAGAATTTAATAACTGATTTCATTCTTTCGTTTTCTTCCATTACCAACTCGTCATCAACAAGGATCTTCCCAGAGTGCTCATCAATAATGATTTTCTTTCTCTGAGCAATTTCCATTTGCTTTTGTGGTGGAATAGTGAAGAAAGATCCTTTTGGAGCTCCTCTTTCTAATCCTACTACGGCAAGACCGTTGATAGAGTTTGTTCTGATTCTGTTGTAAGAAGCAAGTAATCTCTCGTCAATTTTACCTGCATATTCTTTAGACTGCTCAATCAGGTATTCTTCTTCTTTCTGAGTTTCAGAGATCAAACCATCCAATTCTTCTTTCTTGAATTTCAAGTGGTTTTTCAAATCGTTGATCTTTTCAGTCAGTTCGTCTAAAGTTTCGTTTTTGTGAGCAATTTTAACTCCGAATTCTTTAATTCTTTTTTCAGCAAGTTGAATTTCCAGATCCTGGAATTCCATTTCTTTCCCTAATGCTTCAAACTCTTTATTGTTTCTTACATTATCCTGCTGAGATTTGTATTTCTCAATTAAAGCTTTAGCATGGTTAATAACTTCATGCTTCGTTTTGATCTGATCGTCCTGATCTTTGATGTCTGCATGAAATTTTTCAGCTCTTTTTTCAAGACCTTCAATCTCAATTTCAAGATCTTCAACTTCAATTGGCAATTCTCCTCTAGTATTTCGGATTTCATCCAATCTTGAATCAATGATCTGTAAATCGTATAAAGCTCTTAATTTTTCTTCAACTGAAATATCGTTGGTTTTTGCCATATTTAAATGAAATAATTTACTGGGTTTGTTTTTTCAATAGATTTTGAAATTGCAAATGTACTAAATTTTTGTGATAAAATTTCAAATAATTGTTGACTTACAAATTGTTCTGATTCATAATGACCTATATCACAGATCAGCATTTTAGACTCTGCCAAAAAATAATCGTGATATTTAAGATCCCCTGTAAGATAGGCATCACATTTCCTGGAAACTGCTGAACGGATTCCACTTGCTCCGGACCCTCCCAGAACCCCTACTCTTTTAATTTTTTTATCATTAAAAGCGGAATGTTTGATCACTTCTAATCCAAATTTTTCTTTTACAAGTCCAAGGAAATCTTTTTCATCCATTTCTTCTTCAAACTCCCCATACATTCCCAATCCTGCAAAATGGTTTTTGTTATCCAGACTGTAAATCTGATGTGCCACTTCTTCGTACGGATGTGCAGCCTTCATAGCTCCTACAATCTGGCCCTGTTTAAAACCTTCAAAAATTACAGAAATCATGTCTTCATCAGCATTTTCACGGATATTCTGCTGTCCCGAGAAAGGGTTGGAACCTTCTGCAGGCGTAAATGTACCATTTCCATTGACCGTGAAGCTGCATTCATTGTAAAATCCTATATTTCCGGCTCCCGCAGAAAACAGGGCTTCTTTTACTTTTTCTGAATACTCTTTTGGAACGAAAACCGTCAGCTGTTTAAGATTGTTTTCTTTAGGCTGAAGAATTTTCATGTTTTTCAGTCCCAATTGACTGCATATACCATGATTCACTCCAAAGAAATCATTATCAAAAGCGGTATGGATAGCATAAATCGCAATTTTATTTTCAATAGCTCTTAAGACAGCCCTTTCTACATAGTTTTTCCCTGTTAAAGATTTTAATCCTGAAAAAATAATAGGATGAAAGCATACAATCAGATTGCAGTTTCTCTCAATGGCTTCATCTACTACATTTTCCAAAGCATCATGACAAACCAGAATCCCGGATACATTACGGTCAGGTACCCCACACAGCAATCCTACGTTATCAAATCCTTCTGCCTGCTGTAAAGGAATGAGCTTATCTATTTCTGCAATTACTTTTCTTATTGTCATTTTATTCTGTATGTTTGCTACGAAAATAACGATAATTTGTTAATTTAAAAAGACATTAAAAATGGAAAGAGAGCATAATCTTATTCCTGAAGATTCCCTATGGAAAAGATTCCTTTACCGCATAATCTACCGCTCTGATACCAGGCTCGGAAAGCTGTTTGATATTACGCTACTGTCTTTGATTCTTATAAGTACAGCCATTATTATGATGGAAAGTGTACCGCTGCTTGACAAAAAGTTTCATTATACATTTCTCATATTTGAATGGATTATTTCTATGTTTTTCACGGTAGAATATTCTATGAGAATTGCAGTTATCAAGAATAGGCGAAGCTATATTTTCAGTTTTATGGGCATTATAGACTTTCTTGCTCTGGCCCCATTTTATCTTAGCTTATTCTTCCCGATCACCAAATACTTCCTGATTTTCAGGATGCTGAGAATGCTGAGAATATTCAGGATTTTCAACTTACTAGACTTTATGAATGATGGTTACCTCATCGTAAGGGCCTTGAAAAACAGCTCAAGGAAAATATATATCTTCCTCCTGTTCCTGATTATTTTCTCAGTGATTGTAGGCTCTCTTATGTTTATGGTAGAAGGAGGCAGACAGGGGTTTGAGACAATACCGCAATCTATTTACTGGGCAGTTGTAACTGTAACTACTGTAGGATACGGAGATGTATCTCCTGTTACCCCTCTTGGAAAGTTTTTTGCGGTTGTTCTGATGCTGGCCGGTTATTCTATTATTGCGGTTCCTACAGGAATTGTCACTGCCGAAATGAGGAATAAAAGACAAAACCTGGAAAAGGTATGCGACCGTTGTGGAAATGAGGATATTGACGATGATGCAAGATATTGCAAACAGTGTGGCAAGAAATTAGCTTAATATTTGATATAAAAGTAATTTTTTACCAAATACCACAAAATCATGGAACCAACAAAGAAAAACCGACCGAATGCCTTAGTAGTCATTCTTTTTGCACTCATCGCGCTAATGATCATCATCTATTTTATACTGGCGATGTTCTTCCCTACAGTATTCGATCATATGAATACAGGAGATATACAGCCTGTACCTAATAAGTAATTGACATGGAGGATGGATGAGAAATGATAGCTGAAGTAAAAAAAGATGAGTATTATTTTACTCATCTTTTTCTTTTAGCCCGAAATACCCACCCTTTATTCATTTTTTATCAAAAAAGCGGAACCACCGGATCCGCTTTGTTTGTTTTATAAATTATCAATTATTTCCTAATGACTTTGACAGTCTGCTTGGAACCGTCTTTCATTTCTAATGTTACTAAATACACTCCTTGCTTCAGCTCATTTAAATGAATAGTGGAATCCGGATTTGCAATAGTTTTCAATATTCTTCCCGAAGCATCATTTACCAGAATATTCTTGACATTTTTGATATCAGAGATATTTAATACGTCTGTAAATGGATTTGGGTATACTCTGATCTCATTTTTCTTTTGAGAAACCTCCGATACTGCCAGATTTGTATAATTGATACTGATATCGTCAAGATACAGATCATCCTGATTAGCATCTGAATAAGCATTAAATCCGAAATAATAAACTCCGGAAGCGGGAACAGTAAATGTGATTGTTTCCGTATGTGCTGTATCATCACTAATTGATGGGTAATCTGCCAGCTGGTTAACCATTGCCGCGGCAGTATTTGAGGTACCGTAAGCTACTTTTAATTTTTCAACGTAAGTGGTTGAATTATTTCCGTATTTATAACTAATGGTATATTGGACTCCGGCTGTCAAGTCCAGTCCCTGAGTAAAGAACCATGTGTTTCCAGGGTCAGAAAAACTATATGAATATTTTAATACGTTGGTCGTAAATGTCTGGCTTCCAGAAGGAGCTGATGAGGTCTCCCAGTCATTACCTGATCCCATATTGACATTTAAAGTACAACCGGGAAGTTCCGGAGGAGTAACATTTTCAAAATCAAGCACATATGGAAGGGGTGCACTTGAGCATAAAGTAGTAAAGGTTGCATAGTCACTCCATACACTTTTATCAGCAGCGCTACATGCAGATCTCACCCATACATAGTAAGGAGTAAAAGAAGATAATCCCGGTATATTATAGGTAGTCGCCATAACTCCTGTAAAATTAGGAGAAGTATTTGCTGTGGGAGCATTATTGGTTGTACTGTAATAAATATCATAACCATTTGCCGGCACGGGGTTGACAGCTGTCCAGGAAACTGTAGCTCCTGCCGCGGTTACGTTAGAAACAGTTAATACATTAGGTTCACTGCAAGCAGGTGTTACGTCCACTTTGATATCGTCAACATATAATTTATTCATATCAGGATCAGAATACGCCTGAAATCCAAAGTAATAGACTCCTGTAGCTGCCGGGGTAAAATCCACAAAGTTACCGGTAGCGGTACTGTTAATGACATCAGGATGGTCTGCCAGAGTATTCGTCATTGCAGCACTTGTCGCTGAATTTCCATAGGCTACTTTTAATTTTTCAGTATACACCGTTCCTTCTGCATTGGCATATTTGTATTTAATTCTATAGCTAACTCCCCCGGTAAGGTTAATTCCATTAGTAAAAAACCAGGTGTTTGCACTTTCTGAAGAATTATAGGAATAGCGAAGGACATTTCCTGCAAATCCCTGAGCATCCAGATCATATGTTGTCCATGTATTTCCAAGACCATCATTCACTACTGCGGTACAAATCGGCATATCCGGCACGGATACGTTTTCAAAATCAAGTGTATAAGGCACATTTACGGAAACACAGGCTGTAACCAATGTTGCCATTTGAGACCATGCACTTTTATCTGTAGTGCTGCAAACCGATCGCACCCAGACATGATAGGATGTAGCAGGACTAAGTGCAGATAAATCAGCACTTACCGTATTACTGGATCCAGAAGCCACAGTAGCAGCGGTAGGAGTGGAAGCAGAAGTTGAATAATAATATTCGTAGCCATTACCAGGAGTGGAAGTGGAAGCTGTCCAGACAAGATGAGCAGAGTTTGAAGTAATAGCGGATACCACAAGAGCAGTTGGAGCAAGGCAGTTTGGAGGCGCTCCAATAGCTACTGTGTAGTCATGCGCTTCTCCATAACCAGACACGTTACAGGGAATTGGCTGACTGGAGTATCGGTCTGCCACTCTCATTCTGTAAGTACCCGGTGTAACAGTAGCAGGAATAACAATCATTCCCGAAGTGATATTCTCTCCACCTACTGATGCACTGCTTGCCGAAGCTACAAGTTCTGGCGCGCTATCATCAAACGTTCCGTCGTTATTAAAATCGATCCAGATTCGTACATTCTGACTACCATAGTCATGCTTAACAGAAAAATCATAGCTTAATCCTGCATTCATATTAATGGTCATAGAAGTATAATCTCCATATGATCCTGGAGAGCATCCCGTATTAGGATGATCAAATCCGGCAGCAGGAATTGCAAAAGAATCAATTACATCTCCTCCACTACACCCAAAATTAAATTCGGGTACACAATAGGTTTGTGCAGAGGCTAAAAAGCCCATGGTTAAAAAACCAGCGAGTAAAACACTTTTCATACATTTTATATTTATATTAATAATTAAAATTAAGTAAAAATAAGAGACAAAAACATATAAAAAATTAAATTTAACTCAAATAAATACATAGATAATTAAATTCACAAAAAAGGCTGTCTTATTACAAGACAGCCTTTTTTTTATGAATTTTTAAGAAATTATTTCTTAATTGCTTTCACGGTCTGTTTAGATCCGTCTTTCATATTAAGTACCACCAGATACATTCCTTCTTTCAGGTATCTCAACTCAAGTACGGAAGAAGGATGATCAATAGTTCTCACTAATCTTCCCGCAACATCAATAACTGAAACGGATTGTACCTTAGAAATATCCGAAATAGAAAGCGTATCAGTAAACGGATTAGGATACACTTTAATGCTGTTGATTTTTGCTACTACTTCAGAAGTCCCCAAATTAGGATTTTGCTTTACTTCAACATTATCCAAAAGAACATCATCATAGTAATATCCATTATTGCTTACATTTTTATCTACAGTAAATCTTACCTGGACAGTAGCTCCTATATAAGATGCTGCTAAAGGAATACCAACAGTTCTCCATTGGTTTAGGTTTGAGTTATCACTAAAGACAGATACCCACCCATTTCCGTCATTCACTTCTACGGTCAGTTTGTTGTTATCATATGTTGAAACACCCACTGTAGTTCCTGCTAAAGTAGAATGATTTTTAAACCAGTCAAAAGAAACATAAGGTGATGTCAATCCTGTTAAGTTAATAGGTGGGGTCACCAATTGTACAGTATTAGCACCAGCTCCTGTGTATGGTGTACTTGCATCTACCCATGCATAGGTACCTGCTGCTTTTCCATTATTGGCAGCGCTGGCACCATAATCTGCAGATCCCGAGAATTTCCAGAAAAGAGTAGCATCTGTTGTAGTAGCCATAGGATTCACATTATTCCAGCAGTTTGGCGCAATACCAGCGTCAAAGTTTTGAACAAACGGTGCCATAGCAGTACCGCATAATGTATTGAAAGAAGCATATCCTATCCACGGACTCTTATCTCCTGTACTACAAACCGATCTTACCCATACATAATATAGACTGCTTGAAGCAAGTCCTGATAGTTGAACTGAGGTTGCATTACTGGTTCCGCTAGCAGCTGTAGCAGCAACAGGAGTTGTGCTGTTTGTTGAATAATAGTATTCATATCCACCCGCCGGCAACGAAGCAGGAGCAGTCCAGGATAAAGTAGCTGAAGAAACGGTAGGATTTGCTACTACAGGAGAAGATGGTTCCTGACATGTAGGTACAGCCTCTACAATAAAGTCGTCAATATGGAAATCAATATCCGGAGAGGTAGAACTTGTAGTCGCTACAAAAGCAATCTTAACAGTTCCAGAATACCCGACAAGGTCTACTGTTTCTGTCTGACCCGTATTGGAATAAGTTCCTGCTCCTGTATATGTTTTTAAAGTGTTTGCATTACTCCATGTAGTCCCCCCATCAGTAGAAATTATAATTCTAACCTGGTGAGTACCTAATGTAGTTTGAGAAACAGTAGCTAAATAACTCGTAACTGCCATTTTGTATCTTATTCTATACATACCTGGTGTAGCTCCTAGGTTTATTCCCTGGGAAACTAACCAATCTCCTGTATTATTTCCATATAAATTCAGTCTTACTGCGGAATTGGATCCTGCATTTGCAAAACCTGCTTCAGCGGTCCATTTGCTGGATCCATATGTTAAAGTAGATGAAGCTGTAACATCTCCTTTAGCCACAGACCAACATGATGGAGTGAATGCTGTAAATCCTTGGGAAACAGTTGGAGCATTTTCAGCAGAACAAACAGTTGTAAAGTTACGCTCAGTACAAGAAGCAGAATTACTTGTTGAAGTATAAGCATTAACAGTATAAAAATATTTTGTGCTGTTATTAAGTGGAGCCGCAAGTGTATATGTTAATACATTACCCAAGTCAGTATTATTCATCACATCAGTTCCTCCTGCTGTAGTACCGATAGACAACTTGTACCCTGTTGCGTCGGTAACGGCACTCCATGTAATAGTTGGCGTTACAGAAACCCCTGCTGCTGCTGAAGAAGGAGCACTTACTGTTGGACATCCAATATTTTTAGTGGTAAATGATGATCCATTACATGCGGTTGCTGTTCCGTAGTTATTTGTAGGTGATACAGTTGCATAATAAGTAACACCGTATAATAACGGAGTTGCAGTAGGTATCGTATAGGTAAGAACATTTCCTACATCTACCCCGTTCATAACGTTTGTTCCCCCAGGTGTAGTTCCAATGCTTAGTTTGTAAGAAGTTGCCCCGGCTGTTGCATTCCATTTAATATTTGGAGTGATAGATAGTCCTGTTGCTGCATTTGCAGGAGTTGTAACTACGGCACAATCCGGAATTGTAACTGTGGTAATTTTAACATTATCCACATAAATATCATCACTTCCGTTATCACCTTTAGCTAAAAACCTTACGACTGCATTTGGACTTGATGATCCTAAATCTACAAAGTTGGTAATCCATGATGCGGCAACACCAAACGTAGAGCCTACATCTGTAAAGGTGTTTCCACCGTCTGTAGAAAGCTGAATTTTCAAAACATCTGTACCTGAAGGGTTGATGTAATCAAAACTTAAGAATCTATTCCCTGTACCTGAAGATAAATTGACATACAAGTCCATATATCCTGAAGCATTCTGACAGTTATACGAGTGGAATCTAGCCGCGGGTGCTACTGCCGAAGAAGAAGCCGTTGAAGATCCTCCGGTACCGCCCCATCCTGATGCAGAAGTAAATCCTGTGGTTGTAATATCACTCTGCCTCCATGAATTATCCCCTCTTGCCGGCCAGGTTCTCCAGTAATTGGCATTAGGTAAATCTAAAGTAGAGTTCCCGTCTGCCCAGGTACTGAAATTTTCTGTAAAAGGCAGAGTAGCATAGGTCTGAGGTGCAGTCTGCCATGTTCCCGGTGTATAAGTAAAAGTCAGTCCCGAAACAGGAACTGTTGTTCCGTTTGTAGTTCCTAAAGTTGGATTGGAAGATATTGTAGTTCCCGGAGTAAGGGCAGTCCAGTTAGTTCCTGTTAAATTATTGGTATCAGAACTTTCCGAACCTCTTATCCCTACCTGCCCAGAAAGGGTGGCGCTTCCTGAAACACAGTTTCCGTAAACAATAGCAATTGTTTTAGCAGTAAGGTCTAATTGTATCTGGAAATTAATCAGCTGAGCGGCCGATGCAGTATTCCCCTGAACATCTGTATATTGAACAATAAACTTTGAACCTACCGTTTCATATGCAATTTCAGAGGTGGTAGTACTGGCATGTCTTAAATTGACAGCAAACCCTGCAAAAGCCCCGTCATAAGTAGTTGGTGAAACATCCGTGGATAATCCGGTATACGTAGTATTGGCCGCTGGAACCCCCAATGTAATAAAACCATTATTACTAATATAGACAGAGCTATATTTTTGGTTATTATACGTAAAAGGAGTCGGCAAAGGGATTGCTCCGGACACCAGATCGGTTCCCATAGTTGCTCCGGATTGCCATATGGTTCTATTGGTAGACAATGGCGTATAGGTACCTGATGACTGCGTGAGTGCATACCCGTTATTCGTATTGGGGCCGGCAGCCTGTGGCGGCCCAACCTGTGCTGACACGCAATAATAAAAAGCGGTAAGGCACGTTAGTAGAATTTTCTTCATAAATTAGTAATAATAAAAGTTAGGGAGGTAAATGTATAAATATTAATTCAAATATTAAAAAATATCATAAATTATTAAATAAAAACATTTAAATAAGCAAATATTCAGAAATAAAATCAAACGTTTATTTAAATTTAATAATTATTTCATAATTCAATGATAAAAACGTAATGTATTCAATTTAAATACATTATAATAAAATCTTCAAAAATACAATCGTTTAATATTTTACTATTGAATATGAAAATATATGTAATATTTTCAACAGTATGTAAACGAAAAAAGTGGCAGAAGCCACTTTTAAATTGTTATATTTTTATCTAATTACCTAATTCAGGTAGAATTCATATTTATTCAGCAATTGAATTTCCTTAATAAGATCTCCATTGAGATCCACAGAATGTTTCATAGACTGAACTTCAATATGAGAATCATCTTCAATATTTTTAATAAAGAATTTCAACTTTTGATTCCCTTTATTCCGATCAAGAACCTTCCTGAAAAAATCAAGATCTTCCGGCCTTACGTCCATTACATCCATTACTAAAGAGATACTTTTTGCAAACCTTTCAAACGCTTCCTGAAGTTCTATTACATCCACTACATTCACAAAAACCCGTCCGTCTTTCACCTGCGCAAATTTTATTTTAAAAATAACAAATCTCTGCACTTCCAGCTTTTCCTTCAGCCTCATATAATCCCTGTCACCCAATCTGAATGAATAGGAACCTGAATAATCTTCCAGTGTAACAAAAGCTACTTTTTCGCCACTTCTGAAACCATCCTGAACTCTATATTCCGTGATCAGACCAGCTACAGTATATTCTTTACCGCCACCGCCATTTTCTCTTTCTTTTTGAAGTGTTTTCCAGTCTTTCTTTTTCTCCTCGAATAACTCTTCCTGCTTATTGGCAAAAGCCTGTTCTTTATAAGCATCCACCTCATCCAGATTTAAAAACAAGAAATTTCCTTTCGGTTCGGCTTTCTTCGTTATCTCCTCTATAACTTCCTCTTCTCCTGCCACCACATCATCAGATACAATCTCTATAAGATCTACCGCTTCATCCTGCGTGTCTTGTTCCAAAACGGGAGCTTCATCCGCTGTTTCTTTCCCTTCTTGATCTTTTTCCAATACTGATTTCTTGGAGAGCTGCCCCTGCATAAACCGGAAATGATATTTAAATTCATCCAGTGGATGCGCAGAAAGATAGAATCCAATGATTTCTTTTTCTTTATTAAGTTTATGCATATTCGGCCATTCCGGACAAGGAGCCAGTTTTGGCTGCTCTATCTGGACTTCATCAGCGAAATCAGCGAACAAAGAATGCTCCATCTCATTTTTGCTTTCCTGAAAACTCTGCCCATATCTGATCAATCTTTCCAAATTGGTCTTTCCTGCAAGATCAATATCAAAATACTGACCTCTGTGATAAGAATGCAGCTCATCAAAAGCTCCGGCCAGCACTAAACTCTCCGCCACTCTTTTGTTCATCTGTGAAGGAAGTATTCTTTCAAAGAAATCGTAAATATTTTTAAATCTTCCGTTTGTTCTTTCTCTTGTTATAGCCTCACTAGGGCCCTCACCTATTCCTTTGATGGCTCCCAAACCGAAACGGATCTGGCCTTTTTCGTTTACAGAGAATTTATATTGAGATTCATTGACATCCGGACCTAATACATCAACTCCTATACTTTTACAATCCTCCATGAACATGGTAATTGAATCTGTATTGTTAATGTTATTACTCATTACACTCGCCATATATTCTGCCGGATAATTCGCTTTCAAATAGGCAGTATGATAAGCGATTAAAGCATAACAGGTTGAGTGGGATTTGTTAAATGCATACTCTGCGAAGGCTTTCCAGTCATTCCATATTTTTTCTAACCTTTCTTCATTAAGGTTATTCTTTCTTCCTCCTTCAATAAATTTAGGGTACATTTTATTCAGAACATCAATCTGCTTTTTACCCATCGCTTTTCTCAGTGTATCTGCTTCACCTTTAGTAAAATTGGCCAGCTTCTGAGATAAGAGCATTACCTGCTCCTGGTAAACGGTAATTCCGTAAGTTTCTTTCAGATATTCTTCGGTTTCAGGTAAATCATAAACAATCTCTTCTACTCCGTGCTTCCTGTTAATAAAGTTTGGAATATATTTAATCGGACCCGGTCGATAAAGGGCATTCATCGCAATAAGATCGGCAAAAACCGTCGGTTTAAGCTCTCTCATGTACTTTTGCATCCCTGGACTTTCGTACTGGAAAATACCTACTGTTCTTCCTTCTTTAAACAACTGATAGGTTTTAGTATCATCAAGAGGGATCAGGTCAGGATCGATATCAACACCATGCCTTGCCTTTACCAATTTTAAGGCATCTTTTATAATGGTTAAAGTTCTCAGCCCTAAAAAGTCCATTTTTAAAAGACCAGCACTTTCCGCTACCGAGTTATCAAACTGTGATACCAGGATATCTGCATCTTTAGCAGCAATAGTCACCGGAACAAGATTACTTACATCTTCAGGAGTAATAATAACACCACAAGCGTGAATTCCTGTATTTCTGATACAGCCTTCCATCTTTTTTGCACTGGCTAAAACGTCATGGCGCGCATCTTCCGGACTATCAAGAACATACCTCATCTCATCGACAAGCATTTGCTCCTCCGGCTTTAATTTATCATATTTTGCTAAAGCTTTCGCAATATTCATTCCCGGACTTGGAGGAATTAGTTTAGCAATATTATTGGTATCAGGAATTGGGAGATCCAGCACCCTCCCTGCATCTTTAATCGCAGATTTACCACCCAGCACAGAGTAAGTGATGATCTGTGCCACCTGATTTTTACCATATTTTTCAACTACCCATTTGATAATTCTATCTCTTCCTTCATCATCAAAGTCAATATCAATATCGGGCATGGAAACCCTTTCCGGATTTAGAAATCTCTCGAAAAGGAGATCATATTTAATGGGATCCACATTGGTAATTCCAATCGTGTAAGCTACCGCAGAACCCGCTGCAGAACCACGACCAGGGCCGACCCACACTCCCATATTACGGGCTTCATTACAGAAATCCTGTACGATTAAGAAATAACCGGGATACCCCGTATTAGCGATTACATCCAATTCGAAATCAAGACGCTCTTTAATTTCATCAGTAATTCCCGTATCAGCGTACCTTTTCCTTGCCCCTTCATAAGTTAAGTGAGTAAGATAGGCCATTTCACCTCGTTTCCCGCCGTCAACCTCATCTTCAGGATGAATAAATTCCTCAGGAATATCAAATTTTGGAAGAAGTACGTCTCTTTTTAAGGTATAAGGTTTAAATTTTGCAGTAAATTCATCATATGCTTCAAAAGCATCGGGATAAGCTAAAAAGCTTTCCTTTATCTCGTCAGAATTTTTAATATAATATTCTCCTGTTGCAAGACCTCTTCTCTTACCAAATCCCTTACCTACAGGTGTTGTAAGCTTTTCACCATCCTTTATACAACTTACAATATCCTGAATATTAGAATCATCTTTATTCGTGTAATATGTTTCGTTCTGCGCTAAAATTTTAACGTTATATTTATCTGCGAAATGCAGTAAAACATCATTCAGGTGCTCCTCCTCAGGAAGTTTATGATTTTGAAGCTGAACATAAAAATCATCCTCAAAAGTGTCTTTCCACCATTTGAAAAGCTCTTCCCCTTTTTGCTCCCCCGTATTCAGGATTGCATCAGGAATATCTCCATTAATCCCCGAAGTCAAAGCAATCAGTCCTTCTTTATACTCAGCAATCAGTTCACGGCTAATTCTCGGAACTCCAAAATAGAATCCTTTTAAAAAACCTATACTTGAAAGTTTTGCTAAATTCTTATATCCATTAAAATCTTTTGCTAAAAGAACAACCTGGGTTCTTCTATCAGGATCATCTTTAGTAAATTGTTTCTGTTCGTAACGGTTCGAAATATAAAATTCACAGCCTACCACAGGAATCAAAGGCTTCAAAATCGGCTCAGTTTCATTGAATTCTGTTCCGTTTTCTTCTGCTTCCTGTTTTTTTACTAAATATTCTTTATGTTTTTTGGCCCGGTCACCATTAGCTCCTTCAACCGCAGAAACAAACTTGAAAGCTCCCATCATATTTCCCAAATCTACCATTCCGACAGCGGGAAAATTATCATCTGAAGCTCTTTTTATCAAGTCTGAAATACTGGAAGTAGCCATTAACGTTGAAAAAACGCTATGATTGTTAAAATTGAAATATTGGCCTAGATCAATCTCATCAATACTTCCGAAATCATTCTGCTTTTTCTTGTTGTTGAAATCGGCTACCTGTCTTCGGATAACAATCCCAAAGGGCTTTATCGGATCAGGGTAAAGCGTTTTAAAATAAGCAAGCTGGTCTTCAGAAACTTTTAAAACCTCAGCAGGAATCACCCCTATTCTCATCATTTCAAAGAAAACCTGAGCAGTGGCATTTACATCGGCAGCAGCATTATGGGCTTCATCAAATTTATTTCCATACAGTTTTTCATAAAGCTCTTCAAGTTTCGGGGGCTTAAATCTACCACCTCGTCCTCCTCCAAGCTGACAGAAATTTGTTCCCAAAATCATGGTGTCGGCTTTGGGTTTTTCCTGCAAATTGTCTTTTATATTCTTCCTGTAAAATTCTGCTCCTACAATATTATAATCAAACTCTACATTATGCCCGGAAACCACTCTTATACGGTCCAGTACTTTAGCAAATTCTTCTAGAATCTCCTGCAGATCACGTCCTTCTTCATTGGCAATTTTTGTTGTAATCCCGTGAATCCTCGCTGCGTTGAAGGGAATATCATACCCTTCAGGTTTTATAATATAATCCTGATTTTCAATTAGATTACCATTATCATCGTGTACCTGCCATGCAATCTGAACCATTCTTGGCCAGTTGTCTGAGTCTGAAAGCGGTGCATTGAAATTTTTAGGTAAACCGGTTGTTTCTGTGTCAAAAATTAAATACATATAAGTTTCTAACTTTTTTATAAAAAAGAGAATGTAAAGTTACTTCATTTTTTCTAAATAATCCTTTAAATGCAGAAGATAAACGATGAACATTATTGAAATAAAGGATTGAAATTATCAATAAAAAACTTAAATAGGTATGACTGCTTCAGCCACTTGCTCATTCCATTCAATTATTACAATTACCTGTAATTAATTATCAGAGTGCTCGGAAGGAATTAATTTCCCAAAAAATCAAGCCCGAAAAGGCCCTTTTTTCCCAAATACAATTGAGGAATAATCACTAAATCAGCGTATTTATTACAAAATACTAACGGTTGTTAGTATTTTGTTTTTTTAATGTATATTTGCTTCCTATGGAAAATACACTTCACGAGAAAGTTTCTCAGGATATTTTACTTAAAGCGTACAATCATATGATGCTGGCAAAAGCAATGGCCGACATTTATGAAGAAAACCGAAATGTATGTAAATACGTTCATAGCACATCAAGAGGCCACGAAGCTATTCAGCTTGCTACTGCTTATCAGCTTAAGAAGGAAGACTGGGTTTCTCCTTACTACAGAGATGAAAGCATCCTTTTAGGAATTGGCTTTGAACCTTATCAGCTGATGCTTCAATTATTGGCGAAAGCTGATGATCCTTTTTCCGGAGGAAGATCTTATTATTCTCATCCTTCCAGCAGAGATGAAAATAAGCCAAAGATTATTCACCAGAGTTCTGCTACCGGAATGCAGACTATCCCTACAACAGGAGTGGCACAGGGAATAAAATACATCCAGGATTTTGAGCTTCAGAATTTTGAAAATAACCCCGTTGTCATTTGCAGTCTTGGAGACAATTCGGTTACCGAAGGGGAAGTAAGCGAAGCGCTACAGTTTGCAGCGCTGCACCAGTTACCTATTATTTTCCTTGTACAGGATAACGAGTGGGGAATTTCCGTGACCAAAGAAGAAGCAAGAACCTGTGATGCGTACGATTTTGTGGCAGGATTTACAGGGCTAAGCAGAATGAGAGTGGATGGAACTGACTTCGTAGAAAGTTTCGAAGCCATGAAAAAGGCGGTAGATTTTGTAAGAACAGAAAGAAGGCCTTTGGTTGTTTGTGCAAAAACAGTACTTATTGGCCATCATACTTCAGGTGTAAGAAGAGAATTCTATAGAGACGAAGAAGATTTAACTAAACATAGAGCTAAAGATCCGGGAGAAATCCTAAGAAAACACTTACTGGAAACAGGTACAGATGAGGATCTTTTAAAACAAATTACGAAAAAAGCGCGCCTCGAAGCAGAAGAAGCTTTTGAAAAAGCTAAAAATGCTGAAGATCCTAAACCGGAAACAGTAATGCAGCACGTTTTTGCTCCTACCCCGATCACTGAAGAGGCAGGAACACGTGAACCTACCGGCGGTGAAAAAATCGTTATGGTAGATGCTGCCATACATGCCATTCAGGAATTGATGTGGAAACATCCTGAAGCTCTTCTGTACGGCCAGGATGTAGGTGAGAGAATTGGCGGTGTTTTCCGTGAAACGGTTACACTGGGAAAAAAATTTGGAAGCAAGAGAGTTTTCAATACTGCCATTCAGGAAGCGTATATCATTGGTTCTACGGCCGGAATGAGTGCTGTAGGATTAAAACCAATTGTTGAAGTTCAGTTTGCAGATTATATTTATCCGGGAATCAACCAGCTTATCACAGAGATTTCAAAATCAAATTATTTAAGCGGTGGAAAATTTCCTGTGAGCAACATTATCCGTGTTCCAATCGGAGCTTATGGAGGCGGTGGTCCTTATCATAGTGGTAGTGTTGAAAGCATTTTAGCCAATATTAAGGGAATTAAAATAGCATACCCAAGTAATGCAGCGGATTTTAAAGGATTGCTGAAAGCAGCTTATTATGATCCCAATCCGGTAGTTATGCTGGAGCATAAAGGATTATACTGGAGTAAAGTTCCCGGCACTGAAGATGCCAAAACCATAGAACCGGCAGAAGACTACGTACTTCCTTTTGGAAAAGGTAAGATCATCATAGAAGCTGATAAGAATGAGACTGAAAAAGGAAGAACGCTATTGATCGTTACTTACGGAATGGGTGTTTACTGGGCTAAAGAAGCCGCTAAAAACTTTAATGGAAGAGTTGAAGTGATTGATTTAAGAACCTTAATCCCTCTTGATGAAGAACTTGTTTTTGAAAGAGTGAAAGCACATGGAAAATGTATCGTTCTTACGGAAGAGCAACTTAATAATTCTTTCGCAGAAGCTTTTGCACACCGTATTTCCAAAAACTGTTTCAAATATCTGGATGCTCCGGTAGAAACAATGGGATCACTAGATGTCCCGGCAGTTCCTATCAACCTAGTACTGGAAAAAGAAATGCTTCCTAACGCAGAGAAGCTTTCCAGTAAGATCGAAGAAATGCTGAAATATTAAATTTCTATAAATTGAAACCTCTAAAAATTTTTAGAGGTTTTTTTATGCTTTTTTTTCACTACTTTTATTTAACAATTATTAATCTCAACCTTAGTCCATTATAAGTACAGAAAACCTAAATAGCCAATTCCTGACAGCCAATAGAAAGAAAACCTGATCACAGTTTGGTATTTGTTTTGTCTGTACACGCAAAAACACATTCATTTTTATGATCACAACCAAATACGTCAATTATAAACAGGTTCTCAACCTGTCTGGTTTACATCTTATCTTAATATCCATCTGGTGTACATTGATTGCGGTTCTTTTTTACTTCTTCAACTGGCACTGGATGTCAATTCCATGGGTTCCTGTGGCCCTGATTGGTACTGCCGAGGCATTCCTTGTAGGTTTTAAAAACAACCAGGCGTATGACAGACTTTGGGAAGCCAGAAAAATCTGGGGCGGAATCGTCAACTCCAGCCGTTCTTTTGCTTCAATGATATATGCTTTTGATACCCAAAATGAAGAAATTGGCATTTTTGATCTGGAAGACCGTAAGAAAAGAATTGTCAATCGTCATATTGCATGGCTGTACACTTTCCGTGAGCAGCTTCTTATCCCTGCGGAGTGGGAACATATAAGCACTGAAAACAGTAAATTCGGAAACATCAATCTCAGAAGAAACAGGCTGATCAAGGCAGGGTTCCCCGATTATGGAAGGGCTCCTATCTTTCTGCACAAATATCTTTCTGAGGACGAATACGACCTTAAAGGTCATTATAAAAACTTTGCTACGTATCTGATCTCCCAGCAGGCAAAAGACATTAATGAACTGAAAAACATGAATGCGATCACAGATTTCAATCAGACTCAGCTTCAAAACAGTCTTAATGAATTCTACAACTTTCAGGGACAGGCCGAGAGAATTAAGAAATTCCCTTCACCAAGACAGTTTGCCAGCACCGCATTTGTCTTTAATATTCTCTTCATTATGCTCCTTCCTCTCGGATTAGTAAATGAGTTTGCCAAACTGGGCGACTGGGGAATCTGGACCTCCATTCCTTTCTGTATCATCATTGGATGGATCTATATTATCATGGAACTGGTAGGAGATTATTCCGAAAATCCTTTTGGCGGTCTTATGTTTGATGTTCCGATGCTTTCGATATGCAGAGCCATTGAAATTGACCTTCTTCAAATGGGTGGAGAAACAGATCTTCCGGATCCTATTTCTTCTAAAAACGGAGTATTGGTATAATATTAAGCGACTCAGGAAAAATGTAAAAATATTGCTGAGATTTATTTAAAAATTTCATTGTTTTTCATAATTTAGAGGAATAGAAAAACTTCAGGTGTGTTAGCTGAAAACAAACTAATGTTTTGTTTTCAGCTGACTTCTCTGGTTTTTATCAGCTAATAATTATTCCTCCCTTTTTAAACAATGAAATCCAAGCAATTACTGCAGGTCCTTACTATTTCAGCGATGGCCATCTTCTGTCCTAAACTGAAATCACAGGCTGCCTTCAACAGAGAATTACCAAAAGAATTTTCTGAGAAATTCACCAAAGAAATCAATGACAGTATTCCCTCGCTGGGATCGTTCATCGTTTCACAAAACGACATGATTTTATATGAACAATATTTTCATGGAGCGAACAAAGAAACAGTCTTTAGTGTAAAATCAGTTACCAAAAGTATCGTATCCGTTCTGGCAGGAATTGCAAAAGACAAAAATTTACTTCCCAATCTCAATACTCCGGTTTTAAAAATTCTTCCGGAGTATAATATTTCAAGAAGCAGATTCAAGAATATTTCCAATATCGAAGGAAAAGTTCTTCATGATTCTATCCGAAATACGCTAACACTCAAAAATCTGATGACGATGCAGGGTGGCTTTGACTGGGTTGAAAATTCAAAAATATCAATGGATATGTCATTTTCCTATGATCCTGTAAGATTCGTTCTGGAACTCCCTTTCGAAGAATACCCGGGTACGGTATTTAATTATAACAGTGGTGAAACTCACGTTTTCGGAGCTGCTTTGTCAAGAATCATAAAAACCAATCTGAAGCAGTTTGCCACTGAAAATCTCTTCAGACCTTTGAAAATAAATACCATCAGATGGGACACTGATTCAATGGATAGAAATATTGCAGGCTCAGAACTCTTTATGAAAACTAATGATATGCTGAAATTCGGCTCCATGATTCTAAATAACGGAAAATCGGGCGGAAAACAGATTGTATCACAAAAATGGATTCAGGAATCTACCTCGGAACATGTAAAACTCGATTCCTGGGATGTGATGCCTGACGCCAATGGCTATGGTTATTACTGGTGGCGACGAAAAACCAATGGGCATCAGGCTTTTGTTGCAACAGGATATGGAGGACAGTTAATATGTGTTATTCCTGATTTAAAAATGGTAATTGTAACAACCTGCTTCTTAAACGATAAAAATAAAGGAAGAGCAGATATTAAAAGACTTCATTATTTCATCGATAAAATTACCAAAGTAAACTATCAATAAAAATCATAGTGAAAATAGCA
The DNA here is from genome assembly GCF_057799275.1 of Chryseobacterium sp. 14P4.3.2. NCBI lineage: Bacteria > Pseudomonadati > Bacteroidota > Flavobacteriia > Flavobacteriales > Weeksellaceae > Chryseobacterium > Chryseobacterium sp. 14P4.3.2. The sequence goes on from NZ_JBYOKO010000004.1 coordinate 64,619, forward strand.
GACGTTTTCATCAATGAAAATTCAATCTCAAAATAATATATTGTACAGAATCTGAACCTTTAGGACTTCTTTTAATTTTATAAAACAATTGCCGTTGTATTTTTCACCTCGGAAATCATAAATGAACTGTGCGTACTCGCAATATGCTGAAGGGTTGTCAGCTTCGTCAGCATAAAGTGACGGTAATCTTCCATGTCTTTCACCCCTATTTTCAGGATGTAATCATAATCTCCACTTACATGGAAGCATTCGGTAACTTCCTGGAGATTCATTACCTCTTTTTCAAACTGAAGTACAAATTCTTTTTTGTGCTGTGTGAGCTTCACGTGGCACAGCACAATAAAATCTTTTTTAATCTTCTGCCTGTTTAGTAAAGCTACATACTTTGAAATAACGCCTGCATTTTCAAGTTTTTTTACCCGCTCATAAATTGCCGTCACTGATAATCCAAGCTTACCGGACAGCTCTTTGGTAGTTTGTTTACAGTCTTCCTGCAAAAACAACAGCAGTTTTTTATCAATTTCATCAAGTTCCATAGATAATTTTTTGGTAACATTTTAATATTCCCGAAGATAGCAATTATATTTTCTAAATAAATACATTTTTCCAGTTTTATATACTACAAATTCAATTTTCCATTGTAATAATTAGGAAAATAGCGCAAATTGGCCCTATAAAATAAAAACAATACTTATGGAAAACTTTAACGCAGCCAATGAGATCCAGGATCTTCAGTATTTTGGGGAATTCGGAGGAGTAAACCCTTCTATTTCTGACAGTTCTACCTATACTTTTCTTTCCGCAAAGACGATGTTTGATACTTTCGAAGGCAACGCCGAAGGATGTTATCTGTACTCCAGACATTCATCACCAATGAACCTTTATCTGGGACAGGCTCTTGCAAAAATGGAAAATACAGAATCCGCCAATGTGACGGCATCCGGAATGGGCGCTATTACTTCTGTTTTGATGCAGGTGTGCAAAAGTGGAGACCATATTATTTCAAGCCGCACTATCTATGGAGGTACGTATGCTTTTCTTAAAAACTTCATGCCTCAGTTTAATGTAGCAACCACTTTTGTTGATATCAATAATTTTGATTCTATCGAAAATGCCATCACTTCTACCACTAAAGTTATTTACTGTGAAAGTGTAAGCAACCCGCTTCTTGAAGTGGCGGATCTTAGAAAACTTTCTGAAATCTGTAAGAAGCATAATTTGAAACTGATTGTTGACAATACCTTTTCCCCTCTTTCCATTTCTCCTCAGCTATTTGGAGCAGATGTCGTTATTCATAGTTTAACGAAATTCATCAATGGCAGCAGTGATACCGTGGGTGGTGTATATTGCGGAACCCAGGCATTTATCGATGATACTAAAAATGTAAACTCCGGGGCATGTATGCTTCTTGGTCCTACGATGGACAGCTTAAGATCATCAAGTATTTTAAAAAACTTAAGAACATTACATATCAGAATAAAGCAGCACAGCCACAATGCAATGTACCTTGCTGAAAGATTCGAAAAAGATGGTTTAAAAGTATCTTATCCGGGATTGCCTTCTCATAAAAATCATGAATTAATGGCAAGTATGATTGACCAGGAGTACGGATACGGAGGATTACTGACTCTGGATGCCGGAACGACGGAAAAAGCCAACGAGCTGATGGAAATGATGCAGGCAGAAAATCTGGGTTACCTGGCGGTAAGCTTAGGGTTTTACAAAACTTTGTTCTCTTGCTCAGGAAAATCTACCTCTTCTGAAATTCCGGAAGAAGAACGTGCTTCCATAGGGATCTCTGACGGACTGATCAGATTTTCTATCGGCTTAGATCACGACATCAAAAGAACCTATCATAAGATGAAAGAATGCATGCTGAAAGTAGGCGTTCTTAACCATGAAAACATTTCTATATCCTAAATTTATTGTGAAGGCTGCCCCAAACGAGCAGCCTTTTTTATATTTCTTGCTGAAATACCAATTTTTTATTTTTAATAGCTGATCTTTTAAATTCATTCAATAGCAATTTAGCCTATTGATGAATAGAAAAAATTCTTCCGATTGGCTTTAGCCAAAACTTAGAGATATTCCTGCCCTTTATTTTTTATAATAATGAGTAGGAAACGCTTCTTCAGGCTTCATTCTGAAAACATTCAAAAGAAGCCATGACTTTAAAAAACCATAACCATACGAAAACATCTGAATATAAGTGGAAATTACGGCCATCCCTGCAATACTTATATTTTTAGTTAATAATAAAGCATGGAAAAGCACCAAAAAGGTGTACAAACCATAGAAAGCAAGGATTATCCCTCTTCCTGTAATAAAATACTCCAAAAACCCCATGATATAGCCTAACATAAATAAAGTAGGAAATGCAAAAGAGATCTTTACATAATTAGGATGCCGCTGGTTAAGAATTGGTCTGGCACAGCCAAACTGAAAGACCTGCTTAGAGAATTTTCCAAAATCCACCCTGCGCTTATGATATACTGCAATATTATCAAAAAAAGCTGTTGTAAATCCGTTTTCCCAAAGGGTCATAGATAAATCCGGGTCCTCGCCTATTCTCATTTCTGAAAATCCGCCTACTTTCTCAAAAACAGCTTTCTTCACCCCCATATTAAAACTTCTGGGCTGAAATTTTGAAACAGCTTTCTTGCTTCCTCTGATTCCTCCGGTTGTAAAAACAGAAGTCATGGAATAGGAAATTGCTTTCTGCATCAGGTTAAATCCTTTGTGTGCCTTATCAGCTCCTCCGAATGCATCACAAGGAATTGTCAGAATATCATTTTTAATATGTTCAATATAATCTTTCTCAACGATCACGTCACTGTCTACAAAAACCAGCCATTCGTTGGCTGCTCTTGCTGCCCCGTAATTTCTCGAAAGTCCAGGTCCTGAATTATCTTTTTTGAAATATTTAATATCCAGACTTTCCTCAAAATTCTTTATCGTAGGCTTGAGATCAACCAGAGAACCATCATCCACAATAATGATTTCAAATTCTCTATCAGTCTGTTGGGTCAAAGAGGTCAGCAACTCGAAAAGTTCATCTTTTCGGTTGTAAATAGCAACAACAATGGAAATAGTAGGCTTCAAATTAAAAATTTTTCAAAATTACTTATTCGAGCATGAAACCACAAACAGTTTAACAGCTTATTCTGAGAAATTAACTAAACAGAGGATCCGCCTACTCTGCCAAACCTTTAAAACAGATGAAATTCTAAGCCAACTTATTTGACATTTTAAACACAATCATCATGGGTAATACCTCATAATTTTGCTGTAGAAATTCAAACAAAAAAAATGAAACATACTATCAATCCGTTGCAACAGCCTCTAAACTCAGGCTTCAACGCATACTCTACAGCTCAGGAAGTCATAAAAGGAACCGACCTTACCGGGAAAACAGTCATTATCACAGGAGGCTACGCAGGAATTGGCCTGGAGACCACAAAAACACTTATTTCTGCAGGAGCACATGTCATTATTCCTGCAAGAGATATTGAAAAAGCAGAAAAAAATCTTTCCGGAATTGAAAATATTGAGCTCGAAAAAATGGACCTGATGGATTCCGCATCCATCGATAGCTTTGCTGAAAAATTCATGGCCTCCGGTAAAAAACTAGATATTCTCATTAATAATGCAGGTATCATGTGGGTTCCCCTGCGCAGGGACAGCAGAGGTTTTGAGTCTCAGCTTGCTACGAATTACTTAGGACAGTTTCAGCTTACAGCAAAACTGTGGCCAGCTCTTAAAAAAGCAAACGGGGCAAGAGTTATCAATGTTTCTTCCTATGGCCACCAGATTGCTCCCTTTGATTTTGAAGATCCCAATTTTGAAAAAAGAGAGTATGAAAGCCTTTCAGGATACGGGCAATCTAAAACAGCCTGTAATCTTTTTTCTGTAGAACTTGATGAAAGAGGAAAAAAATTCAATGTCAGAGCTTACTCTCTTCATCCTGGTTCCGTATATGGTACTGACTTGGGAAGAGAAGAGCCTATTGAGCTTTTTAAACAACTGGGAACTCATGATAGAGAAGGAAATATCAAACCGGAAGTTGAAGCAAAATTAAAAACAATTCAGCAAGGTGCTGCCACTACAGTATGGTGCTCAGTAAGTCCTCAACTTGAAAATGTGGGAGGAGTCTACTGTGAAAATTGTGATATCGCTGAGATTGATAAAGGACAGATTGAGCACAGATTTGATGAACCTGCCACCATACGCGGTGTACAGCCCTATTCTATTGATAAGAATAACGCACAAGAGTTATGGAAATTAACAGAAAATATGCTGGGTGTTCAGTTTGACACGAAATAATGTCTTTTTTAAATACATTTGTACTGAAAAACAGCTGACAATGGATTTCCAGATTCAATATCTCACACCGGACATCAAGCTTTCAAGCTTTGATGACAGATTATTCAAAACAGAAGCAGTCTTTGAATATCATATGCTGGTTTGGTTCATATCAGGAGAAACTAAAATTATTCAGGCCGATAAAACCTATCTGTTTAAAGCAGGAGATATTTTCCTGATCCCCAGAAACCACCTTTCAACCATTATCAATTATCCGAAAGACGGACTTCCTCATAAAGCAGTGGTCATGCATCTAACCACAGAACGGCTGAAACAGTTTTATGGTTCTATTGATTACCGGCATAAAAATGGGCATCGTGAATCCTGTATTTACAGCTTCAGCAGCCACCCCCTTTTGAGAAGCTGCCTGGCTTCACTTATTCCTTATTTTGAGATAGAAGGTGCCTTTCCTGAAAACATTGCGCATTTAAAAATCACTGAAGCCATAAGTATTTTAAGAGAAACAAACCCTCATATAGATGGTATTCTTACTGATTTTGATGAACCTGGAAAAGTTGATCTGATCAACTTTATGGAAAAGAATTACATGTTCAATATGCCTTTGGAACGGTTTGGGTATCTTACAGGAAGAAGCTTATCTACCTTTAACCGGGATTTTAGGAAAATTTATCAGATAACGCCACAACGCTGGCTGACCCGGAAACGTTTGGAACTGGCGTATTATCATTTATCAGAAAAGAATAAAAAACCATCTGATGTCTTTCTGGAAGTCGGTTTTGAAGATCTTTCTCATTTTTCACACGCTTTTAAAAAACAGTATGGTTTTGCTCCTTCACTGACCAGATAAAAATAAAGGCGGCTGTATCAGATACGATACAGCCGCCTTTTTATTATTTTAGTTTAAAAATAAACCCGATTTAAATAGATGTACTTAACGTTGTGTAGAGTTTCCCGATGATATTATCTTTCAAAAAGCTATTAAAAAAAATACTGCCATCACAAGAAATCCTGCACTTAGTTTTTCTTTAAACAATCTGAATCTGTAGATTCCATATTTTGTAGTTTTTCACCACTACTTCAACTTGTTTTGTCTCGACTGGAACGTGATGATCCGGAGCCAGCACCAAACAGCCCGAATACATCAAGAATTGGATCGAAAATTTCAAAAAAAAATCCAACTCATCTATTTAAGATTTTAAATCCCCGGGATACTAGTCTTTATTACCTTCCAGTTTATGTACTTTCTTCGTTCCTTCATACATTTCGTACTGTAAAAATCTTGTTTCAAGCTTTCCGTTGAAAAGTTTGATCTTTCTTGAAGGGCGTAATCCAATCTTCTTCACAGCTTCCAGATCAGAAGAAATCAGCCATGCCAGTGTATTCGGGTAATGTGTTTTGAAAGTATCTCCAATTTTTTTGTAAAAATCATCATCATTGATGGAAATTCTCTCGTCGTATGGAGGATTGAATACCATTAATAATGGGAAAAGTTCTTTTTTAGACTCAAAGAAATCCTGCCTTTTGATCTCGATCACATCTTCCATTTCTGCAGCCTCCACATTTGTTCTTGCTGCATTAAGCATTTTTGAATCAATATCGTATCCTACAATTTTCCCATCAAACTGTCTGACTCTGTTTATTCTGAATTCTTTAATTTTTGCGAATAAGTCCGCGTCATAATTTTTCCAGTTCTGGAACCCAAATCTCTTTCTGAAAATCTGAGCAGGAAGATCCATAGCGATCATTGCCGCTTCAATCAATAATGTTCCTGAGCCGCACATAGGATCAAGGAAATTTCCTTTTCCGTCCCAACCTGCCAGCTGAAGCATTCCACTTGCAAGAACTTCATTAATAGGAGCCTCACCCTGTTCTTTTCTATATCCTCTTTTAAATAAAGCATCTCCAGAAGAATCCATAGAAATCATGACAAGCTCTCTATCGATATGAAGGTGGAATTTAATATCCGGATCTCTGGTTTCTACATTCGGACGTCTTTTGAATTTTTCCTGGAAATAATCCACAATGGCATCTTTCATCTTCAAAGTTACAAACTGTGAATGCTTGAAAGTTTCAGAGTTTACCGTTGCGTCAATAGAGAAAGACTGTTCCACATCCATAAAATTCTCCCACTCAAATTTGAATAGTCTGTCATAAAACTGATGCTGGTTAAAAGCTTTGAACTCATGGATAGGCACCAAAATTTTCAATGCCGTTCTCGCAGAATAATTAATTTTATAAAGAAAACCAAGATCTCCTTCACAATTTACCGCTCTGTTTTTAATTTCGACGTTTTTTCCGCCCAATTTTTTGATTTCTTCAGCAAGAATTGGCTCCAATCCGAAGAATGTCTTTATCTGTATTTTGATATTTTCTGTATCCATAATGATGTTTTAAAAGTTTTAAAGTTTTAATAATTAAAAGATTAGCCCTCCAACTTATTGATCAATTGAATTTTTCAATCTTTTAATGTTGTAAAATACTTTGCTTTTAACCGCACAAATTTAGTTATTTTTGCATTATGGAATGGTTTGAATCTTGGTTTGATACCCCTTATTATCATTTGCTCTATAGTAACAGAGACTACACTGAAGCCGAAAACTTCATTACAAAGCTTACTGCGGACCTTCAGCTTCCGCCTCAGTCCAAAATCATAGATCTTGCCTGTGGAAAGGGAAGACACTCTGTTTTTCTCAATAAACTAGGGTACGATGTCCTAGGATTGGATCTTTCAAGACAAAGTATTGAGTCTGATAAACAATATGAAAATCAAACACTGATTTTTGAAGTTCATGACATGAGAAACCCCATTGACGCAGATCCAATGGATGCTGTTTTCAATTTGTTTACAAGCTTCGGATACTTTGATAACGAGAATGACGACAAAAAAGTCTTCCAGTCGGTTTATAATGCATTAAAGCCAGGAGGATATTTTGTATTGGATTATCTGAATGAAGCTTATGTGAGAAATACTTTAGTTCCCGAAACCACCGTTAACAGGGGTGATATTGATTTTAAAATTCTGAAAAAAATCGAAGGCAGGCATATTATTAAAGATATCCGCTTCGAAACAGATGGAAAGCCTTTTCATTTCTTTGAAAAAGTAAAACTTCATCCATTGGAGGCAATTCATGCATATGCTTCAGAATGTGGTTTTGAAAGAATAAAAATCTGGGGAGACTATCAGCTTAACGAATTTAATAAGGAAAGCTCTCCGCGTTGCATCAATTTATTTAAGAAAAAATAATGATAACAGTACTTTTACTGATTTTAAGTGTTATAGCCGGAGTATTTCTGGGAAAGCACTTTGGTAAAAAAGAAAAACTGGCCAAAAACCTGTTGATATTAAGTGCCGGTTTTTTGATTACAATCTGCCTTAATGAAGTTTTTCCGCAAGTTTACACTTCTACAGAAGGCAGCAGTCTTGGAATATTCGTCATCGCAGGAGTTCTTCTTCAGATGATTCTTGAAGCCCTTACCAAAGGTTTTGAACATGGACATTTCCATCATCATAACGAGCACAACATCCTTCCCGTTGCTCTAATGGTGGGCCTTTTTATTCATGCATTTATAGAAGGTATTCCTCTTGCCAATGAGCAGCACCAACTGTCCCCGTATCTTTTAGGAATTTTATTTCATAATCTTCCTATTTCATTTATTCTGGGAGCATTTTTGTTCAACGGAAAAAAGGATTCAAAAAGTACATCTTATCCTTCTCTTCTGATTGTTGCTTTATTTGCATTGGCTTCCCCAATGGGAATGCTATTGGGAAACTATTTCAATCCCAATCTTCAGCCTTATTTTCTGGCTATCGTAGGTGGAATTTTTCTTCATATTTCATCTGTGATCATTTTTGAAAGTAATAAAAATCATAATATTGACTGGGTAAAAATCGGACTGGTGGTACTGGGTGTTTCCCTTGCATTGGTAATGCATCTTTTCCATCAGCATCCTGAAGCTCACGTTCACTAAAAATAGAAAAGCTCCGAAAAATTTCGGAGCTTTTAATTTATATCAGTGATAAAAACTGAAATTTAGAACTTCCATCCTACAGTAAGGAAGAAATTATTTCTGGTGCTTTTTACATCACTTACTGCATAAGAATCACTTTGAGCGATATTTTTTGCTGAATAGTAAGAGGTATCAAAATTATCTCCCATATACCCTCTCATAAAAGGATTGCTGTACTTGGAAGTAATGTTCTGATAAGAAGCATCAACATAGAATGATTTGAAATCATATCCTATCCCCAATGAAGCAGTATTTCTATCGCTCAGCATCAGATTACTGTATGACTGATCGCCTGCAACACCGGCATCATTAAATCTGCTGATTGTAAGGGCATCAAACGGACTTGACTGGTAAGCATATCCGCCTCTTAATCTGAATTGTTTTACTCTATATTCAGCTCCGACTCTTACCTCTGAAAGGTTCTTATAATTGTCTTTAAAGAAATCATTCAGTTCTCTTTCTGCAGAACCGTACACTTTATAATCAGGCTTTGTAAGTCCTAATGTATAGTCTACGTTCAACGAGAAGTTTTTACTTGCTACAAATGCAGCACTTACCGTTGCTTTAAGCGGAGAAGTGAACTTTCTGTTTTCAGCTCCTATATCATCTCCGTAATTAGGATCATTATAGAAGTTATAATTTCTGTCTATACTCCAGAATGTAGGAGTTTCAAGAGACGCTCCAAGTCTGAAATTAGGACTAAGCTTTCCAATAACCCCTACTGAAGCTGAAAAACCTGAAGATCTTTCAGAGTAAGGAGTATCTTGCTTACTGAACAATTCTACAGAATTATTCATAAGGTTTCTGTATCCCAGAGTATCATACTGATCTATTGTTGCATTGAAAAAGTTCAATCCTGCACCAATATAAAGATTATGATTGTAATTTGCACCTACCCCAAAACTCATCTTAGACAAGTTCCCATATCTTTCATAGGAGTGCCCAGCCATTGAAGCGCCTTTTGTAGGGTCAGCAATATCAAAATCATAAATTATATTACTGTTACCCGGTGACTGAATTACGTTATCAAGGGACTGATTGGAAAAATTAATACCAATATTAATAAACTTCCATCCTGTCTCACTCATCAACGGAAAAGCAATAATCCCACCTGCATTTCCAAGATCTCCTCTTGTCTTGCTATAATTTAATGTAGAACCAGCCATAGAACTGCTGTTCTTATTCCCTGCAATAGATAAAGTTCCCGAAACCTCGCCAGAAATAGCAACTCCCAACCCCGCAGGGTTTGTCAGTAAAGAGTTGGCATCTCCTCCTAATGCTCCATTAGATCCAGCCATCGCATTGAACTTGGCAGTTCCTATCATAGGAGTACTTGAGTAAGCTTCCACAGTATTTCTTATTACAGAAACATCCTGAGCCTGCGCAAAAAATGCAGCAGAAATACTCATTAATACTAAAGATTTTTTTAACATTATTTTTTAATAGTTTATTCGTTTGAAAATTATCTAAAGCCGCCTCTTCCGCCGCCAGATCTCATTCCGCCGCCTCCGCCGCCAGAGCCGCCTCTGAAGCCGCCGCCACCGGAATTAAAACCTCCGCTGGATCTGAAACCTCCGGAATCATTGGATCTGAAGCCTCCATTATTATTATATCTTGGCTGAGATTGCTGATAGTCAGGTCTTGACTGAGGAACTGAATTACGGAATCCGCCATTATTAGGCTGTGTACCTCTGAAACCTCCGGAATTACTATTTCTGAATCCTCCGGTGTTACCCTGCTGTCTGAATCCTCCGTTTGAGTTACCATCTCTGAAACCTCCACTATTTGTGTTTCTGAATCCTCCGTTATTATTGTTATTTCTGAATCCTGAATTAGCCGTATTGGTTCTGTACACCGCATTGTTTATACCGGTATTCTGGAATCCTCCTCCACTAATTCCACTTCTTCTGTATATAGGTCTGTTGTAGTAACCATTACCCCAGTAGCCTCCTCCGTACCCCCAATAAGGGTTTCCGTAGTAACCACCCCAGAACGGATCATAATATCCGCCCCAGTAAGGACTTCCCCATCCAATAGAGCCGCCCCAGCCCCATCCAAATGATCCGCCCCAACCCCAGGACATATTAGCACCCCAGCCCCAGCCTCGGTTCCAGCCCCAATAGGGACTATATCCTCCATACCATCCATATGGAGATCCCCATGAGTTGTCATAGTAGTTGGTTTGGGAACCTGAATACAGTCCCCAATCAGAATCTGTGGCATTGGACCCCCAGTTCGTATTGGTTCCACTCCATTCGCTATATCTGTTTTGCTGTTCTCTGGAATTCGCTTCTGCATTTTGAATTACATTGGAATCCTGATAATAGTCATAATATTCACCTACTCTGTTACCGCTATCATTAATGATAACTCCTTCAGGTAGCGTATCCTTGTTAGGGTCGTAATACACCCCATCTGTCTCGCTATACCCTCCCATCTGAGCACCACAAGACACAAGCAATAATCCGCCTGCTACTGCCAGAATCCCTTTGGATCTTAGCAGATCAAGCAAATTTTTATGTATATTTCTTTTCATGATAACGTAAAAATTTTTAATTTAAATTATATTTGCAATCTGTACCAAAAATGTACCAAAATACTGGTAAAAAAATCTATCAAAAATAGATTTTTATTTTTAGATAACAATAATGTACAAAAGTTAAAAAAATTTTAAAAAATAATGGCAAAATTAACCTCAAGAAGCGAAGATTACAGCAAATGGTATAATGAGCTTGTTGTAAAAGCTGACTTAGCTGAAAATTCAGGTGTGCGCGGGTGTATGGTAATCAAACCATATGGCTATGCAATCTGGGAGAAAATGCGTGATGAAATGGATAAAAGATTCAAAGAAACAGGTCACGTTAACGCATACTTCCCGCTTTTTGTGCCCAAAAGCTTATTTGAGGCAGAGGAAAAAAATGCGGAAGGTTTTGCAAAAGAATGTGCTGTAGTTACCCATTACAGGTTAAAAACAGATCCAAACAATCCTCACAAACTTATTGTTGACCCGGATGCAAAATTAGAAGAAGAGCTTATTGTACGCCCTACTTCAGAAGCCATTATCTGGAATACTTATAGAAACTGGATTCAGTCATACAGAGATTTACCTATACTAATTAACCAATGGGCTAATGTTGTACGCTGGGAAATGAGAACCCGTTTATTCCTTAGAACAGCAGAATTCTTATGGCAGGAAGGGCATACAGCTCATGCTACAAAAGATGAAGCTGTTGAAGAGGCAGAAAAAATGAATGACGTGTATGCTGATTTTGCAGAAAAATTCATGGCGATGCCTGTTATTAAGGGTCTAAAAACGCCGTCTGAAAGATTTGCAGGTGCCGACGAGACATATTGTATCGAGGCATTGATGCAGGATGGAAAAGCTCTTCAGGCAGGAACTTCTCACTTCCTTGGTCAGAACTTTGCAAAAGCATTTGATGTTAAATTCACGAACAAAGAAGGGAAAATTGAACATGCTTGGGCTACCTCATGGGGAACATCAACCCGTTTAATGGGAGCTTTGATTATGACTCACTCTGATGATTTCGGTTTGGTACTGCCTCCAACCCTTGCACCTATCCAGGTAGTGATTGTCCCTATCTTTAAAGGAGAAGAACAATTAGAACAAATCAGTGAAGTTGCATTAGATATTCAGGCTAAGCTAAAAGCAAAAGGAATTTCTGTGAAATTTGATAACGATACTCAGAACAAACCGGGCTGGAAATTTGCTGAATACGAATTGAAAGGTGTTCCTGTAAGAATTGCAATGGGACCAAGAGATTTGGAGAACAAATCTGTTGAGATCGCAAGAAGAGATAACCTTACCAAAGAAGTACGTTCTATTGAAGGATTGGATTCTTATGTTGAAGAATTATTAAAAACCATTCAGGAGGAGCTTTATACTAAAGCTTTCAACTTCAGAAAAGAAAACATTACAAAAGTGGACTCTTATGAAGAATTTAAGAAAGTTTTAGAAGAAAAAGGAGGTTTCATCTATGCACATTGGGATGGTACTGCCGAAGAAGAAGAGCAGATAAAGGACGAAACTAAAGCAACAATCAGATGTATTCCTCTGGATGATGATGTAGAGGAAGGCATTTCACTGATCTCAGGAAAACCTTCTAAGAGACGTGTATTATTCGCAAAAGCCTATTAATAATTTTCAACGATTTAAAAAAAAATCGTTGTTTTTTAAAGAAAAATTCAAAAAAAGGTGACATTTGGACAGATTTTTGTTTAAATTTATATCAACATTAATCAAAAAAATTTATTATTATGTCTTTAAATGTCATTGATTTAATTAAAGGACAATTAGGTCCCGCTTTGGTTTCACAGGCTGCATCACAGTTTGGAGAAAGCGAATCCGGTATTTCTAAAGCAATAGGTGGCTTATTACCTGCAGTAGTAGGTGGATTGGCCAATAACGCAGACAACCCTGGTGTTGTGGATGCTATTACAAAGGCCTCTTCGAGTGGAATTTTAGGTAATTTACTAGGTAATTCATCCAGTAATCCTATAGTTTCCAATTTATTATCTTCTATTTTTGGAGATAAGATAGGAGGGTTAGTAAATTCCATTGCCAGTTTTTCAGGAATCAGCAATACTTCTGCAGGTTCATTGTTAAACCTGGTTACCGGGGCTACAGCAGGCACTGTTGGAAAATATGCGGCAGACAATAATTTGGGTGCTTCGGGTATTTCCAGCTTACTGCATGATCAGAAAGGCATGATCTCTTCTTTATTGCCGGCAGGCCTATCTTTGGCATCCTTTGGATTAGGAGCTGAAAATTGGTTCGGGCAGGCTAAAGAAACAGTTTCTTCAGTAACCTCCACGGCGAAAGATAACCTTGCAGAAGGAGTAGCTACAGCCAGAGAACACGCTTCAGAAGGAGCCAGAGAAATAAGAGAACAGTTTGAAAATAATAACAATAATCAAGGCGGAGGCTCCATCTGGAAATGGTTGCTTCCGCTTTTATTATTACTGGCAGCGGCATATTTCTTATGGAAACAATGCGAGAAAAAGCAGACTACCACCACTACTACAGCTATGTCTGACTCTGCATCTGCCGTTTCACATACAGATACCGCCAGTATGGGGACTACAGCCCCAGCTCCTGCTACCGTTAAAACGGATGAAAATATAGACCTTAACGGGGTAATGCTGAAAGGCTATAAAGGAGGAATGGAAGATCAGATGATTGCATTCCTGAAATCCGGAGCCTACAAAAATGCAGCTGATGATTCAGCATTGAAAGATAAGTGGTACGATTTTGACCATGTAAATTTCAAAATGGGAAGTGCTGCCGAGCTGGAAGCTGGTTCACAAGGACAGCTGGATAATTTAGTAGCGATTCTTAAAGCTTTCCCTGAAGCTAAGATCAAAATCGGTGGCTATACTGACAAAACAGGAAATGAAGCTTCTAATGTAAAACTATCAAAAGCCAGAGCTGAATATATCAAAGCTGCTTTAGCAAAAGCAGGAGTAGGAGCTCAGGTACTGGAAGCAGAAGGGTACGGAAGTAAATTTGCTAAAGTAGATGCAAAAGCATCTGATGCAGAAAGAGCTGCTGACAGAAAAATGTCTGTAAGATTTGCAAAATAATCTTTAGAATCAATAAAAATTAAGTCCCGGAAATTGATTTCCGGGATTTTTTCTTTCTATGATTTTTGTGTTTACATTTATTTAATTAAATTTGTTAGTCATTTCTAACATTTATGAGTTTCAATTTAAAAAGCGCTTGGCGAAAAGATAAAACATCTCACTCGTTATCAGAAGTATATTCTTCTATAAAAGTTCCTAGAAAAGCAGGTTTTTGGAGGAAATATCTCGCATTTGCAGGTCCGGGACTTATGATTGCTGTAGGATATATGGATCCGGGAAACTGGGCTACGGATATTGCCGGAGGAGCTCAATTTGGATATACCTTACTTTCTGTAATTCTTATTTCAAATATTTTTGCAATGGTTCTACAGCATTTATCTGTAAAACTGGGAGTTGTTGCAGAACGAGATTTAGCACAGGCCTGCAGGGATCATTTCAGCCCTACGACCAATTTTATTCTCTGGGTATTTTGTGAAATAGCCATTGCCGCCTGTGATCTGGCCGAGGTCATTGGCTCTGCCATTGCTCTAAACTTATTATTCCATATACCGCTTACGTGGGGTATTGTCATTACCACCGTTGATGTTCTCATCATCCTTTTACTTCAGGCAAAAGGTTTCCGATGGATTGAAAGTATTGTAGGCGGGCTTATTTTCATCATTTTAGCCTGCTTCGTTTATGAAATAGTCATTTCTCAACCTGCGTTCAATGAGATATTGGGAGGTTTGGTTCCTCAAAAGGAAATCATTACCAATCCGGCCATGTTATATATTGCCATAGGGATTTTAGGAGCAACCGTTATGCCGCACAACCTTTATCTTCATAGCAGTATTGTACAGACAAGAGATTATCCCCGTGATACGGAAGGAAAGAAAGAGGCGATCAAGTTTGCAACGCTGGACAGTACGGTTTCACTGATGCTGGCTTTCTTCATCAACGCCGCGATCCTTATTCTTGCTGCTGCAACCTTTCATACAACAGGTAACGAACATGTTGCAGATATTCATGATGCCTACAAAATGCTCACTCCTATTTTGGGAGCTTCAATGGCAAGTATTGCCTTTGCTATTGCCTTATTGGCTTCCGGACAGAATTCAACACTTACAGGTACTCTCGCAGGACAGATCGTCATGGAAGGTTTTCTTAATATCAGAATGAAACCATGGTTAAGAAGATTGATCACAAGGCTTATAGCAGTGATTCCTGCGTTAATTGTTGCTATTCTGTATGGTGAGCAGGGAACAACTCAGCTATTGGTCTTAAGCCAGGTCATATTGTCTATGCAGCTAAGCTTTGCAGTCGTTCCACTGGTCATGTTTACCAATGATAAAGCCAAAATGGGTGAATTCGTGAACAGGCCTTTTATGAAAATATGTGTCTGGGGTATTTCCATTATCATTATTGTTTTAAACCTCTATCTTTTGTATCAGACGTTTACAGGAGAATAAAAGTATGAGAAATTAATAATGAGTAATTGATAATTGATAGTTAATAATTAAAAGCGAATGTGAATTATAGTCAATAAATAGTAATTGGGGGATTCATTATTTCAATTCTTAATTTTCAATAATTCTCTTTCAAAGCCCTTTTTCAGGTGCTGTCTTTTTCTGCCTAAATGTCCAGATTTCTGATTTGGCAGGTTCTTTGTGAAACATTTCTGTAAATAAATATTGAATTATGGAAAATCAGGATATTAACGAAGAAAGCATCAATAATCAACAGGAAAACAATGTTCAGAACGAAGCAGCGTCTCAGGACAATGTGACAGCTACCCCTTCTCCAGAGGAACTTTTGGCAGAAGAAAAAGACCGTTACATCAGATTGTATGCTGAGTTCGAAAACTATAAAAAAAGAACGACTAAGGAGAAGATGGAATTCTTCCAGTACGCTAATCAGGAAATGATGGTTTCTATGTTAGGAGTTTTAGATGATTTTGAAAGAGCATTAAAAGAAATCGCTAAAAACGGAAATCCGGCTGACCTTCAGGGGGTAGAGCTTATCTATCAGAAATTCAAAAATAAACTTACTGAAAAAGGTTTAAAAACAATGGAAGTTAGATCCGGAGACACTTTCAACGTGGATTTCCATGAGGCTATTACTCAAATTCCTGCTCCATCGGAAGATTTAAAAGGAAAAATCGTAGATGTTATCGAAACAGGTTACACTTTAAATGATAAAGTAATCCGTTTTGCAAAAGTAGTAACAGGAAACTAATATTATAAATGATAAATGATGAGTGATAAATGATGATCAGCTATACTTTTATTACTAAATTTTTAAATATCTTTTATCATTTATCCCATCAATTATAGAATAGAAAGTCATGTCAAAAAGAGATTATTACGAGGTTCTTGAGATCAGCAAATCTGCCTCAGCCGACGAAATAAAAAAAGCATACCGTAAGATGGCCATCAAATTTCACCCGGATAAAAACCCAGGTGATAAAGAGGCTGAAGAAAAGTTTAAAGAAGCAGCAGAGGCCTATGAGGTATTAAGCGACGATCAGAAACGTGCCAGATACGACCAGTTCGGCCATGCCGGAATGAGTGGAAACGGAGGTTACGGAGGTGGAGGCTTCGGAGGCGGTATGAACATGGAAGATATTTTCAGCCAGTTTGGAGATATTTTCGGTGGTGGTTTCGGAGGATTCGGCGGCGGCGGCGGCCGTCAGCAGGTAAAAGGTTCTAATTTAAGAATCAGAATCAAGCTGAACCTTGAGGAAATGGTCAACGGAACTCATAAAACAATCAAAGTAAAAAAAATGAAGATGGCAGAAGGTGCCACTTCAAAAACGTGTCCTACATGTAACGGTTCCGGTGTTCAGCTTAAAGTAATGAACACTATGTTTGGTCAAATGCAAACCCAAACTACCTGCTCTACTTGCCAGGGAATCGGAAAGGTAGCTGATAAAATTCCGGCTGGAGCTAATGCTCAGGGCCTTATAAAAGAGGAAGAAGAAATCACAATCAATATTCCTGCAGGAGCCAGAGACGGTATCCAGCTTAATGTAAGAGGAAAGGGGAACGACGCTCCTTTTGGAGGAATTCCGGGTGACTTATTGGTGATTATAGAAGAGGACGTAGATCAGACAATTAAGAGAGAAGGTGATAATCTTCATCAGGAATTATATGTTTCATTTGCAGAAGCTGCTTTAGGAACTAAAAAAGAAATCCCTACCGTAGGTGGAAAAGTAAAAATTACAGTTGATCCGGGAACACAATCCGGAAAAATCCTAAGACTTGCCGGAAAAGGACTTCCAAGCATAGACAGCTATGGAAAAGGAGATATGTTTATTCACATCAATGTATGGACCCCTCAAAAGCTTACTAAAGAACAGAAAGACTTCTTTGAAAAGCAGATGTCCAGCGGAGAAATGGTTGCAGAACCATCCGGAAAGGAAAAAACTTTTTTTGATAAAGTAAAAGATTTATTCAATTAATATACAAAGGGTTCTTACGGGAATCCTTTTTTTATTTGTATTAACGGGCTTTAATTTAGCATCTAAATAAATCAAAGCCATGAAATTTATCTCAGTCTGCTTCTTACTTTTTTTAATAACAATTATTTCCTGTACAGATGGAAAACGAAATTTAATGATTAAAGAAACTAAAGCTGAAACTAAAAAATATAGTTTAGCTAATGATGAATTTCGTGAGAAGGTACTTCCTCAAATAAAACATGATAATGATTAAAAGAAGCTTCATTCTCTTTTAAAAGTTCTGGATCAAAAACAGCTAAGCTTCTGTAATTTTGTGAAAAGGGAATTTGAGATGGATGATTCATGCTATACTGTTGTATTGAAAGAGTATCCCTTCCCTGAAATGCAAAATGAGTTTATTAAAATGCATGATGAAATATACGACGTAGCAGAGAAAAAATACTTAAGCAGAATTGGGCTCACTTATGAAGATGCAAATTATCTTACAACAGTATATTCCTTTGATCAAAACGTAAAATATTTCTGTGGTAAATATTAGTCATATAAAAATCCTGCACTCTCACGAATGCAGGATTTTCGGTTATTTAAATCTAATTCTATTTTATTTTTTTGCAGCCAGCGAATACACTGCTTTACCAATGGTAAATACAGCTACAGCTGCCAAACCTCCGACAAGCCCGAAGGTAAGTTGTTTGAGCATCTCCGGCCACGTTGGAAACATCTCATGCAGATAATGAATATTATGATCAAAAATACCGCCTGAAACAAGAATCAAGGCAATAGTTCCTACAATTCCTAAAAGTTTGATGATTACCGGCAATGCCTTTACCAATAAATGACCAAGTTTTGAAAAGAATCCTTTATCGTGGCTCTTTTTAATCAATGAAAAACCAGCATCGTCCATTCTTACAATAAGAGCAACGATTCCGTAAACCCCTACAGTTGCTAAAAATGAAACAAACGTCACAGTAAGAATCTGTGTAATGAGCGGATGCTCCTGTTGAATAACAGTTCCCAAAGCGATAATAACAATTTCAATAGAAAGAATAAAATCTGTTCTGATGGCTGAATTTATTTTTGCTTTTTCAGCGGCTTCTGAGTTTTCTTCTACTTTCTCTTCTACAGCTGCCTCTTCTTTTTTGGAGCGGTGAAATAAGTATTCTATAATTTTTTCTACTCCTTCAAAAGCAAGATATAAACCTCCCAGAATAAGAATAATCTCAATAGCCGGTTTATACAGCCAGTTGAGAAGAAAAGCTATAGGAAGAATAATAAGTTTATTGATAAATGAGCCTTTTGTAATCGCCCATAAAACAGGAAGCTCCCTTGAAGAAACAAATCCTGTGGCTTTTTCGGCATTTACAGCCAGATCATCGCCCAAAATACCTGCTGTTTTTTGTGTAGCTATTTTACTCGTAACCGCTACATCATCCATCAATGCTGCAATATCATCTAAAATCGCAAAAAAGCCTGATGCCATATTTTAATGTTTTTTTAATCTTTGTTAAGTTCAGCAAAAATAAATATTTAATTCTGTTTTTTAATAGTTTGTACCATAATAATTTTACTTCCCTAAAATCAAAGAATTTGTTATTTTCACTACATTTGATCTATGAAAAAGCTCATTCTCAGGTATCATTTTTTCATTATGGGATCTATATCCTTCCTTTTGCAGTCATGCAATACGAAATTCCGGGTTTGGGTAGGTCCCGGAGGCCAGCAGAAAATCTATAACTTAAAATACGGAGAGCATAAAAAGCAGAGAATGGATGTTTTTCTTCCCAAAGACTATCCCGAGGATTCTCCGGTTGTTCTTATCGTGCATGGTGGGGCGTGGACTCTGGGAAATAAAGAACATATGATTCAGATTCAGAAAATGCTCTTTGATAATAAGATTCCCAGCATTAATATGAATTACCGTCTGGTTTCTGCCCGCAAGGAAATCACGTACAAAAAGCAGCTTGAGGATATCGGTTTGGTGATTGATAAATTCAATTCTTTGGCTGAGAAAGCTGAGCTTCACCCCAACAACTATATTATTCTGGGAGAAAGTGCCGGTGGACATCTTGCTCTGCTCTATGGCTACCAGCATCCGGAGCAGATCAAAAAGATCATTTCTCTAAGTGCCCCTACAGATTTTTACAGTCCTGAATATCTTGATTCTTTTTACTCAAGATATACTTCCCCCACAGTCCAAAAAGTAGTAGGAAGCAAATTTGACCGGAAAAACATATCTGAAGCCTTTAAAGAAGCAAGCCCTACTGCCAATATTACGAATGTTCCCACGCTGTTATTTCAGGGAACCAATGATATTCTGGTGAACCAGCATCAGGGTTTAGCAATGGACTCAGCACTTACCCGTCTGAATGTTCCCCACAAGCTTATCTTTATGAAGAGAACCGGGCATGCTCCAAGATTTTTCAGTAAAAGAAAAAGAGACAGTATTATTTATCCCAACATTCTGGATTGGATAAAAAAATAAAACCTGTTCAAACATACTCCTGGTCTTTAGCCACTAAAGAGCATTTTTTATTATTACTCTCAATTAGAACAAAAAAGGCTGTCTCACTATTGAAACAGCCTCTATATTTTTGGTGTAATTACTTTTTATTCCAGGTCTTTATCTTCGTATTTAGAGAAATCCTCTTTTTTTCCGAAAACAAATTTGAAGATTACCGGAAGCGTTGTTACCAACACAATCACAATAATGATGTACTCCAGTTTTTCTTTCAGATTGATTCCAAACTGCTCCATGAATAATTTATCAAGGTAATGTCCTGCAAAGATCAAAATAAATGACCATAAAACAGCTCCGATAACATTATCTCTTAAAAACTCTTTCTTATCCATTTTTACAATTCCTGCAACAATTGGAGTAAAGGTTCTTACAACGGGTAAGAATCTTGCCATAATGATGGCTAAAGCCCCATGTTTTTCAAAGAAATCATGAGCCTGATAAAGGTATTTTTTCTTGAAAAGCATTGAATCTGGTCTTTTATACAAAGCTGGTCCTGCTTTTCTTCCAAAATAATACCCTACTTCATTTCCGATAATAGCAGCAAGCGCTACACCTGATGCAAGGATAGTGGTATCCAGAAAATCACTTCCTGTAGAACCAAAAGTCTCTTTGATGATTTCAACGGCATAAATTCCTGAAACAAACAGGAGTGAGTCTCCGGGAAGAAAGAAACCTACAAAAAGGCCCGTTTCAGCAAAGACAATAAATAATATAAGCCAAAACCCTCCCATTTTAATATAAAACTCAGGGTTTAATAAATCCTTCCAACTATTGAAATCTTCCATATATATCGATGAACAACAAAAATAAGTCTAAAATACCTGAAACAAAAATTAATTATAAGATTTTAACTAAAAATCCTATGATATTTTATAGATCCAGGTCATCATCCGAAACTGCCGTCCCATCGGCCATCAGGAAAGCTTTCAGGAAAGGGGTAATATTCCCGTTCATTACAGCATCCACATCTGATGTTTCATGACCTGAGCGTACATCTTTTACCAATTTGTATGGATGCATTACGTAGTTTCTGATCTGACTTCCCCACTCGATTTTCATTTTGTTGGCTTCAATTTCAGTTCTGGCCTTCATACGCTCTTCCAATTCCATTTCATATAGTCTTGAACGAAGGAGCTGCATTGCTTTTTCTTTATTCTGAAGCTGAGAACGTGATTCTGAATTTTCAATGATAATTCCTGTTGGCGCGTGTCGAAGACGTACAGCAGTTTCCACCTTATTTACGTTCTGACCTCCGGCTCCGGAAGATCTCATGGTTTCAAATGATATATCGGCAGGGTTGATATTAATTTCAATAGTATCATCTACCAATGGGTATACGTATACGGACACAAAACTGGTATGTCGTTTTGCATTACTGTCAAAAGGGGAAATTCTTACCAAACGATGTACACCATTCTCTCCTTTCAGATAACCAAAGGCATATTCACCTTCAATTTCAAGGGTAACTGTTTTTACTCCGGCTACATCACCTTCCTGAAAGTTAAGCTCACGGATCTTATAGCCCTGCTTTTCTGACCACATTGTATACATTCTCATCAGCATGGAGGCCCAATCACAGCTCTCTGTACCACCAGCTCCGGCAGTAATCTGAAGAACAGCAGAAAGCTCATCTCCTTCATTGGAAAGCATATTCTTGAATTCAAGATCTTCAATTTTTTCTAATAACTGGGGGAAGGTTTCATCCAGTTCTTTTTCAGAATCCGGATCTTCTTTAGCAAAGTCAGCCAACACCTGCAGATCTTCAAACTGTGTCTGAATCTCATCGTATCCTTCTACCCATTTTTTCTTGGAACGAAGCTGTTTTAGGAAAGCTTCAGCAATTTTAGGGTTATCCCAAAACTCAGGAGCTGCCGTTTTTTCATCATCATTGGCTATTTCAATCTTCTTTTTTTCAATCTGAAGATATCTGTGTAAATCTTCAATTCTGGATTGAACATCTTTTATCTGGTCGTTGTTGATCACGAATTTTTCTTTTTACAAAAATAAGGATTTCTTTTAGAGTGGAAAGCAGAAAATAGAAAGCGGAAAATTGAAAGTTAAAAGCTGAGTAATAAAATTCAAAAAAACAATTTCTCTAAACTTAACCTCATCATTTTCAATTTTTAACTGTCAATTTTTTATTTTTAATTATCAACTCTTCCCTTCTTCTTTCGCATCATTATGATGAAAACCAATTTCTCTTGTTGGTTCTTCTACAGCTTTATAAGTATCCAGTTCGTTTTTCAGGGCCTGTATTCTAAGGCGGAATTCATCAAAATTATTAATAATAACATCCGCCAAGAACCTGGCCACCTGATCAAGGTATTCTTCAGTAAGTTTTCCTCCGGCATCTCTTAAAGCAGCATTCAGAAGGTTCTGATCTATTTTAAGCTTTTCATTTTTTGTTCTCTGGTAAAGATTTTTAATCCGTTTTTTCAGACTTTGGGTGAAGTCGATCAGCATGGTATTGCTGAAGGCTTTCATTTTAGAAGCGATGTCATGCCAGAAAGGAACTTTGTCAGCTTTATTGTTCTTTAGTATTTTATAAAGCAGAGAATCTTCTTCAAGGCCTTTTGTCATGGCATATAAAATAATTTCTGAACGCTCTCCGGCATTGGGAGGAAATATAGGAATCAGCACATCAAATCTCCCCGGAGCCAAAATTTCTTCATCAATTTCCGAAACGGAATTGGCAGAACCTACCATGAGTACTCCCTCTTTTTCAAATTTCCCGATATAATGAAGAATAAGCTCCTGAGCTTCGAGATTACATGACGTAATATCGTTATCAGATCTTCTCTGCATCATAATTTCATCAAAATCATCAAGGAAAAGCAGTACTTTGTTTTCCTTCATCATGGTTAACAGGAAATCACTGAAATTAATCTCATTACCATCAACCCAAGATGTTCCCAGATAATGTTTTTTGACTTCTTTAAACTGATATCCGATAATCTCGGCAATTTTGTTTGCCCAAAAAATTTTCCCGCTTCCCGGTGGACCATAAAGGATAATTCCCGCAGGCTTATTGATTCCCCAATCTTTAATCTGCTGAGGATTCAGAAAAGGTTCCAGTAGGGTGGAGGTATAAAAGAACAAGTCTCTGTATCCTATAAAATCTCTCTTTTGCAAACTGGTCTGATGGCCAAAATAGTCATAGACAAATTTATAGTTTCCGCCCAGTTTGTTATCGATCCCATAGCTCGAAATCGAAGACTTAAAGAAGCCATTATCAAAAATATTGAGGTTGTTATCTTTAATTGCTTTTTCAACTTTATCTTTAGGCTGATTAATGACTTCAGCAATCTGCTCCAGTGTTTTATTTTTGTCCAGGTCCTTTTCATACAGTCTCAAAAAATCTACATTTTCACGGGCAAATTTTTCAAAATCCTCTTTTACATCAAAGTTTGTACTCATACAGTCTACCAATTCAAGATCAAAATCTTGTATAAACTGTTTAATGGCTTCTGCAGAAACTTTCAATTCTTCTGCCAGTTCAATTAACTTCATAACTGTTGATTAATTCAATCAAATTTAATGTATTTATCATTAAATGTAAATTGATTTATGATAATTATTGTAACATTTTCTAATTTACATAGACTACTACTATGTAAAACAAATTACATGGAAAAAATTTTATCAGTAAAGAATCTGACAAAAAAATTCAAAAGAGTGGTTGTCAATAATATTTCTTTTGACGTAGAAAAAGGGAATGTCTACGGACTTCTGGGTCCCAATGGCAGCGGAAAATCCACAACCTTCGGGATGCTTCTTTCCACGATCAATCCTACCAGTGGAGATTGGTTTTGGTTTGGCAAAAAAGGAACAGATCCTGAAACGTTAAAAAGAATCGGAGCAATTATTGAACAGCCCAACTTCTATCCTTATTTAAGTGCTGAAACCAACCTTAAAATCGTTGCTGAAATTAAAAGTGTTTCTTATTCCAGGATTGAAGAAGTGCTGAAAGTCGTTAATCTGTATGAAAGAAGAAAAGATACCTTCAAAACTTATTCTCTGGGGATGAAACAGCGACTTGCTATTGCTTCTGCCCTGTTGAACAATCCTGAAGTCTTAATTTTAGATGAACCTACAAACGGGCTGGATCCTGAAGGAATTATCCAGATCCGTGACATCATCAACAATATTGCTAAACAAGGGATTACGATTATCATTGCAAGCCACCTTCTTGATGAAATTGAGAAAATATGCAGCCATGTTATTGTATTAAAAGAAGGAAACTCCATTTATTGTGGAAGAGTGGACGAAATGACCGCGAATAATGGATATTTTGAATTAAAAGCAGATAACAATGCATTGCTTTTAAGCACCTTGAATGAACTTCAATGGTTTACATCCATCAACCAGACAGGAGATCTGATAAAAGCCCAGATACGTGATGATGCATCGATTTCAGCTTCAGCCTTGAATCAAAAACTAGCAGAAAAAGGGATTTTTCTATCTCATTTAACAAAGAAAAAAATGTCTCTTGAATCTCAATTCCTTGAACTTGTAAAAAACACCAATTAATCATGATAAAACTATTAAAATTAGAATACTATAAAAACCTGAATTACAAACCATTCAAGGTTTTCACAATACTCTATTTTGCCATTCTTATTGCATTGCTTTTTATTGGGCTGGTGGATTTTGATCTTTTTGGAGGAACCATTAATTTAAAAGAACAGGGGATTTATAATTTTCCTGAAATATGGAATTTCACCACATGGATTGTTGCTTTATTGAAAATTTTCTTAGGGTTGATCATTGTTTTTTCAATTTCACAGGAATTCAGCAACCGGATGTTTAAGCAGAATACCATTGACGGATTGAGCAGAAAAGAATTCATCACTTCAAAATTGTTGACAATCGGGATTTTCACCATTGTTTCTACCCTCATTGTATTTGCTCTTACAATGTTTCTAGGATACAAATATTCGAACACCAAAGAATCTGCAAAGGTTTTTGGAGAGATTTTCTTTATTGGAAATTACTTTGTAAAGCTGTTTACGTTCTTCTGTTTCTTAATGTTCCTTTCTATTTTACTCAGAAAATCTGTTTTTGTATTTCTTGCTCTTTTCGTTTTCTGGATTGGTGAGGGAATATTGACAGCCGTTGAAGTATACACAAAAGTAAGTGGAATGCAGGGTCCGCAAAGAAATGAGATACTGCAAAACGATTTTTTTGTGACCCATCTTCTGCCTTTAGAAAGTATGTCAAGCCTTATTCCTAATCCTATGATGAGATTAAATATGGTAAAAATGATGGGTGTAAAATATGAATTCCACTACCCTACAGAAAGTTTAATTGCCTGTTTGGTATGGTGTGCTGTTTTTATCTTCGGATCTTACTGGATTTTGAGAAAACGTGATTGGTAAGCTATTCTCAAATAATAAAGATAATTCTTAAAAAGTGGTTCATTTCGGATCACTTTTTTGGCTTAATATTTTCATTCAGTTGAAGTAAAAACACTAACCGTGAAAAAAATATACTACGTTCCGGGACTGATCAGCGCTGTTCTTATTCCTATTTTATTCTGGTATTATGGAAATCAGAAGTTTGAACAAATTAATATCTCTGTTATAGATATCGGACTTCCGATAAAGTTAGACAAGAATAAGAAAAATTATGATTATACCTTTGAATCAATAAGAAACTGGAATTACAAGAAAATAAAAGTAGCTCCGGGTAGGGCTGATCAGGACTCAAAGTCATACG
The DNA here is from genome assembly GCF_057799275.1 of Chryseobacterium sp. 14P4.3.2. Taxonomy (NCBI): domain Bacteria; kingdom Pseudomonadati; phylum Bacteroidota; class Flavobacteriia; order Flavobacteriales; family Weeksellaceae; genus Chryseobacterium; species Chryseobacterium sp. 14P4.3.2. Next base: position 90,226 of record NZ_JBYOKO010000004.1, read on the forward strand.
TTTCTGAACTAAAAAACCTTCAGAAAAGAAACGTAAAGGAATCTGGCATTGAGTTTATCTTAGGACAGCATAATACATATGGTGATTTTGTATCTATTTTGAATGATCTGCATATAGCCCGACAGGAGGAATATGCCATTGATATGGATAAAACAGGGAACATATTTGCTGTTTACAGCTATAAGGATCCTAATGCTGAACAACCCGAATATGAATGCTTACTTTGTAATGATACAATAGATTTGACAGCATCAAGTGTTGACACTTTTGAATCGCCTATTTATGGAAAAATCTTCAATGCTTTCACTTCTTTTCCAACAGAGGCGTGTTATATTATTTTCGGATTTCTGATATTTCTGAATATCTCCATGCTAAGCATTAAAGAAAGATTTCAAATGTGATATTTTACCTGTCCAAAATAAAAGGCTGCCAAATGGCAGCCTTCCTTTCAAATTACTTTTTATCTAACAACGGAAGATATTTTCCGTATCCTTTGTTCTCCATCTCTGCTTTTGGAATAAATTTCAGGGAAGCACTGTTGATACAGTAACGAAGACCTCCTTTATCTGCAGGACCATCCGTAAAGACATGGCCTAAATGGGCATCTCCGGTTTTACTTCTTACCTCTACTCTATCCATTCCATGCGTACGGTCCAGTTTTTCGTCAATCAAACTTTTCGTAATCGGTTTTGAAAAGCTTGGCCACCCGCAACCGGATTCGAACTTATCTGTGGAAACAAATAAAGGTTCACCCGTTGTGATATCTACATAGATTCCTTCACGGGTTTCATTCCAGTATTCATTTTGAAAAGCTCTTTCCGTACCGTTTTCCTGAGTAACGTTATATTGTTCCGCCGTCAGTTTCTCTTTTAGAACCTTCTTATCCTGTTTATGATAAGCCGGCTTAGGAAGTGGATTAGCCTTTTTGGCCATTTCAAAAAGTCCCGGTTCAATATGGCAATACCCTCCCGGATTTTTATCCAGATAATCCTGATGATAATCTTCTGCTCTATAGAAATTTTTCAATGGAATAGTTTCGACCACCACTGGTTTACTATAGCTTTTTGCTAACTTCTGAACTTCATCTTTCACAACGCTTTCAGCTGTTTTATCGGTATAATAAATTCCTGTTCTGTATTGATTTCCTCTGTCATTTCCCTGCTGATCTTTGCTGGTAGGATCGATAGTTTTAAAATACAGATCAATCAGCAGTTTCAAATCAACCTGTTCAGGATCATATTTCACTTTTACTGTTTCTGCAAAGCCTGTCGTATGGCTTACCACTTCTTCATAAGTTGGGTTTTGAGTATTTCCGTTGGCATATCCTACCTCTGTTCCTACTACTCCGCGAATCTGTTGAAAGAAATGCTCTGTTCCCCAAAAACATCCACCTGCAAAATAAATTTCTTTAACGTTTTTATTATCCATAATTTCCTCTTTTTCCTTTTTCACTTCAACTTGCCCTGGCTTGTTTTGCTTGAAAAGCCCCGACCCTGCAGCAAAGGCTGCTATACCCAGAATGATTCCGAGTACAATTAATATATTTTTCATATTTAGCTTTTTATTCATTATTTATTATCTTGAACAATCATTAATCCAAATCCTAAAAGCATCAGATCTTTTAAGATAAAAAAGTCCGTTACAGGAACTCCATCTACTACCTTCCATATTCCCGGGGTGGTAAACAGATAGCTTAGTGTCACCAGAAAAGTAACTATCATTCCTATTCCTGCATACTTCTTTAGTACAGCAAATTTCGCACTAAATATCAGTAATAAGGCAATGATAATTTCTATCGTTCCGATAAGGTTTGACACTGTCTGACCACTGAGTACTTTATATACGAAAAACGTGAGAAAATGGTTTTCTACCAGAGGTTTTATAGATGCTGCCTCAGTAGGTGTAAATTTGAAAATCCCTATCCAGAGTAATATAAGAGCTGCTCCGAAAAGCGAGATATAATATCCTGACCTGGATAGTAATTGATTTTTGCTGAACGCGTTTGTTGATCCGACCATATTTTAAAGATTTTGAATGAATACTTTGTTGTTTTCAAAAGTATAGTCGGGGCAATTTCAAAATCCTGACAAAATTTTCTTAAAAATTTAATTTATCAATCATTTTATTTTTAAAATCCTGAATTTCAGACTCATTTATTTCAGTTTTCTTTTCAGAAAATGTCTTTTCAAAAATCTTATCCAGTACTTTCAATTTTTCATTGTACATCTTGCACCATTTGCAGATCATCAGGTGCAGGCTCAGCATCCGGTTTTCTTTGGCAGAAATGGATTGGGCATTACGTTTTTCCATCAGCAGAGTTGCCTCACTGCAGGGTAAAAATAATATATGTAGAATCTTTTTTATCATTTCACTTATCATCTTGAAAACCAGTTGAACTCCAGGCATTCTCTCAGCTGCATCCGGCTTCTTTGAAGAATCTTCCAAAGGTTAGTCGTTGAAACATTCAATTCCTGACTTACTTCCGGTGCTTTTTTTTCTTCGATGTAATACATTTTTAACAGGATTTTCCATCTGGCAGGCAATTCTTCAATACATTCTTCCAATGTTTTGTTAAAATCATGATTGTCCAAAAGTTCAGTTTCTGTTCCTGATACATTCCAGTCCTTCAGAACATCATTACTCTTCCATGATCCTGTTTCATCAAAAAAATGATCGAGTCTGATGTTGGTTTCAGATTTATATTTTTTCCTGTAAAAATCAGCAACTTTTCTGTTGAGAATAGCCATCAGCCATGTTAAAGGCTGGCTTTTTCCTTCAAAAGAATCATAGGCAGAATAGGCAGCAAGAAAAACGTCCTGAACAACATCCTGTGCATCATCTTTATTAGAAAGTACATACAGTGCTTTCTTTAAAAGTGGTCCTGAATATAGCTCTATCCAGCTTTTCAGCGTCTCATTTTTCATCATCGGGCGACTGATTTTATCTTATTCAGATCATAACGAAGATAATAAGTTAAATGGAGATGAACAAAAAACATTCGGGGTACTAATGGTTTTTAACATTATAGCAGATTTTGCTATTGGAATAGGCAAAGGCATAAAAAATTTCAGATAATAAGAATGTTTTTAAAGCGTAAAGAAATGATTCAAAAAACTTTGCGTCATTATGTTTTTTTAAAAAACAATGCGAATATATTCATTGCTAGAAAAACTATTATAGGTAATATTTGGCGAATCAACCTTGAAAATGTCAAATATTAGACATTAAATCACCTAAAAATCTTAAATTTGCATCTTATCAAAATTTGATATTAAAAAAAGCAAAAGCAATACTATGACATCACAAGAGATACGTCAAAAATTTTTAGATTATTTTAAAAGTAAGGAGCACCTTATCGTTCCTTCAGCTCCTATTGTGCTGAAAGATGATCCTACCCTTATGTTTTCCAACTCAGGAATGACGCAGTTCAAGGATTTTTTCCTGGGCTACAAAACTCCTACCGCCCCTAGAATTGCCGATACACAAAAGTGTCTCAGGGTTTCAGGGAAGCATAATGATTTGGATGATGTGGGTAGAGATACTTACCACCACACTATGTTTGAAATGCTAGGAAACTGGTCTTTCGGGGATTACTTCAAAAAAGAGGCTATTGCTTTTGCCTGGGAATTACTTACTGAAGTATACGGAATTCCAAAAGACAATTTATATGTAACGATTTTTGAAGGTGATGCTTCTGAAAACCTGGACAGAGACCAGGATGCTTACGATTTCTGGAAATCTCATATTTCTGAGGACAGAATCATCAACGGAAATAAGAAAGATAACTTCTGGGAAATGGGTGAAAGCGGACCATGCGGGCCGTGTTCAGAAATCCATATTGACTTGAGAACGCCAGAAGAAAAAGCTAAAGTTTCAGGGCTTGAACTGGTTAATAATGACCATCCTCAAGTGGTGGAAGTATGGAATCTGGTTTTCATGGAATTCAACAGAAAAGCAGATAAATCATTAGAAAAACTTCCTGCTCAGCACGTGGACACAGGAATGGGCTTTGAGCGTCTTTGCATGGCACTTCAAGGAAAATCATCCAACTATGACACGGATGTTTTCACTCCATTGATTGCTAAGGTGGAAGAACTTTCCGGTAAGAAATACACAGGAATCTTAGAAGATGAAAAGGATATTGCTATCCGTGTAGTGGTAGACCACATCAGAGCGGTTTCTTTTGCTATTGCAGACGGGCAGCTTCCTTCAAGCGGAGGTGCAGGTTATGTGATCAGAAGAATTTTAAGAAGAGGAATTTCCTATGCTTACAGATTCTTAGGAATGCAGGAACCTTTCCTTTATAAATTAGTTGCTGTTCTTCAGGAACAAATGGGTGAATTCTTCCCGGAACTGAAAAAACAGGGAACTTTGGTGACTGAGGTAATTAAAAGTGAAGAAGAATCTTTCCTTAAAACTATTGAAACGGGTCTGATCAGAGTTGAAAAATTAATTCAGCAGACTATTGCAGATAATCAGAAAGTCTTACCCACTCCTGAAGTATTCGAGTTGTATGATACTTATGGTTTCCCGGATGATTTGACAAGAATTATTGCAGAAGAAAAAGGGTTAACGATTGATGAGGAAGGATTTAAAGCTGAAAGAGAAAAGCAAAGAAAGCGTTCTCAGCAAGATTCTGCTCAGAAAGTCTATGACTGGGTAAATCTTGAAGATAAACCTGAAACATTTGTAGGATACGACCAGACAGAATCTGAAACGTATATTACAAGATACAGAAAGGTAGAAAACAAAGACGGCGAATTTTATCAGGTGGTATTAAGCAGCTCTCCGTTCTACCCTGAAGGAGGTGGACAGGTTGGAGATCACGGAGTATTGGAAAATGCTTCTGAAAGCGTTGAAGTACTGGAGACTAAGAAAGAAAACGGATTGATTATTTCATTAATCAGCGGTCTTCCAAAAAATCCGGAAGCGGTTTTCAATGCTAAAGTAAATGCTGCAGAAAGAAAGAACTCTCAGGCCAACCACTCTGTAACTCACCTTCTGCATGAAGCACTAAGGGATGTTTTAGGAACTCACGTAGAACAGAAAGGTTCTTATGTAGGTCCTGATTATCTTCGTTTCGACTTCTCTCACTTTAATAAAATGACGGAGGAGGAACTGGCTTTAATTGAAGAAAAAGTAAATCATAAGATCAAAGAAAGTATTGCTTTACAGGAATTCAGAAATATTCCTATCCAGGAAGCTCTGGATAAAGGAGCGATGGCTTTATTTGGTGAAAAATACGGTGACAGTGTGAGAATGATCCAGTTCGGAAGTTCAAAAGAACTTTGCGGGGGAACTCACGTAAAAAACACCAGCGAAATCGGTCATTTCAAAATTACTTCCGAAAGTTCTGCTGCTGCAGGAATCAGAAGAATTGAAGCGATTTCAGGTGATCAATCTGAAGAGTATTTCAAAAACCTTGAGAAGCAGATTTCTGAACTTTCTCAATTGCTGAAATCTAAAGATGTTGTAAGATCTATAGAAAAACTGATTGATGAGAATGCTTCATTAAGATCAGAAGTGGATGCTCTTAAAAAAGAAAAAGCTAAAGGAGAAATCGGAGAATGGAAGAATGCTTATGAGCAGAAAGGCAATAAGCAGCTTCTGGTAAAGAAAACTTCTCTGGATGCAGGTTCTGTAAAAGATATCGTATTCCAGTTAAAAAGAGAAATCCCTGCTTCAGTAACCATAATCCTATCTGATGCGGACGGAAAACCTATGATTACTGTAGGTGTTTCTGATGATCTTGCAAAGGATTATCAGGCTGGAGCTATCGTAAAAGATCTTGCAAAAGAAATCCAAGGCGGAGGCGGAGGAAATCCCGGCTTTGCAACGGCAGGGGGTAAAAACCTTGATGGATTGGAAAATGCTTATCAAAAAGCTTTAGTACTTTAAGAATAGAAAAAATTCTTTTAAAATATTGAAAACTCCTGAATATAATCTATTTGGGAGTTTTTTTATTCAAAATCTGCTCTAAATACAGAAAGACTATCTAGATATTCTTCAAGGCTATATTAACTTTAATGCATCATTACAATCTCACATTAGAAGATTAGATTAAATCAATGTTATACTCTGTTAAAAACTTTTCCAACACAATAAATATTATTAATTTTGAACTAGTTTTTTTACATGAAAAGGGGTTTACTGTTATTATTTTTTCTGATCTGTTTTTTGGGGTTTTCACAATCAAAAATAAAAGTTGTGGATGACACCAGTCAAAAACCTGTATCTAATGCCAAAATTTCCTGTGACAACAAGGTTATCGGCTATACCAATGAACAGGGTATTTTGGAATTTAAAACAGGGTGCAAAACCATAGAGATTGACGCTGACTCTTATCAGAAAGAAACCGTTGCACCGGAAAGCAGCATGGAAGTAGCGCTCGTCAAAAAAACTTCAATAACAACCGCTATTGAAGCAATAGTCATTGAGGATAAAAGTGACCCCAGAGCTTTGGAAATTTTAAAAAAAGTAAACAAACTATTCAATGATAATTCTCCAAAAAGTTTAGGTTCCTATGCCTATAAATCTTATGAAAAAATTTCCCTGGATATTGATGAGGACAGCATCTCTCAGTTTCAGGAGTATTTCAATGACTTAAATCTTTTTAAGAAAAAAAGAGAAAAAGACTCTCTTAATAATATTACCGCAAGAAGGATATTTTCAAAGAGTAAACTTTTCCTTTGGGAAAGAGCGCAGGAGTTTCTGTACTCCAGAAAGTATGGTGAAAAGATTAATATTCTGGATAACAGGATCTCAGGTCTGAGACAGCCTATTTATGAGATGATTGCCCTTCAGCAAAGTAACAGAGATGTAGTTCCTGAACAGGTAAAACCGGAAAACAGAGGACTTTACAGATTTTTTCTGTCTGATACTATTGAGCTGGACGGAAGAAAAAACTTCGTAATCCGCTTCCGCGAAGTGAATTATAAGAATCCTGACAGAAAAAGAAAATACAATGGAGCCATCTATGTAGATACGGAAACCTACGGAATCAAAAAAATAGAAAACTTCAGCAAAAATAAGAACGACGGGATTATTACCAGCACCTGGGTATTCTACAATAACAAATGGTTCCTTGCTCACGAAAAAGCAAAGCTTAAGATGGGTAAAATGGCCATGGGCGATAAAGACCGGCTCAACAAAAAAGATAAAAACAGCTTTGGCACCTATGCCTTTCTGACATCTAAATATTTTGATTTTGAATCCCCTATTGAAGAAAAGGCTAAAGACTTTAAAGGGTATACCTTCTCAGTAAAAAGTATTGACGGGCATTCTCTGGATAAATACAGAACTGATCCTCTTACCAGCAGAGAGCAAAATACCTATAAAACAATAGACAGTTTAGGAAAAAAGTATAATATAGACAGTAAGGCCCAGATCTTATCCGGATTACTGAACGGGCAGATCAGAGTACGCTCTGTAGACTTTGCTGTAGATGAAATTGTGAATTACAACTCTTATGAAGGGTTCAGACTAGGATTAAAGGCAAAAATCAATGAAAATTTCAATCCCTATTTTTCTCCGGATTATTATTTTGCCTATGGTGTGAAAGATAGAAGATGGAAGTATGGAATGGGGCTGGATGTGAAAACAACCTTGGAAAAAAATTCAATCTTCAGATTTGAATTGTATGATGATGTAACGGCTTCGGGAGAATTCAACAGAAAGCTGTGGAATTTTAAAATGAGAATGATGAATTTCGGTAATAACCTGAACAATGACCGGTATTTCCACTTCAAAGGGGCCTCATTATCTTATATGAATGATGTAACGAATGGTCTGACCTTAGCCTTTGCAGCAAGAAGAAATATTGAAGAGGCTGAGTTCGACTACCAGTTCAGAGACCGAGGTACTTCCTATAAAAATTTTAACACATTATTTACGTTAAAATATTCTCCGAATTCCACCAATATTATGACTCCACAGGGAAAATCTCTGATCGATCAGAAATATCCTGAGCTTTATTTTAATTATGAGCAGAGTTATAAAATGCTTGTCGGAGATTTTAATTATTCCCGTTTTGATGTCCTTTTTGTTCATAATTTCAAAACGCCAATCGGAACTACCGGTTTCAGGTTATATGGAGGGGCTGTTTTAGGCCAGGCTCCAATCTGGAAAAACTTTACCATGAACGGACTTGCTTCTCCTGGCAAAGACTTTAATTTTAACCTTACCTCTTATCTTGGTTTTGCAACGCTGGAGGGCGGTAAATATTATAATGACAAATTTATAGCCTATTATTTCACTCACAAACTTCCCTTATATTTTAAAAGCTTTGGACACAATGTTTCAAGTTTTGATTTTGTATTCAGGGGAACTATCGGAGATATGAAGCACCCGGAATATCATCAGTTTAAATTCAGAAAACTTGATCATCTGTATCAGGAAGTAGGTTTGGAATGGAACAATTTCCTGTCCAGCTATTTTAATCTGGGATTATTCTACAGAGTAGGCTATTATGCAACTCCTAATTTCAAGCAGAACTTTGCCATTCAGTTTAAGCTGAAGTTTTTGGAATTTTAATGTTCGGGTGAAGACAAATCTTTAGTTTTAAAATAGCATTCAACGACAATATATATATTAAAAAGAATATGCAGAAAATCGAAATCAAAGCAGAACAGTTTTTTGAATTATTAAGATTAAAAGACACTCCGATGTGGGAAATTTTCTCACAGATGATCGATGGAAATGAAAAGGAAATCATCTTTTTAGATCATGAAGATAAGATCCTTTTTAATTATGTTTTACCTTCCAACCCGGAAAAACTGGAAGAAGACAGAAAGGAATTTTCAAAACAGTTTTCAGAGAAATTGGCTAACTTCAATTAAAATTTTCAATGAATAAAAATTATGTTTTTTCTCTGCTGAGCCTTTTCTTATTTACGCTCGGAAATGCTCAAAATTATAAAAAACCATTGGTTTCCGCGATCAAAGAGTCTGACCTTCGTACAGATATGTACCAACTAGCAGCAGATTCTTTCTGGGGCCGTGAAGCAGGAACGCTGGACGAGCTGAAGGTATCCATGTGGCTTGCTGATAAAGCTAAGGAAGCGGGAATGAAACCTGCCGGAGATAACGGAACGTTTTTCCAGTTTTTTGATATGTACAGACATCAGATCATACCTCAAAGCAGTCTGAAAATTGGTGATCAGAATCTGAAATTATGGAAAGACTTCCTTGTTGCGGAACCTGTAAATGCTTCTATAGATTCGGAAATTATCTATGCCGGAACTACTGAACCTGAAGATCTTTCTAAGTTGAATATCAAAGGAAAAGTTCTTGCTGTAAATGCTTCTGATAAAAACATTTCGAAGGACATGACTCTTTTTGTAAGAAGATATCCGGGATTTGTAAGAACAAAATATTATAATAAAGCTTCTGAGCTGGGTGCCAAAGCAATCATCTTCATTACGGATGATATTTCTGAAAAAAGCTGGGTAGAAATACTTCCTCAAATGACAAGAGGCAGCTATGGCGTGGAAGGTTTACGAGAAAAGATCACTAATAATCTTCCTGTACTTTGGATCAAAAGAGAAAATGCAGGCTGGGTAAAAAACAATCCTAAAGTTTCTTTGAACCTGATTACAGAAAGCTACAAATACCCTTCTGTGAACATTATCGGAAAAATAGAGGGTACAGATCCTGTTCTTAAAAAGGAATATGTTTTATTAAGCGGACACCAGGATCATGACGGGATAAGACATCCTGTAAAGAATGATACCATCTATAACGGTGCTGATGATAATGCCAGCACGTGTGTCGCAATGCTCGCTATGGCAAGAGCTTATAAAAAACAGCCTGGAAAAAGAAGTATTTTATTTGTTTTTCATGGTGCTGAAGAAAGAGGTTTACTGGGTTCCAGATGGCACGCAGCACATCCTGTTGTTCCGAAAGAAAATATTGTAGCTGTTTTGAATGGGGATATGATCGGTAGAAATGATAATAATGAAGCGGCTTTACTGGGAGGAAATACTCCACACAAAAACTCTGAAGAGCTTGTGAAAATGGCTGAAGATGCCAATAATGAAAGTACAAAATTTAAATATCTGAAAGACTGGGACTCTCCCAGCCATGCGGAATATTTCTACTTCAGAAGTGATCATCTTCCTTATGCTAAAATCGGGATTCCTTCTATATTCTTCACCAGCGTATTGCATGACCAATACCATACACCACAGGATGAATCTGAAAACATCAATTACAAAAAGCTTTATAAAATGACAGAATGGATGTACAGAACATCCTGGAAAGCAGCTAATGAAACTGAGCGTCCGAAAATCATTCCGAATTTTACACTTGAAAGATAAATAATAAAAAAGCTTCACAAATTGTGAAGCTTTTTTCATCTTAAAATGCCTGAATTAAATTTAAATAAGTAAATTCATTAAAGACGGATCATTGTTGAGATAATTGACAAAAAAATCATACTTTTTCATTTTATCAATCAACGGAGTAAAGTCCAGGTTTTGTTTCAATGCAATACCTACGACTGCTATTCCTTTTTCTTTTGAATTCTTTTGGGTATATTCAAAATAGGTAATATCATCATCAGGCCCCAGAACATCCATTACAAAGGTTTTCAAAGCACCGGGACGCTGCGGAAATCTCACCAGGAAATAATGTTTCAGGCCGGCATGCAACAGGGCCTTTTCTTTAATCTCCTCCATCCGGGTAATATCATTATTGCTTCCGCTTATGATACATACTACATTTTTTCCTTTTATTTCCTCTTTATATTTTTCCAAAGCAGCTATTGATAAAGCACCAGCAGGTTCTACGACTATCGCATCTTTATTATATAATGAAAGAATGGTTTCACATACGAGCCCTTCATCTACAGTTACTATATCTGAAAGTACATTTTTGCAAAGCTCAAAAGTTATCTCCCCCACCTGCTGTACTGCCGCACCGTCTACAAATCTGCTTATTTTGTCAAGAAGTACAGGTTTCCCTTTCTCCATTGCCTTTTTCATACTTGCAGCAGCTGAAGGTTCTACGCCTATAATTTTAGTTTGTGGTGACAAAATCTGAAATACTGAGCAGATTCCCGCAGCCAGCCCGCCTCCGCCAATAGGAACGAAAATATAATCTACAGGTTCTTTTGTCTGTTCCAGAATTTCTATTCCTACTGTGGCCTGCCCTTCAATAATGGCAAGATCATCAAACGGATGAATGAATACGCTGTTTTTTTCACTGCAAAATCGCATCGCTGCATCTTTTGCTTCATCAAAAGTATCTCCGTAAAGAACAATGTTAATATAATCTCCACCAAACATTTTTACCTGCTCCAGTTTTTGCCCGGGAGTAGGCAGAGGCATGAAAATAGTTCCTTTCACTTTCATTGTGCTGCATGCAAAAGCTACTCCCTGAGCATGATTTCCCGCACTGGCACAAACGACTCCTTTCGCAAGACTTTCAGAAGATATTGAAGCCATCTTATTATAAGCACCTCTTATTTTGTAGGATCTTACCTGCTGGAGATCTTCTCTTTTAAAATTTATTTTCGCTTCATAAATGAAGGAAAGGTTATTGTTGGCAGCTAAAGGGGTTTTTACAACTACATTTCTAAGTCTTTCCTCTGCTTTACAGACATTCTCCAACATAGAGGAATATGTTTCTATTTTCATCTTTTTAAGGTGGATTAATTATTTTCGGGTCTGAGACTTCGTACGGTCTTTCCTGCTTTCCACATTTCGCTGTCTCTCAATTCAGTCAATTCTACTTCCAGCTTTTCTCTGTAATCCGGTTTGCTGTTACTGTCTATGGAACGCTGGGCTTCGTTCCCTTTTGCTACATTATCATACAACTCTTCAAATAAAGGAGAGGTAACATCTCGGAAGCGTTTCCACCAGTCCAGTGCTCCTCTTTGGGCTGTTGTACTGCAGTTGGCGTACATCCAATCCATTCCGTTTTCAGCAACTAATGGCATAAGGGACTGCGTAAGCTCTTCAACGGTTTCGTTAAAAGCTTCAGAAGGGCTGTGTCCGTTTTTTCTCAATACATCATATTGTGCAGCAAATATTCCCTGTACTGCCCCCATGAGAGTTCCACGTTCTCCGGCAAGGTCACTGTATACTTCTTTTTTAAAATCGGTTTCAAATAAATAGCCGCTGCCTATTGCAATTCCAAGTGCGCTTACTCTATCTCTTGCTTTTCCTGTAGCATCCTGATAGACTGCAAAACTGCTGTTCAGTCCTCTGTTCTGAAGAAACATTCTTCTCAATGAAGTTCCTGATCCTTTGGGAGCTACTAAAAACACATCCACGTCTGCAGGGGGAACAATTCCTGTACGCTCATTAAATGTAATCCCAAAACCATGGGAGAAATACAATGCTTTTCCGGGGGTAAGATGCTGTTTCACTTTAGGCCAATATTCAATCTGGGCTGCATCACTTAAAAGATAGCAAATGACTGTTCCTTTTTCCAGTGCTTCTTCAATTTCAAATAGTGTTTCACCGGGAACAAAACCGTCTGCCACTGCCTTATCCCAGGATTTAGAGTTCTTCCTCTGTCCTACAATTACATTAATCCCGTTATCTTTCTGATTAAGAGCCTGCCCCGGCCCCTGAACTCCATATCCGATAACGGCTACTACCTCATTTTTTAATACTTCCTGAGCTTTTTCCAATGGGAACTCTGCTCTTGTTACTACGTTTTCTTCAACTCCTCCAAAATTCAATTTTGCCATTTTCTTATTTTTATTTATTATGTATTTTATTTATTGTATTCTTAGCTGGCACATTCTATTGCCGTGAAATGTGGATTTTTATGATAATGAACTTCCAATACATCCACCTGTTTTTCCATCTGTCTGGTAATCTTCTGAACTGATTCTTCTGTTTCTCTTATCACAATTACAAACTTTTTGACCTGCTCTGTGTCAGACGGTCCCACATTAAAGTTCACCATGGAGATTCTCCTTCTTGAAAAAATAGCATTGATCCTGCTGATCAACCCCAGGTAATCTTCTGTATATGCCGTGATGGTATATTCTTTATTTTCTGTTCTCATCTTTTTCTTTTTTTAATCTATTTATTAACCAGTACAATTTCTGAAACACTTTTCCCCTGTGGGATCATCGGAAATATATTATGTTCTTTTCCTGTCATCACCTCCAGAAGGAAAGCTCCCTTATGAGCAAGCATTTTCTGAAGGGCATTTTCCAGGTCTTTTCTCTGGGAAACCTTATTTCCTTCAATGCTGTATCCTTTTGCCACCTGTACAAAATCCGGACTCTGAATATCTACAGACGAATATCTTTCTTCATGAAAGAGTTCCTGCCACTGTCTTACCATTCCCAGATAGCAGTTATTAAGAATTAAGATTTTAACATCGGGGCGGTACTGCATGATAGTTCCCAACTCCTGAATATTCATCTGCGCTCCCCCATCTCCCATAATAGCAATGACGGGACGGTTCTTTTCTCCATATGCCGCACCTATTGCTGCGGGAAGACAGAATCCCATTGTACCCAATCCTCCACTTGTAATATTGGTTCTGGAATGTTTAAAGCGAGAATATCTGCAGGCAGACATCTGGTGCTGTCCTACATCTGTAACAATCACCGCTTCGCCTGCGGTCATCTCATTGAGGCAACGGATTACCTCTCCCATCGTAATCTCTCCTTCTAAGGGATATAATTCTTTACTGATCAGGCTGGTATCTTCAATTTCAAAACAGTATTTGAACTTCTGATGCCATTCGGAATGCTTTCTTTCTCTGATCAAAGCCGTAAGAAGCGGCAGGGTTTGCCTGCAGTTTCCCAATACCGGTACATCTGCTTTTACATTTTTATCAATTTCTGCTTTGTCAATATCCAGATGAATGATCTTTGCCTGTTTTGCATACTGGTCCAATCTTCCTGTAACCCTGTCATCAAAGCGCATTCCTACTGCAATAAGGACATCACATTCATTGGTAAGCACATTGGGACCATAATTTCCGTGCATCCCTACCATCCCTACCGACTGTGGATGATCAGTGGGAATAGCACTCATTCCTAAAACCGTCCATGCCACTGGAATTCCTGACTTTTCTGCAAACTGCAAAAATTCTTTTTCTGCTTTCCCCAGCATAATTCCCTGCCCGGCAATAACAAAGGGCTTTTCTGCATGATTAATGAGGTTTGCTGCTTTTTCTATACTTTCTGTGCAGGGAGCAGGATCGGGTTTATAGCTTCTTATTGACTGGCATGGAGAATATCCTTTGTATAGGATATGCTGCAACTGGGCATTTTTAGTTACATCAACCAGTACTGGACCCGGACGCCCTGATTTTGCGATATAGAAAGCCTTAGCCAGTACTTCAGGAAGTTCATTAGCGTCTGTCACCTGATAATTCCATTTGGTAACAGGGCTCGTCACATTCATCACATCAATTTCCTGAAAAGCATCTGTTCCTAAAAGATGCTCAAAAACCTGACCTGTAACACATACCAAAGGAGTATTATCCAATAAAGCATCTGCTAATCCTGTGACAAGATTTGTGGCTCCGGGCCCGCTGGTAGCCAATACCACTCCTACTTCTCCTGATACTCTTGCCAATCCCTGCGCTGCATGTACAGCTGCCTGCTCATGGCGCACCAGAATATGCTCCAGTTTTCCATGATAGTCATAAAGTGCATCGTAAATGGGAATAATGGCACCTCCCGGATATCCAAAAACTGTTTTTACGCCTTCCTGCAAAAATGCTTCCAGTATGATCCTGCTTCCGCTCATTTCTGTGTTGGCAGATTTATTTAAATTCTCCATGATATTGTGATTATGAGATTTCATCCGTTACACAGCCTTCAGCAGCTGATGATACAGTTAATGCATATTTGTAAAGCAGTCCTTTCTTTACTTTAAGGGAAGGTTTTTGCCATCCCTGTTTTCTTCTTTCAATTTCTTCTTCTGAAACTTTGAGCTGTATCGTATTGTTGACTGCATCTATTTCGATCAGATCGTTATTTTCTACAAAGGCAATCAGGCCTCCTTCGTAGGCTTCCGGTGTAATGTGTCCCACTACAAAACCATGTGTCCCTCCGCTGAATCTGCCATCTGTAATCAAAGCAACACTGCTTCCCAGCCCTGCACCAATCAAAGCGCTGGTTGGTTTTAGCATTTCCGGCATTCCGGGGGCTCCTTTGGGGCCTTCATTTCTGATGACAATAACGTCTCCATGCTGCACTGTTCCATCCTGAATTCCTCTGATGAGGTTTTTCTCACCGTCAAATACCCTGGCTTTTCCTACAAAGCGTTCCCCTTCTTTTCCTGTGATCTTGGCCACACTTCCCTTTTCAGCGAGGTTACCATAGAGTATTCTTAAATGCCCGGTTTCTTTTACAGGTTTTGAAAGAGGTCTTATGATCTTCTGTTTATTAAAATCCAGATCCGGAATGTTTTCAAGATTTTCAGCTAATGTTTTTCCGGTAACGGTCAAACAATCACCATGTAACAGTCCTTCTTTTAAAAGGTATTTCATGACCGCCGGTACACCTCCGTGTTCATAAAGATCCTGCATAAGATATTTCCCACTTGGTTTCAGGTCGGCTAAAACAGGCGTACAGTCGCTCATTTTTTGAAAATCATCCTGATCCAATGGTACTCCCACACTTTTTGCCATCGCTATAAAATGTAACACCGCATTGGTACTGCCTCCAAGAATAACAATCATACGAAGTGCATTTTCAAAAGCTTTGCGGGTCATGATATCAGATGGTTTGATATCTTTTTCCAACAATGTTTTCAGGTATTTCCCGACCTCCCGGCATTCTTCGTGTTTTTCTTTGCTTAAAGCCGGATTGGAAGATGAATAAGGAAGACTCATTCCCAATGCTTCTATTGCTGAAGCCATTGTATTGGCTGTGTACATTCCGCCACAGGCTCCGGCACCGGGACATGAGTTTTTAATAACTCCATTAAAGTCTTCTTCGGAAATTTCTCCTGCTATTTTTTTTCCTAAGGCTTCAAAAGCAGAAACGATATTCAGTTGTTCTCCTTTATAGCATCCGGGAGCTATAGTTCCGCCATACACCATAATAGAAGGTCTGTTCAGTCTTCCCATAGCCATAATGGTTCCCGGCATATTTTTATCACAACCTGGCAGCGCAATCAATCCGTCATAATACTGTGCTCCGCAGATGGCTTCAATACTGTCGGCAATTACATCGCGGCTTACGAGTGAATAACGCATTCCGTCTGTTCCATTGCTCATTCCGTCACTCACTCCAATGGTATTGAATATTAACCCTGCCAATCCATGTTCCCATGTTCCCTTTTTTACCATTTTCGCAAGATCATTAAGGTGCATATTACAGGTGTTCCCGTCATAGCCCATACTGGCAATACCGATCTGAGCCTTATGCATATCTTCTTCTGTAAAACCTATTCCGTAAAGCATGGCTTTGGCGGCGGGCTGTTCACTATTCTGAGTGAATGTTTTTGAATATTTATTTAACATATTATGCTGCTATTTCTTTTTTATTTCTTTAAAATCCGGCTCTTTTTATCTTATCTTTTTATTCCCTCGAAGGCTGAACATCTTGTCTGCTGGATCTGAATCACTTCAATGATATGCATTCCCAGTTTATCAGATCTTTTGGCAATCTCATCCCTTCTCTGTATTCAGTTTCCCATTCCTCCCTATGGAACCAAAAATTTTAACTTTTACGAAATTCATAAATGAAGTTTTTACTTAATTTTGGTCCAAAGCTACAGTTTGCAATATCTTTTCATTTTCAAATCTTCTGAAAACTACAATACTCAATCATTTGAAAAACGAACCTATCAATCTGATAATTAAATATTTATATTTTAAAAATTTACAATGACAGAACTCTTACCAGTTTTGAATAAGCCTGCTGTACTTTGTTACTTACTGTATCTTCCCAGTTTCTGGTAAAGGGAATATCATCCAGTGAGTCTAATGCAACAATTTCGGCAGCTGTTCCACAGAAAAACCCCGCATCAGCTCCCTGCATTTCTTCGGATGTAAAGAACTTTTCCTGAACAGGAATATCTAATTCATCACAGATTTCAAAGACCGTCTGTCTCGTAATCCCGGGAAGAATACTTCCTTTTGCAGGTGTAAAGAGTACTCCGTCTTTTTCGTAGAATACATTGGCTCCGGAGCTTTCAGCTACATACCCGTTTTCATCCAATACAAGAGCCTCATCATAGCCTTTATCTTTTGCATCCTGACAGGCCAGAATAGAGTTTACGTAATGTCCTCCCACTTTAGCTTCTATCTTAAAAGCCTTAGGATTGGGCCGCTGAAACTCTGAAGTCATGATTTTCATCTTATCAGCCAGATATCCGTTACTCCATTCCCAGGCTAAGAGGGAGAGGTAAGATTTTTTTCCTTTTGAAAGGGACATATTCGGGGAACAAGTTACTAACGGGCGGATGTAAGCGTCTGTGAAACCGTTGCGGTCTAACAGTTCATAAGTAAGCTCAGTAAGCTGTTCTACGGAATAATTGAACGGAATATGCATCAGCTCTGCTGATCTTTTAAGTCTTTCATAGTGTTCTTCTGCTTTAAATATTCTGGTTCCGTGTTCTGTAGAATAGGATTTAATACCTTCAAAAACAGAATATCCATAGTGAAGTGATTGTCCGTAGAGATCTGTTCCTGCCTCACTGGCTTTCATGAAATTTCCGTCAAAATAGATGACAGTGTTGTCGTTGTAGTACATATTATGGGGTTAAAATTTAACAATAAGGAATAAAAAAAGCCCTCTCACAGTGTGAGAGGGCTCAATATAGGTATGATCATACACTATCCTTCTCACAGACGCAAGGGAATAATAATGACGATAATAATTACGTTTAGTAACTGATACATATTCTGTACAAATAAAAAATTAAAAACAAAAAAAGCCGTTTCAAATATGAAACGGCTTGTATATAATTTAAATTAAAAATCTATTTTAAAATGCCGTTTCCCTACTGTTATCAATGACAACAGCAATAATAGAAATGACAATACTATTTTTCTGATTCGTAAAATTCATGTTACAAATGTATAAACTTTTTAAATACTCACAATTTTTTTTAACACTTTTTATTTTTTTCGCAAAATTCTATCAGAGTTTTCTTTGCTTCTGCTACATCGTGAACCCTCAGAATTTTGGCTCCCTGCTCCAGTACTTTCAGGTGAAGTTTCTGGGTTTCATCGTTGATATCCAGAGGGGATTTTCCGAGAGGTTTATAGATAAAAGATTTTCTAGAAATTCCTATCAGTAAAGGAAGTCTTCCAAATCCAAGATATTCAACTTCGTTAATCATTTTCATCTGATCTTCCACTGTTTTTCCAAAGCCAAAACCGGGATCAAGAATGATATCATTCGCTCCTTTTTTCAGCAGTATATTAACCTTTTCAGAGAAATATCGATTGACCTCAAGGGTGATGTCTTCAAACCGGATTTTATGATGCATGGTTTCGTAAGAAGGGTTGATATGCATAAGAATATAAGGCAGCTTTGTTTCTGCCACTGTATCAAACATTTTATCATCATACTGACCGCCAGAAATATCATTAATGATATCAATTCCCTCGTTAAATCCAAACTTTACGGTCTCAGCATAAAATGTATCAAGAGAAACCAATACGTCCGGAAATTCTTTTTTAATCTGAGAAATCATATTTCCAATCCTGCCGACCTCTTCTCCACTGCTCAGAAATTCTGCATTGGGACGTGTAGACTGGGGGCCAATATCGATAATTTCGGCACCGTCTTTCAATAATTTTTCCGCTTGTTTCAATGCTGAGCTTTCATTATTGAACTTCCCCCCATCAGAAAAAGAATCGGGTGTAAGGTTGAGGATTCCCATAATCTTTGGAGTATCAAGCTGTACTAAACGGCCGTTGCAATTGAGAGAGTGAATTTGGGAGTTGGAAGACATAAATTGATAATTGATAATTGATAATTGATAATTGATAATTGATAATTGATAATTGATAATTGATAATTGATAGTACAAAATTAAGAATTTGCGCTGTGTATTGGTGTATTTATGTGTCATGTATTTAAAATAGATTATTGAGGAAACTGGGCAAAGAGATATGAGATAAGAACTGCGTAAACAGTAATTCACAATTTTAAAATCTGGGAAGCTAACCCCGCATCTCAGAACTTATCGGTCATTACCTCTACAACCATAATCCTTTTAAAGTCTCTGGTTTCAGCTTAAAAATTTAAAACCGAATTCGTATATTTGGAAGATTAAGAAAGTTTATGCTAAAAACGTCAGTACAATTCGAGAAAGTTATCAGTGAGTGTCGTGATCTTTTCGGTAAAAAGTTACAGGATTACGGTGCAGCCTGGAGGGTTTTAAGACCAAGTTCCATTACGGATCAGATTTACATTAAAGTCAATAGAATCCGTACGCTTCAGATGACCGATAAAAAGATGGTAGATGAGAGTGAGGAAGATGAATTTATCGCAATTGTCAACTATTCTATCATTGGGCTTATCCAGCTTGAAAAGGGGCTTTCCAATGATTTTAATGAAAATAAAGAAGAAATATTAAGTCTTTATGACAAGTATGCCCATGAAGCTAAGGCTTTAATGGAAAGAAAAAATCATGACTACGGTGAAGCATGGAGAGATATGAGAATTTCTTCGATCACTGATCTTATTTATCAAAAAGTATTAAGAACGAAGCAGATTGAAGACAATCAGGGGCAAACTATTGTTTCCGAAGGTCTTGATGCCAATTATTTTGACATGCTGAACTATGCTGTTTTCTGTCTGATTAAGTTCTCTGAAAAAGATAATCAATTCCAACCCAAAACTATTTAACATGATCAAAGGTTTATTACGCTTTATTATTGCTGTTATTTTTATCCTTTCCGGCTTTGTAAAAGCTGTGGATCTGGTAGGATTTTCTTTCAAAATGGAAGAATATTTCGCACCTCCTGTTTTCAATATGCCGTTTTTTGAAAAATTTGCACTGCTGTTTTCAATTATAGTGGTTGTACTGGAGCTTTTCCTGGGATTTATGCTTCTGCTGAAAATAAAGCTTAAATTTACCTTATCATTAATGATAGCCCTTTGTGTGTTCTTTGGGTTCCTTACCTTCTATTCTGCTTACTTCAATGTGGTAACAGACTGTGGATGCTTTGGTGATGCTATAAAGTTTACGCCTTGGCAGAGTTTCATTAAGGACGTTGTTCTTTTGGTGGGACTTATTATTTTGTTTGTTCTGTATAAAAAAGAATTTGTGGTAAGAGATGAGTATGGAGCTACCAGAAAAGAGTCTTCGAATAAGTTCAAATATTATATTTTAGGAGCTTTTTCATTGGTTATGATCTACATTATGGCTCAGGGAATTATGCATGAACCGCTTATTGATTTCCGTGATTATAAAATAGGGACGGATATTAAAGGAGAAAAAGAAAAAATAAACAAAAATCCTTCTGAATACAAGACTTTTTATTCTTTAAAAAATCAGAAAACAGGAGAAGTTGTGAAAGTAAACCAGGACGACTATATTAAGGAAACAAAATACTGGAAAGAAGGGACTCCATGGAAGATTGAAGAGGGGAAAAATGAATCTGTCCTGATCAAGGAAGGATATAAATCTGAGATCGTAAAATTCAAAATTGAAGATGCTTCAGGGATGGAGATTACAGAGGAGATCATCAATGCTCCAAAAGCAGTTTTGGTATTCTCATATCATCCAAAAGAGGTGTCTGCTGATCTTCTGAAAAAAGTGGAAGCTAAAGTTAATGCTCAGAAAGGAGCTCTTATCTATGGTATTTCTACTGATCCGAATACTTTTAAAACAATTAAAAATGCAATGATGGATGGCACTGCCATCAAAACCATTGCAAGAAGCAATCCATTTGTACTCATCCTTGAAAAAGGGAAAATTATAGACAAACAGCCTGCAAAAGACTACGTTGAATAATTATAAATGAAAATTAATAATTGATAATTGAGGAAAGATCAAAGCAGGTACAGGATACTCAACTATCAACTTTAAACACTAATCTTAAACATAAAACAGCTCATGCAAAAATCAAATAAATCTATCGCCGGCTACCACTTACTAATGATTCTTTCTTCTGTAGACGGAGAGTTTGCTCCTGAAGAAGGAATGCTTGTACAGCAATATCTGGCGGATGAATTTCCATTCCGAATGAACCTTGATAATGAACTTGAAACACTTGCTCTCTTACAACCTGAAGAATGGAAAGACCACTTTGAATTTCATGGGAGATGCTTCCACGATGATTCTACAGAAAACGAGCGTATAAAATTTGCAAAGTTTGCCAAATCATTAATCAAAGCTGACCATAAAGTGACGGATGAGGAACATACATTTTATGTTCTGCTGAAAAACTTGTGGGGATTATCATAAATATCAATCTAACGTAAAAAAACCATGAAGAAATTATTTGTTTTATCTCTGTTGGCTATAACAGCAGGGCTAACAGCTCAAAAGAAAGAATATGATCCCAAAATAATGGGATGCTATAAAGGATCAGAAGTCAACCAGCAGGTTGAAGGGATTTCAAAATACTGGGTATCATGCAGACTGGAGAAAGGTAAAAGCATATTAATGTTTGTTGCCATTAATGAAGACGGCTCTGTATCTCAGCAAACTGAAAATGGCAGCTGGTGGACCAAAGACGGTAAATATTATGAACTTCACAATGTAGATAAGGTTACAGATATTTATAACTATGAAGTATTGAATAATGGTGACGTTAAGTTTCACTCTATTGAACTGATGGGTAGCAAAGACAATACCTATATTTTTACTGATACGAAAATAAAAGAAGATTAAATAAAAATAATTATGAGAAGAAAGATAGTTGCAGGTAACTGGAAAATGAACAAGAATGTAATTGATGCTCAACAATTGATGATCCAATTACTAAGTTATAAAAACAACAATGCAACAAACTGTGAGGTTTGGATTGCTCCACCATCTTTATATTTAATGATGGCTAAAGACATCTTTGAAAAGGATGAAATCGGAGTATTTTCTCAGGATATGAGCGAGCATGAAAGTGGTGCTTATACGGGTGAAATTTCTGCTGATATGCTTGAATCTATCGATGCAACCGGATCATTGATCGGTCACTCTGAAAGAAGACAATACCACGGAGAAACTGATTCCCACTGCAACAAAAAAATCAAATTAGCATTGGATAAAGGCCTTACTCCTATCTACTGTAACGGAGAAACTCTTGATCAGAGAAAAGCGGGGCAGCATCTTGAAGTAGTAAAAAACCAAACTGAAGTTGCTCTTTTCACCCTTTCTGCTGATGAAATCAAAAAGGTAGTAATCGCTTACGAACCTGTATGGGCTATCGGAACAGGAGAAACTGCAACTCCTGCACAGGCTCAGGAAATCCATGCTCACATCAGAAATATTATTGCTTCCAAATATGGACAGGAAGTTGCTGATGAGGTTTCTATCCTTTATGGTGGTTCTGTAAAGCCGGACAATGCAAAGGAAATTTTCTCTCAACCTGATATTGACGGTGGTCTTATCGGAGGAGCAGCTTTAAAATTAGAAGATTTCTCTAAGATTATTGAGGGATTTAATTAATATTGAGAGGCTATGTTTTGGCTAAAGCCAATGGCATTATTTCTTTTATGTATTAAACGGGCTAAAGCCCGTTCCTATTGAAAGATTAAATACCTTAGAATCATACAAATAAAAACGGCGGAATCTTCGATTCCGCCGTTTTCTTTAAAAAAATCTAATTATTGAATATCGACTACATACATTGTTCCTTTGTCCACCTTTCCTGTTTTAGGCAGAATTTTCGCTTTGGGATTTCCATTTCCATCATCCACTACTCCGAAATCATCATCATTAAAAACAGCCAGCTTATTGTTTCCTAAATAAACAATTCCTTCAAATTTATCATGCTCATACCCCAGTTTGGTAACCAGATTTACAGCTAATGATTTGGAAACAGCTTTTATTCCTGCGTTAGTTATTTCATCCCATGAACATTGCTCCAGGGCTTTACCATTCACTTTCATTCCGTCTACAGCTGAAATATCAGCTCCGTTGACATCACTAGCGTTTGCTAAATTAATTCTATACACTTTTTTAATCCCTCCCTGAGATCCAAAATTACCGTCTCTTTCGATGACTAAAAACTCTGTATTGCTCAATGCTGTGATATCACAAACTGAGTCGGAAGCTCCACCATCCTGTTTATATAAAAACTGTTTGGTCTGTCCTGTGGCAATATCAAAAGTCACAATCCTCGTTAAAGTTGTATTGGTTGCCAGCGTTTTACTTGGCACAAACATCATAGACTGTATAGTACCTACCAAAGTTTTACCATCGGGAGTGATGCATAGTCCTTCCATCCCTCTGTTTGCTCTTCTTTTGGCTAAAACGGCAGGTAATTTCCTTGTTCCGGTGTTCACTCCGATCGGGCTTATCCTTTCCAGCTCTACTCCATCAGCACTATAATGTACAATATGAGGGCCATATTCGTCTGACACCCAGAATGTACCATCTACTGCAGCTACAATACTTTCACTATCCAATCCGTATTTATCTGTTCCTAAAACATTTCCGGAGGCATCGTAAGCCACTTCACCCGTACTGCCCATTCCTACAGGGTTCGGCAGTCCTGTAATAAGCTGTCCGGATGGATTTTTAAGCTTAATATATTTGATTACCTCTACGTTACCTTCGGCATTAATTTTAAAATGCATAATGGTAGGTGTAAAGCCAGGTGTCAGAAATTTTTTACCAATAAGGTAGTCCGTATTCGGGCCACGGTCTGTAATGACGTAAAACTCGCCTTTTCTGGTGGGGTGAGCAGCAGCTCCGGAGCCAAATCCTCCGTTGATGACGTCTACTCCACTGATTGTAGCTAATTTAGAAAAAGGAAATTCCTGAGGAAGCTTGGAATAATTAATATCCTGATTGTTTACAGAATCATCATCCTTACATGATGCCAGCGCTGTAAGCATCAAAGCAGATAATAGTAATTTTTTCATATTCTATTGTATGGCTGCGAAAGTATAAATTGATTATAAACTGATCTTGAATCTAATGATAATTGTAGTTTAACAATAGATCCTTCAAAATGAATTCAGTATAAACAATAAAAATTTTGATTTTAATTCTAAAAATCCAACGAACTCATATAATGGATTGTTAATTTAATAAAAACAAGCTTTTAGAAAACTTATTTACCATGAAAAAACCTGTTAAAGCAAAGATAATTCACAAAACACAGCCTAAATATTTATATGATATATTTGCGGACTTTTAGGGTTGAACACTGTTCATTAATAGGGAATCAGGTGAGAATAAATATTCGAATCCTGAGCTGTACCCGCAACTGTAAACTATTCAACTTATAGCACATAATGCCACTGGATAAGAAGTCCGGGAAGGCGGCTAATAAGATGTAAGCCAGGAGACCTGCCTTAAAGTATCATCTTCAGACAAGAAATTATTTTTCTGCTGAAGGTAAGTTTCGGGAATAAAACTTTAATTTAATTATATCATGAGAAAAATCTATTTTTTTTTCTTACTGCTTATCATGCAGTCCATGTCGGCCCAATTTACAGAAAGTGACATTAAATTCTGGATAGGAACCGGTTCCAAAAAAGCTTATTTCATTGCTGATTTTAATGATAACAATACTCCTACGTCTTATGCATGGGGATATCGTTTTGATTCTAATGACTTAACAATGGAAGACCTTATCAATGCTATTGCTAATGTAGAGCCTAAGATAGAGGTTGAAATTCCTTCCGGGTTTCTTTACAGTTTAAACTACAATCATCATACACCAAGTCTTGATGATTATTGGTCTACCTGGTCAGGATTAACCTCAGAAAATTTATCATTCAATAACGGAGTAAATAATGACCTTTTGATTGACGGAAAATGGTATGGAATCTCCTATGGTTTTGATCCGCCTTCCAAGCCTTCCGCTCCTGTCCCTGCCTACAGTTCAAAGTGGTACAGTTCTTCTCAGATTACCAACTGGATAGGAACCGGAAGTAATAAAAGTCTGGTAGTAATTGACTTTGGGACAGATAGCACAAACGGAAATGCTGACTCTTTTGTATTCGGAATTCAATATAACGGAACAATAACTGCGGAGCAGGCTTTACAGTTAATTCAGTCACAGACTTCTTATTTCAGTTTTACATCTACCAGTAATCAGGTTTCCAGTCTTTCACTGAATAACTTCACCGGAAACCCTTCCGCACCAAACAGCTGGAAATTATATAAAGGAAATGACCTTTCAAGCTGGCAGGCAAAAACCAATTTATCTCAAATTCAGCTGAATAACAATGACTGGCTAGGTTTAAGTTTCGGACAAAGAAGACCAATTACTCCGGCAGAATCATTTTCTACATTGGGTGTTTCCAGCGTCAATAAGAAAAAATTCGGTATCTATCCTAATCCGGCAAGTGACTTCATTCAAATTGATAGTCCTGAGAATGTGAAGGAAGTGAATATCTATTCTGCTACAGGGCAGAAAGTATTAACTTCCCAAGCAACAAAGATTAATATCCGGTCTTTGAGTTCAGGAGTTTATTTTGTTGAGATAAAAACTTCTGCCAATTCAACCATTCATAAGATAGTAAAGAAATAGGAAAAAAAATATTTTCCCGGCCACGACTGGTAACTTTTTTTAAGTGCAGTGGTGTCAAAACACGAGACTTTCTCAATTTTTGAGAAGGTCTTTTTTCGTCACGGGATTCCATTTTAACGACCGAAATTGTAAAATGAATTCAATATAAACTATAAAGCTCCTAATTTTAATTCTGAAAAACCAACAATAAAGGTAGATTACTTATCAATTTGATAAAATATCTTTTTGAATAATTTATTAAATTCCATAAAAGACTTGAAATCAGGTACAATTCACAAAAAAACACCTATTAATTTATATGATATATTTGCAGCGTTTTTAAGGTTGAACATTGTTCATTAATAGGGAATCAGGTGAGAATAAATATTCGAATCCTGAGCTGTTCCCGCAACTGTAAACTAATCTACTTATAGCCTTTAATACCACTGGATAAAAATCCGGGAAGGCGGCTATAAGATGTAAGCCAGGAGACCTGCCTTAAATTAATTTCAACTTTCGGGAATAAAAGTTTGTGAAAGAAAAATCTAAACAGATTTTTTCATGAATGTTTTGTCCTGTGGTGAGGTTTCGGGAATAAAACTTTAATTTAATTATATCATGAAGAAAATCTATTTTCTTATTCTTGCGTTTGTACTCTCTTTTGCAAATGCGCAAACTGAAGGGGTCCTGGTACTCAACGAAGGCGGTGCCGGAAGCAATAATGCTGAAATATCGCTGATCTCCAATCAATCGGTTGTGACCAACAACTATTTTAAAATCAATAACAATAATGCAACACTGGGCGATACCGCACAAGACATTAAAATTTTTGGTGACAAAATTTTTGTGGTTTTAAACATTTCCAACCAAATAAAGGTCATCAACAAATCTGACTTTTCTTTGATTACCACGATTTCAAACAACCTGGACAATCCAAGATACATTGCTTTTAGCGGAGATAAATTCTATGTAACCAACTGGGGAGGAACAGGTTCTGTCAATAATTATGTAGCGGTTTACAATCTCAACACGTATTCTCATGAAGCAAATATTGCTGTAGGGTCGGGACCTGAAAAAATTTACAGTAAAGACGATAAGCTTTATGTTTTATTAAAGGGAGGTTTTGGAATCAATCAGTATATGGATGTTATCAATACTTCTACCAATTCGGTTATCTCAGAAGTAAATGTAGGAGATTTTCCACACAGTATTTTTGAAAAAAACAACCTTCTTTACATCATGAGTTCCGGAAATCCTTATACTCCTAATTCTTTTGGAACTTTTACGGTTTACAATACAACAAGCCAAAGTATCGTTTCCAGCACAGCACTTCCTGCAGGGACAAAACCAGCTTATATGGATACAGACGGTACGAATATTTATTATATGAAAGATGCGTCAATTTATAAAACATCTATTGCGGCTCCTTCTTTTTCAACAAATGCAATTGCAAGTGCACCTATTCCTATAAATAGTTATGGTACGGCCTATGGGTTTAATATTGTTAATAATAAAATTTATGTTGCTGACCCTAAGGGATATGTTGCACCGGGAAAAATTTACACTTATGATTTGCAGGGAACCTTAGAAAATACTTTTACAGTGAGTCTGCTTCCTAATCAAATCATTGCTTATAATAGTGCATCACCATCTCTTTCTACAGCTGAAAATACAAAAGCTTCTAAATTGTCATTATATCCGAATCCTGCAAGTGACAAATTCTTTGTACAAGGTTTAAATACCGGAAATATTCAGATTTATGATACTGCCGGAAGAATGATCATCAACACGCAGTATACTCAAAACGGTATTGATGTAAGTACTCTATCTAAAGGCAATTATATTGTAAAAATCACAGATAAGAATAATAATTTCACTGAAAAACTAATCATTAAATAATTCTTCAATGCAAAAATTATTAAGTCTTTTATGTACACTTATTGTGGGACTGTGCCTTGCGCAGTTTACTGCAAATGATGTAAAATTTTTCGTGGGAACAGGTTCTCAAACTGCCTATTTTGTAGCAGATTTCAAAGATGGAACTGATGACCGATCTTACGTCTGGGGAGTAAGATTTAATCCGGGGCAGAATATAACCGGGCCTCAAATGCTTCAGATGATCAAAAGTGCAGAACCTGCTTTTGATTATATTTTAACGTTTAATAACGGGTTTCTTGATAAGGTTAGTTTTAATGACCATTCTCAACAATCAACACCGGACTGGTGGAGTTTATGGCGTGGTAATGATACGAACAGCTGGTCTTCAGTAGGATGGATGAACAATGGAACGATATTAAACGGCCAGTGGTACGGTGCATCTTATGGATTCAGCAATCCTACAGCACAAGCACCTGCTACGCCAATTCCTGCATACAGTTCTTTATGGTACGATTCCTCTCAAATTACCAACTGGATTGGCACCGGATCTAATAAAAGCTTAGTTGTTATAGATTTCGGAACTGATAATTCTAATGGAAATGCTAATTCATTTGTCTTTGGAATTCAATACAATGGAACGATTACTGCTGAACAGGCTTTGCAGTTGATTCAGTCACAAGCTTCTTATTTTACCTTTACCTCAACCAACAACCAAGTTTCCGGTCTTTCACTGAATAATCTCACTGGAAACACTTCCGGATCAAACAGCTGGAAATTGTATAAGGGAAATGATATCTCAAGCTGGCAGACACAGTCCGAGCTTTCACAAATTCAATTAACCAATAACAAATGGCTTGGATTAAGTTTCGGACAAAGAAGACCTTTTACTCCTACTGAAGCATCTAATGCAACACTGGGTGTTTCTACTGTCAATAAGAAAATTTTAAGCATTTACCCTAATCCGGCAAGTGACTTCATTCAGATTGACAGTCCTGAAAATGTGAAGGAAGTAAATATCTATTCTGCATCGGGTCAGAAAGTAATGACAGCGCAGGCAACTAAGATCAATATTCAGTCTTTAAGTTCAGGGGTTTATTTTGTTGAGATTAAAACCTTAAGCAATTCAGTACTCCATAAAATGGTTAAGAAATAGAAAAAAGAATATTTTTTCAACCCTAAATACACGATTTTTTTATTCATGTATCATGGTAAAACAAAAACGCACCCGGTTGGGTGCGTTTTTCATTTGATTTAAAATCAATTATTTTTTTTCTGTAGATCTCTGTAAAACCTCATCTACCATTCCGTAGCCTTTAGCCTCTTCAGATGTCATCCAGTAATCTCTGTCAGAAGATTTTTCAACCCACTCATAAGTTTGTCCTGAGTGGTGCCCGATAATTTCATAAAGCTCCTGCTTCAATTTCAACATCTCTCTAAGGTTGATTTCCATATCAGAAGCCACTCCCTGAG
This sequence comes from Chryseobacterium sp. 14P4.3.2, assembly GCF_057799275.1. Taxonomy (NCBI): domain Bacteria; kingdom Pseudomonadati; phylum Bacteroidota; class Flavobacteriia; order Flavobacteriales; family Weeksellaceae; genus Chryseobacterium; species Chryseobacterium sp. 14P4.3.2. The sequence goes on from NZ_JBYOKO010000004.1 coordinate 119,148, forward strand.
CCCCTCCTGAAGGCTGGTGAATCATGACTCTTGAATGCTTCAGCGCAGAACGCTTTCCTTTTTCACCTGCCACCAATAATACAGCTCCCATAGAAGCAGCCATACCGGTACAGATCGTTGCTACATCCGGCTTAATGATCTGCATGGTGTCATAAATACCTAAACCTGCATAAACACTACCCCCTGGAGAGTTGATGTAGATCTGAATATCTTTTGACGGATCTGCACTTTCTAAGAATAAAAGCTGTGCTGTAACAATGTTTGCTACCTGATCATCAATCCCTGTTCCAAGAAAGATAATCCTGTCCATCATCAAACGGGAGAAAACGTCCATCTGAGCAACGTTTAATCTTCTTTCTTCCATAATGTACGGAGTAAGATTCGTTGGCCCATACATTCCCATATACTGATCGGTTACCAAACCGTTGTTTCCTAAATGCTTTACAGAGAAATCTCTGAAATCTTTTTTAATGTCCATATTTCTATTATGTATTATTTTAAACAAATATTTTCAAAGTTTAAATTACAATATTTATTCCTAAAATTTTATAGGACTTTTTGTCACAGAATATAAAATATTGTCTATAAACTATCTATTTCTATCTCCATAGATCCCTTTGATCGGGGAATATTCGATAATATTACTAAGTCTTATTGAAGCCTGTTTCAGCAAAGTGATCTTCTTGATCAGTTCATAATATTTTCCTTCATCGGTATTGCTGTACTGATCCAGCTCTTTTGCTGTCTCTGTAATCAGATAATCAATGTACCGGTATTTGTGCAGTAAAACATCCCCCTGAATCTGATCCGCCACCTTATCTCCATAATTGGGAGGATAGATGTTTCTGGAAGCCCAGTTTTCAAGATCATCCAGCGGTATCAGTGCATCTACTACTTTGGTTGTGATTTCTTCATCCATAAAAGATACAAAAAAGTTTCCGCTTCTAAGCTCATCTTTCTGAATTCCCTCTCTTACCTGATTGATAATAATCTCATTTTCTTTGACTAAAAACGTATACTGTTCTTCTTCAAAATGATGAAGAATTTCTTCAATAACTGTAATCTGGTACTCTTCATTTTGTTCATTTCTGCGTTTCAGGACAATATCCCCAAACATCAGCATATGATCTACCAGCTTATTCTCCATAAACAGTACTCCAAACAGGAAAGGATCTTCTTTCTCTTTATCCAGAGGGACAATCTCCATCTTGGGAGCCGTTTTATCCTTCTGCTGCTGCTGAACATGGCTCGTCTGATTCTGGGTAATCTGCTTCTGAACATCCAGTTCGTTGAAAAGGCTCTGCTCAGAAAGTCCGAACTTATTCGAAACCTCCTTAAGATATACCTCCCTTTTCAGGGCATTCTGTACAAAGGAAACCGATTTTACAATATCCCTTATCGCTTCAGCCTTTTTAATAGGATCATTTCCTATATCTCTCAACAGGATTTCCGCTTTAAAGTCGATAAAATCCATCGCTTCATTTTCGATGTATTTTTCAACGTATTCCTGCGGATGTTTTCTGGCAAAAGAATCCGGGTCATCTCCATCAGGGAACAGTAGTACACGGATATTCATGCCTTCTGTCAAAAGCATATCGATACTTCGGAAACTGGCTTTAATACCGGCATTATCTCCGTCAAAAAGTATGGTTACATTTTCCGTAAGCCTCTTGATCAGTTTAATCTGCTCAGTCGTCAGCGAAGTTCCGGAGCTTGCTACCACATTTTCTATCCCGGACATATGAAGTGAAATCACATCCATATACCCTTCTACCAAAAGACAGGCATTTTTTCTTGAAATAGCCTGTTTACTTTGGTTTAACCCGTAAAGAACATTGGATTTATGGTAAATCTCCGTTTCCGGAGAGTTGAGATATTTTGCTGTTTTTACATTATTCTTAAGAATTCTGGCTCCAAAACCTAAAACTCTACCCGAAAAACTATGAATTGGGAAAATAACCCTTTCACGAAACCGGTCAATTCCTGCCGGTGAATTTTCAGGGAAGATAGAAAGTCCTGATTTTTCAAGAATATCTTTGTTATAGCCTTTCTCCAGCGCATACGCTGTAAAAGCATTTTTCTTTTCAGGAGAATATCCAAGCTGGAATTTCCTGATGATATCATCCTTAAGCTCTCGTTCTTTAAAGTAAGAAAGACCTATACTTCTGCCATCCTGCTCATCCCAAAGTATCTCCTGAAAGTAAGTGTTGGCGACCTCGTGGATCTTATATAAAATATCTTTTTCGGTCTGGGCATTCTTTGCTTCCTCAGAAATTTCACGTAAATCCTCTTCTATTTCGATTCCATACTTTTTAGCAGCATGACGAAGAGCTTCAGGATAAGTAAAATTCTCAATTTCCATCAGGAAAGAGATCGCTGTTCCTCCTTTTCCCGTAGAGAAGTCTTTCCAAATCTGCTTACTTGGCGAAACGACAAAACTTGGCGATTTTTCTTCATGAAAAGGACTGAGTCCTTTAAAGTTAGACCCCGCTCTTTTCAACTGCACATATTCCCCTACAATCTCTTCTACCCTGATTGTGGAGAATATTTTATCTATCGTCTGCTTAGAAATCATGCTGTAAAATTAAGTATTTTTATGTAGAATTCGGAAGCTTTTGAATAAGAGAGTTTGAGAGCCGGAAGTTAAAAGAACCTGAAAAAGGAAGCCTATCAGGCTTTATAAGTAATAAAATAATAGGATACCTTTGCTTATTCGGTACTTATAACTATTTCACAACACTGCTACTCTTGCATTCTCAAACTTAAAATTTCACTATTTTTGCAAACAAATTAGCTTATGCAGTTCACTATTAATACAATCGAAGACTGGCAGGAAGTTGTCACTACCATCCTTCCGGAATTGAAACATAACATCCTTCTTTTAAAAGGAAATCTGGGTGCCGGGAAAACTACTTTCACGCAGTTTCTTCTTAAAAATCTGGGAAGTACGGATGAAGTAAACTCCCCTACCTACTCTATTGTCAACGAATATATGACGCCTAAAGGGAAGATCTATCATTTCGATCTTTACCGCTTAAAAAACATTGAAGAAGTATATGATATCGGGATTGAAGAGTATCTTGACAATTCCTTTCTGTGCATTATAGAGTGGCCGGAAGTGTACGAAGAAGAGCTTTACGGGCTCAACTACCACACAATGAGTATTGTGAATACGGGTGAAAACAGAGAAGTTTCATTCGATTAAATATTATGTATCTTTGCTCATTAATTAAGTATAAAAACAATCTGTAAGACATAATTTAATTTAAGGATGAGTACAAATATTTTTACTCCTTTCACAGAAGAAGAATTGATGCCGAAAGAGGAAAAATTGGAGGTTATAAAAAAAGGAAAACAGTTCAGTATTGGGATTCCTAAAGAAACCTGTCTCAACGAAAGGAGAACCTGCATTACTCCTGACGCCGTACAGGTGTTGGTAGAACATGGTCATGAGATCATTGTGGAGGCAGGAGCCGGAGAAGGTTCATTTTTTACAGATTTACAGTATTCTGAATCTGGAGCAAAGATTACCACTGATCCTAAAGAAGCTTTTGGACAGGATCTTATTTTAAAAATTAATCCTCCTACCGAAGATGAAATTGATTATATGAAACCAAATACCTATCTGGTTTCAGCACTTCAGATCAACCTTCGGGATAAAAATTACTTTTTAAAACTTGCGGAGAAAAAAATAAATGCTATTGCTTTCGAATTTATCGTTGACGAATACAAACAGCTGGCATTGGTAAGATTAATCGGTGAAATTGCAGGAACAGTTTCTATTCTCTATGCATCGGAACTTCTCGCTTTATCCAACGGATTAATGCTGGGTGGTATTACAGGAGTAAGACCAACTGAAGTAGTGGTTCTTGGAGCCGGAATTGTGGGTGAATTTGCTACAAAAGCAGCCATAGGATTAGGAGCCAGTGTAAAAGTTTTTGATAATTCATTATCTAAACTGAGAAGACTTCATACAATAGTTGACAGCAGGGTTCCCACTTCTATCATAGACCCCAAAGAACTCAGTAAAAGTTTAAGACGCGCTGATGTAGTGATAGGAGCTTTACCAAGATTAAATATGACTCCTATTGTAACTGAAGATATGGTCATGAAAATGAAAAAAGGCAGTGTCATCATCGATATTACAATAGACAACGGTAAGGTGATTGAAACATCAGAACTGACAACTATGGAAGACCCATATGTCATCAAACACGGTGTTATCCACTGCGGACTTCCGAACCTTACATCCAGAATGCCAAGAACTACAACAAAGGCAATTTCGAATTTCTTCCTTTCCTATATTTTAAATTATGATGAAGAAGGCGGTTTTGAAAATATGCTGATCCGCAAAAACGAAATGAAGCAGAGTTTATATATGTACAAGGGAAGACATACTAAAAAGATCATCTGTGACCGTTTCGGACTTACGTACCACGATATCAATCTTTTAATTTTCTAATGAAAAAACTGAAATTTTATGCAATAGGCTTCGTTCCGGGGTTGTTGCTTGTATTTTTTATTTTAAACAAGAAAGGAGCAAGCTGCAGCGGTTATTTACCGAACAGCCGTGTGATTGCAGAAACACTTTCTAAAGAATTCAAATACTCTGAAGACTTTAAAAACGGAATGACTACTTACAAAATCAATGAAAAATTTGTAAAAGACAGTATCATTACCAAAGGAAAAGTAGATTTTGACCGAAGCAATGCACAAAAACAGCCTTGCCCGGACTATCTGATCTCTTATCCTGAAAAAAATCCATCATACGAGATCACTTTTGAAAAGTGTGAAGAAACCGTGACTTTAAACAGTCTTAAGAAAATTAGATAGTTTTCTATAACTGATACGATATGGAAGGCAATTACTACATGATTCATGATTATCTGATATTCATCGGAGTTTTTGCCATTTTCCTTTTCCTGACAGCAAGTATTTATCTGTTCAGCCAAAGCCAGAAACTGAAACTGAAAAATGCCAAACTGTCAGAAGCCAATAAAATCATTGAGCAGCGACTGAATGAAGTCCGTCTGGAACATATCGGGACCAAACTGAATCCGCACCTCTTTAAAAACATTCTTAACTCCGTTCAGTCTCATGCCTACCAGACTTATATGTCTCTGGATAAGCTGGCCAACGTTCTGGATTACATTTTGTATGAAAGCAACAATAAGTTTGTTAGCCCAAAAGAAGAACTGCACTTTGCCTTGAGCCTGATTGAAATTAATAAAATTAAAATAAATCCCCTTTTCGACTTCAGGATTAAATCCAGGATCAACAAATCTGACTCTGTATACGAAGAAAAGGTATTTGCTCCTCTGATCTCTGTGGATCTGATAGAAAATGCTTTCAAACACACAGATTTTCTTGCCCCGGATTCTTTTATTTCCATCTATATGGAGCTTGAGAACGGTATTTTCACAATGAAAGTCAGTAACAAAGCTTCCCAGAAAAACATTCTTGAAAAAGAAAAAAGTGGTTTCGGGAGCCAGTCTTTTGATCAAAGGCTTAAAATGATCTACACTACTTACTACCAGCTGGAAAGGAGTTCCAAAAATGGAATCTTCACCGCTGAATTAAAAATCAATTTAGGAGAATTCTATGGTAAAATGCGTTATTCTGGATGATGAACTGCTTGCAATAAGCTATCTGAAACTTCTGTGCGGGCAAATTGACGATGTAGAAGTGGTAAAAGCATTCAATGATCCTAAAATTTTCCTGAAAGAAATTGAGACTCTCGACTGCAATCTCTGCATCCTGGACATTGAAATGCCCGGAATGACAGGCCTTCAGGTTGCCGAGTTGATTTCCGGTTCTAAAAAGATCATCTTCACGACCGCTTACAAAGAATATGCAGCAGAAGCTTTTGATCTTAATGTAGTAGATTACGTAAGAAAACCCATCAAAAAAGAACGACTGATTCAGGCTTTTGAAAAGGCTAAAGAACAAATCAGCACTGTTCAGAAAAAAACCTTTATCGAATGGAATACCAACATCGGCAAGACCATTATCCCCACCGAACAGATTGTCTACATCAAAACGTCTGAAATTGACAGCCGTGATAAGGATATTACCCTCAATGATGGTACAACCATTGTATTGAAAAATCTTAACTTCAAAAATCTTCTTGAAATGCTGCCTGCCAGAGACTTCGCACAGGTAAATAAAAAAGAGATTATCGCCCTGTCTTCCATCAAGGTATTTACCACCAACGAAATCATTACAACAATCCTTACCGAAGGAGAGAATTTTCTGAAACTTCAGATTGGAGATACTTATAAAAGCTCACTGATGGAATTATTCGGAAAATAGACTTTTCAAACATTTCCTGTTTCATTACAGAAAGACTCTGCTTCATTACACTCTCTGTTTTTGAGACCTCCTGCAAACGTACTTTTGTTCGATATTAAATGATTAATAATGAAAAAGGTTATTTATGCTGTGGGGATTATCATATCCGGACTGTGTTTTTCTCAGGAAACCCCTTCAAAAATTAAGGCTTCATTCTTTGAGGGAATTGCAGTTGCCGGATATGTAGATCACGGTGCTTTCATCAACTTTACCGGTCCAAACGTAAATGCTTCCTACAAAGGATTCAAATTCATTATCGGAATGCTTCCTTCTTTGAGAATAAAGGAAGATCAATCTCCCGGGGCGAAAAACAGTGCCATAACCCCTAATCTGGGTGCAGGACTTACAATGGTTTATAAAAAAATGGTTGTTCAGATTCCTGTTTATTACAATACCAAGACCGCTACACAGGACGGCAGCTGGAAAATAGGAGCCGGAATCGGATATTCTTTCAAATAGATTTTATTACATTTTTTGAAACCTTCATTACATTTTAATAAAAAGGACATTTAACATAACTATATTCTTATCAACTTTGCAAAAAATATTGGAATCATGAATTGGGGAAAATACAGAAATTTAATTTTCTATATCATTACTATAGCAGCCTTTTCCTGTCTGATGTACTACTTTATCATAGAAGGACAGACGCTGGAAATCAAAGAAAATATAGTTGCTAAAACAAGCAGCGGCTCTACCTGGGAAAACTTCCAGGAGTCTTTTAAAACGAATCTTCACCATCCTCTGGCATTATTACTGGCACAGATTGTTACCATCATTATGACCGCCAGGCTTTTCGGATGGATCTGTATGAAAATCAAACAGCCTACCGTAATCGGAGAAATGATTGCCGGGATTGTATTGGGGCCTTCACTTGTAGGGATGTATTTCCCAGAATTTTCCGCTTTCTTATTCCCGAAAGAATCTTTAGGCAACCTACAGTTTCTGAGTCAGATAGGTCTTATCCTCTTCATGTATATTGTGGGAATGGAGCTGGATCTTAGTGTGTTAAGAAAAAAGGCACATGATGCTGTTGTGATCAGCCACGCCAGTATTATTATCCCTTTTGCCTTGGGAATTGGGCTTTCTTATTTTATTTATCGTGAGTTTGCTCCTGATGGTATTCAGTTTACGTCCTTTGCCCTGTTTATCGCAATCTCAATGAGCATCACAGCCTTTCCGGTATTAGCAAGGATTGTACAGGAGAGGAACCTTCAGAAAACCAAATTAGGAACCATTGTTATTACGTGTGCCGCAGCTGATGATATTACGGCATGGTGTATTCTGGCAGCCGTTATTGCCATTGTAAAAGCAGGTTCTTTTACAAGCTCTATTTATGTTATTCTGATGGCGATTGCCTATGTCTTTTTAATGATTAAAATAGTAAGACCTTTCCTGAAAAGGATTGGCGATCTTCAGGCTGGCAAAAATACAATCAGCAAGCCAATGGTTGCTATTTTCTTCCTTACCCTTATTCTTTCTGCTTACGCTACTGAGGTTATCGGAATTCATGCTTTGTTTGGAGCGTTCATGGCTGGTGCTATTATGCCGGAAAATGCAAAATTCAGAACGCTTTTCATTGATAAAGTTGAAGATGTGGCATTGGTATTACTTCTTCCATTATTCTTTGTATTTACAGGTCTTCGTACACAGATCGGCCTTTTAAATGACAGCCACCTGTGGATGACTGCAGGGTTCATTATTCTGACTGCAGTTATTGGAAAGTTTGCAGGAAGTGCATTGACCGCCAAATTTGTCGGCATCAACTGGAAAGAGAGTTTAACAATTGGAGCATTGATGAATACCAGAGGCTTAATGGAACTTATTGTACTGAATATAGGATATGATCTTGGAGTACTAAGCCCTGAAATATTTGCAATGCTTGTCATTATGGCTTTATTTACCACGTTCATGACAGGTCCTGCTTTAGACTTTATTAATTTTATTTTTAAATCTAAAAAAGAACATCCTGAACCTGTTCATGACAATGACTCCAAATACCGTGTTCTTTTGTCCTTTGATAAACCTGAATCCGGCAGCACACTGCTAAAACTGGCACATGACTTTACTAACAAAATGAATGGCAATAAAAGTATTACCGCCATGAATATTGCTCCGGTAGATGAAATGCACGCTTATGACAGTAATGAATATGAAGACTCACAGTTTCAGAATGTGATCGAAACGTCTCACGAACTGAATCTGGAAGTCACTACCCTGTTTAAAGCTTCAACCGATATAGAAAATGACCTCACCAGCATTACCAATAAAGGACATTATGACCTTCTTCTGATCATGCTTGGAAAATCAATGTACGAAGGAAGTTTGTTAGGAAGATTATTAGGTTTTACCACTAAGATCATTAATCCTGAAAAGCTTCTGAACACCGTAAAAGGCAAAGGGAATATCTTCAACAACTCACCTTTTGACGATTTCACGCTTCAGATTTTAGATAAAGCCAATATTCCTGTAGGCGTATTGGTGGAGAAAGATTTCAAAGCGGCAGATAAAGTATTTGTCCCAATCTTTAACCTGAGTGATTTTTATCTGCTTGAATATGCCAAAAGGCTTATTAATAACAACAATTCACAGATCATTATTCTGGATGCTGCGGGACAGATCCGAAACAATATTGAAGTGAAAGAGCTGATAAGAAGTATTGAGCAGGTAGCTCCCAATCATATTACATTGTACAATGAAAAAAAGATTGAAAAAGAATTCCTGAACTCACAAGATCTGATGCTTATCAGCAGTAAAAGCTGGAAAAGCCTGATTGATACGAAGAGTCTCTGGCTGTCTGACATACCTTCCACTTTAATTATTTCAAATCCATAACACACACCGATATTTCTATTTCCAGAAGAAGCTGTTAAATATTATTCGTTGCCTGTAAAGAAAAACGAGTATATTTACAGCTTCTTTTTTTGAGACGTACTGATTAACAGTGACAACGGCGGAATAAAAAGAGATAAAGGCTCTGATCCCTATCCCTGAAAATTCTCCATCCAAAAAAAGATAAAACCATATCCAGGCTGCTTTTTTAAATTTCCATGGGGAAATAAATGGTCAGTACATGACCTGTGAAGTAACAGCCGCCCGATGGTAATACGTTTGATGAAGGGGGATAAATAAAATATAAAATAACCAAAGAATAAGATCGTACTATGTGCCGATATGCCATGATGGTTTACAAAGGTCATTATGCCTGCTTTAACTGCCAGAAAACATTTAAACGCCGTATATTAAAAGATGCGAACAAAGATGCCGTTACTTCAGTGGAAGCCAAATGTCCTGAATGTGGAAATCTGATGGCCAATATGGGCCTGGATTTTGAATCTCCGGCAAAAAATGATCACAAACAATGGGCACATATCAGAAATCTGTATACTGTAGGGATCACCTTCCATTCATGTGGCTGTTCCGGTCCCGGTTATATTCCACAAGACCATAAAGCCATCATCTCCTATCTCGAAAAGATCCGTTCAGACTATATGCATTCACTTGTATTCTGGAGATACCGCATTGAACCTGAAAATAAAAGGGAGCGCGAACTGGACTATCAAAAAAACGGCTCCCATCTATGGACTGTCAGCCGTAATGCCTTTAAAGAGACAGTCTCCAATCAGGAAGGGATCAATTACTGGATCGCAAAGATAAAAGAAGTGGAGGAACGGCTTAGCATGATCCGGCAATCAAAATAATCATGCAAATCCCGCATCATAGCATGTATATCCGGAAACTTTTTACTTTATTTTTTATTTTAGCCACGAAGGGATTTTACATTATAAACTTTAAGTAGATCCTAGCCGTCTAAGAGGCAGAAAATTGCAGGACCTGACAAGTTGGCTATAAGGCCTGTCCCCTAAAAATACACCACGCAGTGAAAAAGTTTCTGTTTAGAAAAATAATCTTTTGTAATGTTTGCCATACGAATGGCCTTCAACAGATCAGCCCACCCGGTACACGGGCAGGCTTCTCCATTAAAAAAAAACTGATAGGAAAATAATGGTCAGCAATACCGCGGTCACTCTTTTTTTGAAGAAGCCCCGCGGCCATATGAAAACCAATAATCTGTAATGATCCGATTTACTGGATCGCGGAAAAAATAATATTGAAACTTCTCACCCCGGCAGTGAAACCACCTAAAGCAGCAGGATTACGGTAAGCTCCCACCCAGATGACCTCTCCCGGGTCAAGAATCATAGTCCCTGTAACACTCAGGTTTTGGGAGGTCTGGCCAGGAGAACCGGCCGAAGCCACCTGGCTCCCTCCATGTATAGAGAGACCAGACCCTGCAAAATCAGTCATGTTTTCCATCGTTAATGCTGCTGACATCAGGAAAACCCCTCTTTTAGACACCGTAAACCGGCTGTGAGCGCTATCCCAAGTTCCAATGCTGCTGTCTGCATTAATGTTGACAACAGGAAAACTAAGCGTGGTCTCAGGTGTTGCCGGAAATATAGTAGCGTCCGGATTTCCGCTTGCATTAAAGGCGGTGACTACCGCAGGCGCCCTCACCACATCAATAAATTTCACCCATACTGATCCGTTAAAATAAAAATATCCCCGGTTAACCACGGCAACGGTCTTGTCACTTGTTTCGGTTACCGCCAGCCCTTCCGTCACATACACGATAGCCCCCGTTTGGTTTGCCCCGTAAAGACCATCTTTTGCCTTAAGGGCACTCCCGGTAATTCTGGGTGCCAGAAAACCATCCGGCTTGGTAGCAGCACCCGGAGTAGAGGCCACATCCAACGTAGCATAGGGAGTGGTTGTATTGATACCAATTTGGGAACATACAAATGCATATATGCACATAAGCCCGGTTATCATTATTTTTTTCATAATATAAGTATTTAATAAAATTAGAACGATAATTGTTTGTATAAAAATCTGCTGTAAAAGTAAGATAATGAAAAAGCCCTATCAGGAAAATGGCTGTCATTATTCGGAATAATGACAGCTATTCACTATTGATAAATACTTAAAAATAAGCGCATTATAAATATAACAAAAACACATAGCGCCTTAGTAAAAAGGCTGCCACTATCCGTGAAAAGTGACCCAACATTTTTTTGAATCGGTGGAGTCTGACCACACAATCCGGATGGTTCTGATATGCTCCTGTACCTGCAAAATATAACTTTCCAAAATATTCCGGAAGCTCCCTATAGGGTCAGTATTATTTTTAGAATTAACGATATTCCGGCCATGGCAGGTATCAGAACTAATGAATCTCAGAAAAGATAATATTAATTGTTCTGGCCCCTACTGTAAATCCTGAAGTTCCAGCATTACGGCGCGCACCTATCCATATAATGTCACCGGGATTAAGAATCATGGAGGCCATGTTACTTACTTGTATTCCAGCAGGGGAAGAGGTACTTCCCCCAGCAGGAGTACTAGTAGTTGACAACTGACTTCCTCCATGTATGATGATAGCGCATGCTCCAAAATCCGTAATATTTTCCATTCTTAAGTTTCCTGAAATAAGGAAAACCCCCTTTTTATATACCGTGTATTCATTGGTTGTACTGTTCCATGATCCGATAGAAGAATCGGCTGCAATATTCACAACGGGGAAGTTAATCTTATTTTCGGGGAATGGAGGAATTACAGTCCCCAGATCCGGATTTCCCTTGGAACTAAAAGCCATTACCATTTCCGGCTCCTGCACTACGTTTTCAAACCTCACCCATGCGGTTCCGTTAAAATAAAAATATCCGGGATCAATAACCGCACGGGTCTTTACACTGGTATCCGCTGCAGCAAGGCCTTCTTTAACATAAATGATGGCACCTTCCTGATCAGGTCCATACGCCGCATCTTTTGCCTTAAGCTCGGCTCCTGAAAGCCTTGGAGCCATAACCCCCTCCGGTTGGGAGGTCAGGCCAGCATTGACCCTTACATCAAGGGTGGCAGACGGAGTATTTGTATTGATTCCAACCTGAGAGAACATTAATGCAGAAGCCCATAAAAACCCTGCAATCATTATCTTTTTTTTCATCATAAAGTATTTTTTCAAATTATTTTTCATCATAAAAAAGCATCCAAAAATAACCTATAGCAAAGGATACGGCAATAAAAAGGCTGTCACTATTCGCGAATAATAACAGCCTTTTTATTAATTCAGTATACCTTTAAATAAATTATACAAATAAACACCAGGTAAATCTACTGATTCCTATAAGCGCTGCAGAGTGCTCCTTATTTGGCTCTCATTCTCTATTTATATATTGAAGCTTACCTTTAGTTAGTTTAGACGACTCAGTCTTTTGTTTCTTCTGTGATTTACACAGTCTGAAAACCCCTTCCGGAATCATCAGATAAAATTCTTTGACGGCAGCAAATAGTTTCCTGTGACCCCGTCAAAGAATTGAAAAATGAAAATTTAAACTAAGACTTTCTCATCACTTTAGTAGCACAAAATTATAGTGATGTTTTTTTACCCGCAAGAAAGTATCTGTCAATATTCGGGAATATTAACAGCCTAAAAAAGTGGATCACCTGCCTCTGATACTAGTAAATTGCTTTTATATAACGGTAAATAAAATCTTAATCTTTATAAGATAATATCTGTTATTATTCGGGAATATTAACAGTTTAAAGCATGATATAAGATTGAAAAATAATAAAAAATTACGGGGTCTTCCACTCTGCTGCTTTCTATTTCCAGCAAAACATTTATATACCCATCACTCTTCATGGACCAATTTTCCTCCAACTGTTATTATAAAATAAAGTCCGGACAGCCACTTTTAAAGTACCCGAACGAAATCATGAAAAATACAGGGCGCATTGGTTTTCAGCAGAACTCCAATAAGCAGTCCCGTAATGTGTACATATGCATATATATTGTATGCATATTGTATGCATATTGTATGCAGGAAGCAACAACCTGTAATCTGCAGGCCGCCTCTTTCCTGCAAAGAAAGTCCCGTAATGCTATTTTCATAATAACAGATGAAGAATCCCCCCATCACTTACCCCTGATATCCAATACAATATATTTAAATACAAATCTCAATAAAAATGAATAAAACGATTTCTTCAACTGCTTTTTACTGAAATAATTTCGTAATTAAATCATATGAAAAGAATGTTTTTCAATTACGGTTATAAAGTATAAATAAATCCTAAATTATTTACATAAAAGCTCTATCAGCATGAAGAAAAATTAGTGTATGCATATTGTATTTACGCCATGCAATATAGACATCCGTACAGAATTATTGTACAATAGTAAATGTATCATTTCTTTCCCGGATATGGTAAACCGGTAGGCTTCGGCGATTTGTTCATTCACATTGTACTTTCCTGCCACAGAAGTGAATTATACAGTTGAAATTATAACATTCTATATCTATAAAAACAGTAAATAATGAAAATAACAGAACATTTAGAAAAGTATATCGGTAAAATATCCAGAAGAGCAGATATAAAAAATAAAAGATATAATCATACTATATCCTTTTACGATAACATTCCATTTGGAGGGACACGAACTTATACAACATTAGGATTGAACAGGTATTTCACAGATTATAGCATAGAATTTGTCTTGGTTTGCCTCTCACAATATAACGAGAATGAAATTGCATCGTTTTTAACAGCTTTTTCAGAATATCTAATTGACAATAAAAAGGGAGTCCAAAAGGGAGATGTGATATCCTTTGATTTTACGATGACTTCTGAAACCCAAATGGATTCTTTGTATTTCACTTTCCCATTTTATTTTTACGACGATTTACAGCAATTAGAATTAGAAGACAAATCTGTAATTTTTCTACTCATAGTTCCAATTTACAGGGAAGAAGCTGATTTGATAAGGGAGAAAGGATGGGATCTCTTTGAAGAATTTATGGAAGAAAAGACAGTGGATGATCTTTGGGATTTAAAGCGAGAGCCCTATATCTGGTCATTTTAAATTGGTCATTTTTACAAAAAACCATGAGAAAGTTATTCCGGATTTACTGTGACTTTGAAGAAAATTGAGCAGGAGAAACTGAATGGATAGCCCTCCTTGTGTTGATACGAGCATCATGCTCTCTTCCGAAATGCAATCAAGACTGATATAGGAAGGTAAATAATCCTATATCTTTTCTTAGTATAGCTAATTTAGAAGTAGTGTTTGGTGATAACGGATATCAGAAAACCATTAAGGAAAAAGAAGTAGAATCAGCAGAACTTCTGATGGCAGAGCTGCCAAAGCAAAGTATAAACAAAGAAATCAATCAGGATGGTTTGGATCTGATCAGTTATAAAGTATCTTCCAACAAAATTGAAATTGATTTCCAGTTTGCAGGCGACGTTACCACTTTAGAGCTGGAACAAAAAGGCAGTGATGTGAAAAGAACCATTACCCACAGTGCTGATTAGGCCTTTATAGATGCTATCCATATATAATTTAGATAAGAAATTTTTAAAGTTTAAAAAAAATTTTATACCTTCGCTTCGTGAATTTCAACAACGGAACATATTATTATAGAATTTTTAACTCAGAACTGGGATAGGGATTCTTATGAACATAACTTACAACCTCGTCCTTGACGAGGTTTTTTTATTTACAAAAAGTTTAAAAGATGAAAATAGGTATTATCGGAATAGGATTAATCGGAGGTTCAATGGCTTTGAAGCTGAGAGAAAAAGGCATTGCGGACTTCATCTATGGAATTGATAATGATAAACAGCATATTGATGAAGCCCTGGAATTGAAAATAATTGATGCCGGAGCTGACC
The DNA here is from genome assembly GCF_057799275.1 of Chryseobacterium sp. 14P4.3.2. Lineage (NCBI taxonomy): Bacteria > Pseudomonadati > Bacteroidota > Flavobacteriia > Flavobacteriales > Weeksellaceae > Chryseobacterium > Chryseobacterium sp. 14P4.3.2. The sequence goes on from NZ_JBYOKO010000004.1 coordinate 134,238, forward strand.
TTGAGCAAGGTGTGAAAGATTCTGATCTCATTATTATTGCCATTCCCGTGGATGCTGCCCGAAAAATACTGCCGGGAGTTTTGGATCTTATATCAGACCACCAGACGGTGATGGATGCAGGTTCTACAAAAGCAGGTATCGTAAAAGCCGTAAAAGACCATCCTAAGCGATCAAGATTTGTAGCCTTTCACCCGATGTGGGGTACAGAAAACAGCGGTCCAAAATCAGCTATTGCTGAAAGTTTCTCGGGAAAGGCCGGAGTGATCTGCAATAAAGAAGAATCTGCAGAAGATGCATTACAAACGGTTGAAAAAATAGTTGAAGCTTTAGATATGCACATGATCTACATGAATGCAGAAGACCATGACATCCATACCGCTTATATTTCCCACATTTCCCATATAACCTCTTATGCCCTTGCCAATACCGTACTGGAAAAGGAACGCGAAGAAGAAACTATTTTTCAGCTTGCCAGCTCTGGTTTTTCAAGTACCGTACGTTTGGCCAAATCTCACCCTGAGATGTGGGTTCCAATCTTTAAACAGAATAAGGAAAATGTACTGGATGTACTGAATGAGCATATCACCCAGCTCAGAAAATTCAAATCTGCTCTGGAAAAAGAAAACTATGAATATCTTGAAGAGTTGATCACTAATGCCAACAGAATCAGAGGAATTTTAAGATAAAACATCCCGCGGAGAAACTGAAGATTTATTTCATTTTCATCTGCCTTATTTCAATTTTTAAAATTTAGTTTTTAAAGTACATAAAACATTTGATTTTCAAATCAATACTACAAAATACTATAATCCCTTCAGAATAACAAGAGTGGTACTTACTGTATGCAGATTTTGTTATTCCGAAGGAATTTAAACTTATCTATTCAGAAAAGATATTCTTAGATTTATAACACTACTACTTCTACATATTTATTCATCTTACTGGAAGTCTATTTCATCTCGAAATTTTTCTTTCTTCTGGTCTTTTTTACAATTAATTTTAATAAAATTAAAAAACATTTTAACTTTATTAAAAAAAGTATTACTTTCGTAAAAAAATAATCCATGAAGCTACCCATAATCTGTCCAAGTTGTGATCATACCCTGAACGTAAGCCAAATGAAATGTCCGAGCTGTAAAACGGAAGTCAGTGGTGATTATGAACTTCCTGTTCTCCTGAAACTAAACCGTGAAGAACAGGATTTTATTCTCAACTTTTTCTTATCCAGCGGAAGCATTAAAGAAATGGCCAAACAGGCTAACCTTTCTTACCCGACTATGAGGAATAAAATGGATGACCTTATTACAAAGATTAATCAACTAAAAACTAACCTGTAAACTCATTCTAATGAACTGGAAAACCATTTTTAATCCATTTGAAAAATTTGATGAAAAACTACTCCTGTTGATAGGTATTCTCACTGTAATTATTTCTATTATAGCAGGATATTGGACAGGTACTACTTTCTCAAGCATATACAGAATAAGTAATTTAAAAGAAATTTCTTTTCAAGCCATAGCTATTTCTACCTTAGCCAGTTTTTCGTCTTCCATTATTATTCTTTTTATACTGGGTAAAATCTTAAATAGTAAAACAAGGCTTATAGATATTATCAATACCGTCTTAATTTCACAGCTTGTCCTGGTTATTTTACAACCTGCTTATAAGATTCCCTTTATAGATTCTGCTAAAAAAAACATGGCCGCCTACTCGAAAAATCCTACTGATTCTATTCCACTAATAGATATGTCGATGATGATGATGATGGGCATATTCAGTATTCTGGTTTTAACTTATAGCATTGTAATTTTTTATAACGGCTTTAAAACAGCCACCAATATCAAAAAATGGCAGCATATCGTTCTGTTTGCAGTGGTATCACTGATCAGTACTATAATCTGCCAGATCATAACGACTAACTTTATTTAACAATACCATGAAAATCAAATTATTATTCGTGCTGGTCTTTCTGGCACACCTTTGTCATGCCCAAATTGAAGGCATCTGGAACGGAGAACTGGACATCCAAAGTATGAAACTTCCTGTAATCCTCAAGATTAAAAAAGAAAAAGAAGGCTACACTTCGTCTCTGAGCAGTCCAAAGCAGAGCAAGGAATACCTCTATTCAGAAAAAACTGCTTTCATTAATAATGAACTTAGTTTCGAAATCCAAAAGATAAATGCTTCTTATAAAGGGACATTTAAAGACAATCATTTTGAAGGAAACCTTACCCAGAAAGGTAAAAGCTTACCTTTAAATTTATTCAGAGAAGTACAAAAAACTACAGATATTCCTTATCTCAATGGAAAAGCAATCAACACAAAAAAAATCGACAGCTTTCTGGATTATATCGCTGAAGAAAATCAGGGCATCGGAAGTGTATCTATTTTCAGAAATGGTTCTGAAGTCTACCGTAAAGACTTTGGCCAGAAGCAGCTAAAAAATGTCACTCATGACAAAAACACCTTATATCAGATAGGCTCTGTCAGCAAACTTATCACTGCTGTTATGCTTCTTCAGCTGGTAGAGCAGAATAAACTCAGCCTGAGTGACAAACTTTCAAAATTTTATCCCGAAATCCCTGATGCTGAAAACATTACTATTAAAAGCATGCTTAATCATACCAGCGGATTGGGAGATTATGTAGGAAAATCTATTGAAAACAATTGGCTTTTTGGAAAACCGGTCGGTGATAAGGCTATTATTGATGTTATAATAAAAGATGGCGTAAGTTTTAAGCCAGGACAAAAAATGCAATACTCTAACTCAGCTTATTTCCTATTAAGCAGAATCCTGGAAAAATTATACAACAAGCCTTACAATGTAATTTTAAAGGAAAACATCTTGAAAAAAGCCAATATGAAACATACTTTTTCAGTGCTTGATAATGTTCAGAATATTTTTAAATCTTATGAATTCTCCAAAGGCAATTGGGTTAAAGTGAAGGATTTTGATTTTCATAACTGCATAGGATTGGGAGATATCGCATCTACTACGGAAGATATGAATATCTTTATTAACGCATTATTCAATGGACAGTTCATTGATGAAAATACTCTGAAAATGATGATTTCAGATGAGAATGAAAAAATATTCGGGACCGGAATCATTAAAATGCCATTCTATAATATTATATCCTACGGTCATGGTGGTGATACAGCCGGTACTCACTCCACTGTATCTTATCAGCCGAATGATAAACTATCCTTTGCTATAACTGTGAATGGTAAAAATTTTCCACACAATCAATTATTCCTGGCTGTCCTGAATTTGATATATGACAGGGACTATGAATATCCTGTATTTGAAGCAGACAAAACAACTTTACCAGCACAGAAAAAATAAGCTGATATAGCTTACACTGAATGGAAAAACACAGTTGTTCAACAAAAAATAAATTTTAAGTTTTAGCTAAGCAGGCTATGTAAAATATTATAAAAAAATCCTTAGATATGGACTGCCCCTAAAAAGTGTCTAACTTTTTGGGGGCAGTCTAATAATAATCCAAGGATTTTATATTTTTAAAATGATTGGTTCTAGCACTCAGGAACGTTAACGGCAATAGCCAGCCCTCCTTCAGAAGTTTCTTTAAAACGATCACTCATTGCCTGAGCCGTTTCCCACATCGTCTGAATAACTTCATCCAACGTTACTTTTGCTTTAGCAGGATCACTTTCCAAGGCAATATTGGCTGCCGTAATGGCTTTTATAGCTCCCATTGTATTTCTTTCAATACATGGGATTTGTACAAGACCTTTAATAGGATCACAGGTTAGTCCAAGATGATGCTCCATTGCGATTTCTGCTGCCATAAGCACTTGCCCTACACTTCCTCCTAAAATTTCAGTAAGACCCGCTGCAGCCATTGCTGAAGACACTCCTATTTCTGCCTGACATCCTCCCATAGCTGCAGAGATGGTTGCATTTTTCTTAAATAACGTTCCAATTTCCCCTGCCACAAGCAGAAATCTTACAATATCATCTTCACTTTTGAATGACGTAAATGCCTGTGCGTACATCAAAACAGCCGGAATTACTCCGCTCGCCCCGTTAGTAGGAGCTGTAATAATTCTACCAAAGCTTGCATTTTCTTCATTCACAGCTAATGCAAAACACGCGATCCATTTATTAATATTGGTAAAGTTCTCCTCAGCATCTATTACAAGTTTGAACCATTCGTCTTTATTTTTGTAGATCTTATCACCAAGAAGTTTTCTGTTAATTCCCGCAGCTCTTCTGGTAACATTTAGTCCACCGGGAAGGATACCTTCTTTATTTACGCCTTTATAGACACATTCTTTGATCTGGCTCCAGATATATAAAGCTTCCTTTCTTGTTTCTTCCTGAGATCTCCAGCTTTCTTCATTGATTAAGATAAGATCTGAAATTCTGCTGAATCCCAGTTTTTCACAATATTTTACAATATCCGAAGATTTATGACAAGGATATAGGGTACGTACACACTCCTTTTGAATAGAGTTTTTTTCCTGGCTCGCGATAAAACCTCCTCCTACAGAATAAAAATCCTGAACAAGCTCTGTTCCATCTTCAAAAACCGCTCTAAAGATCATTCCGTTTGGATGAAAATCGAGTGATTTTTGCATATTCAGGACCAAATGATATCCATAGATAAAGGGAATTTCCTTCTCTCCACCCAGGTTAATAATCTGCTCTTTTTTTATCTTTTCTATTTTTTCGTCAATTTTGGAAGTATCGATGGTCTTAAAGTCCTCTCCATTTAGCCCAAGCATTCCTGCGATATCCGTTCCGTGTCCGATACCGGTTTTGGCTAGAGAGCCAAAAAATTCAAGGAAAACCTCCTTCACCTCTTCAATTGACCTTTCTCTTTTTATAATTCTGATAAATGCAGACGCTGCATTCCAGGGCCCCATCGTGTGTGAACTGGACGGGCCTATTCCTACTTTAATAATCTCAAAAACCGATATAGATTCCATAAATGATTCTTCATTTTCCTCAAAAGCAAAGATACATGATAAATCTTAATAAAAATCAGGATTTAACTGTGCTTTGGTGATAATTTAGGAACAGGAGAACATCACATCAGGCTTTCATCGTGCTGAGAAAGGTCCAGCCCCTTATTCTCGGATTCTTCAGATACCCGCAGCGTAATAATAGAATCAGTAATTTTATATAGCAGCAATGATCCGAAAAAAGTAAAACAGGAAACAAGAATCAAAGCAGCCATGTGATGAAGAAATACATTAATTCCTCCATGAAGGAGACTTGCCTTTTCACCATGAGCAAAAACTGCTGTCAGAATCATTCCCATAATTCCTCCTACTCCATGGCAGGCAAAAACATCCAGTGTATCATCTACCTTTTTTAAAGCTTTCCAGTTGACCATTACATTAGAAACTACAGCGGTTAAAAATCCTATAAAAAGGCTCTCCCCGATACTTACAAATCCACATCCCGGCGTGATCGCTACCAATCCTACTACAGCTCCAATGCAGGCTCCCAGTGCTGAAACGCTTCTACCATTGATTCTGTCAAAAAATATCCATGTCATCATCGCAGATGCTGATGCAATAGTAGTGGTTCCAAATGCTGTAGCCGCAGAAGCAGAAGCACTGAGTGCCGATCCTGCATTAAAACCAAACCAGCCAAACCAAAGCATTCCGGTTCCTAAAAGCACATACGGAATATTGGATGGTTCATGATGGGGATTTTTTCTGTTTCCTACTACCAAAGCTCCTGCAAGCGCCGCAAAACCGGCACTCATATGCACTACGGTTCCTCCTGCAAAATCTTTTACTCCAAAATATTTGTTCAGAAGGCCATCAGGATGCCAAACCATATGACAAAGCGGGGTATAAATGAAAATGCAGAAAAGAACAATAAACAACAGATAGGAAATGAAACGTACCCTCTCTGCAAAAGAACCTGTGATAATGGCAGGGGTAATGACTGCAAATTTCATCTGAAAAAGGGCAAAAAGTATAAAGGGAATGGTAGAAGCCATCTGAGAATGAGGCAGGCTTCCTACCTTATTGAAAAACGGATAGCTCAAAGGATTACCTATAATCCCGTAATGGACACCTTTAAACGAGAATCCAAGCGATTCTCCAAAAGAAAGGGAAAACCCAACGACCACCCATAAAATAGAGATCACCCCTAAAGCAATAAAGCTCTGAAGCATCGTAGAAATCACATTTTTCCTTCCAACCATCCCTCCGTAAAAAAACGAAAGCCCCGGGGTCATCAGCAATACAAGTCCTGCAGCAGCCAAAATCCAGGCTACATCTGCTCCCACAATCTTATCTTCACTTAAAAACTCTCCGGTATTGGCAACATCCGAGGATGGATTCCAGAATAAACCTCCGACAGCTACCAGTGAAATAACCGAGAATGAAACGATCCATTTTAATCCTATTTTCATAAAATTCATATTTAACCCTATCAAATTTAAATATAAATTCTGAAAAAATTAATTTTTCAACAGCAATACCCCTGTTAAAAAACCAATCAATAAATAATATTACTTTTTTTCACAGAAAATATCTGCGAGTATTTTTGAAACTTCCTTATGTTTAGTTGCCGGAAAAAGATGAGTTCCTCCCTTGATTACATAGTCAGGCTTTGAATTCCGGATAGGAAAAACAATATCTTTATCTCCCAAAATCTGGATTACGTCAGGATTTTCATCGAATTTCCACTCAGCAACCTTCTCTACAGACCATTTCAGGTAATAAGGATCTCTCACTTTGAAATACTGAAGAAGCTTAGGATTTTTAGGATCAAAAAGTTTTCGGACCACCACATATGCATTAGCAGCTTTATCATTAAACAAACCTACCGGAAGAATGCGTGGGATCTTCGTGACCTCTCCTGTTTTTATAAATTTGGATTTTTCTTTATCAGATTTTATACTTCCCAGAATAACAACTTTCTCTGCGGTTTTCAACCGGTTGATTTCCTGTACAATGATTCCTCCGAAAGAATACCCCAAAAGACAGAATGGCTCCGAATCATCTACTTTTTCAGCCATTCTTTTGACATAGTCATGAAAAGGTTCATTTTTTTCAGGGATAAGCCAGTCTATAAAAATCAATTCACAGTGCCTGGGAAACTCTATTCTTTCAAGTACCTTAAAGTCTGCTCCAAGACCACTTACGATATAAATTTTCATGCCGCTAATTTATAAAAATTGCAGAAAAAGGAAAAAGTATAAACCAAAAAGAACATAAGAAATATGAGAGATTGCTTTTGTATGACGCACTTGATCATATTTGGAGGTTATCTTATTAAATCGTCATGAGATGTACAAAGATTTGTTTCGGCATTAGCAGCTAATAAAAAAGAGCAGTCCCGCAGGAACCGCTCTTTTGATATCAATATAGTATTTAATCTTATTTTTTCTTTTTAGCAGGAAGTCTGTTCTCGTTATCTAACATTTCAGTAGTTACTTTGAACTGGATATCCATTTCATTTTTGATGAAATAATCTTTCAGTGAAGATTGATAGAATACTTTAAAGTCTCTTCTGTTCAGAGAGAACTTAGCAGATTCAATAGATGTTGTAAACTGAGTCACATATACATTGGCTGGGAAAGATATTGTTTTTCTCACCCCTTTAAGGGTAAGATCACCATACACTGTAGAGTTATACTCACTGTTTGCTAAAGGAATAATTTTAGTCAAATGGAATTTGGCAATCGGGAATTTCTTTACTTCGAAGAAGTTAGTACTTTTCAGGTCATCTGTAAGTTTGATCTGATCTTCGTCGGAAACATCTCCCGCCATGATGCTTCTCATATCTATTACAAACTCTCCGTCTACCAAAACAGTATGGTCAAAGTTGAATTTTCCGCTCTTTAGCTTTACAGTTCCTGAGTGGGAAGAAGCTTCAGTCTTTACAACCTTATACCCCCACCATCTGATCTCTGATGAAGTTACCTTTGCAACTTTATCAAACTTCTTCTGAGCAGAAACAAATGATATACCTGCGCACACCATAGCAAACAATAGTAATCTTTTCATTCTTTTTTATTTACAATTCAACAAAAATAAAAAAAAGTGTAGAACTTCTACACTTTTAACAATCTTTTTTTGATTAATTTATTGAGCAGTTACCTTTACAATCATATCGATGTCATCTTTCACAAAAACATCCTGCATTGTAGATTTGTATGCAACATCAAATTTCTGTCTGTCGAAAGAGAATTTGTTAGATACCAAACTTACTACTCCTTTGCTGTAAGAAATCTTGGCAGGGAAAGTAATAGGGCTTGTTTTCCCTTTTAAAGTAAGGTTTCCTGTTACTAAAGAACTGTAAACTTTATCATTGTTTTTCTTTACAGAGGTGATTTTGAAAGCAGCTGTAGGGAATTTTTCAACTTCAAAGAAGTCACCGTTTTTAAGGTGTCCGTTTAATTTTTGCTGATATTCACCTGTAAGGTCAGTTGCATTGATAGAAGTCATATCCAGAACGAAGCTTCCTCCTACCAAATCATTTCCTTTCATCACCATATCTCCTGACTTTACTTTTACAGTACCGTCGTGAGAACTTGCCTCAGATTTTGCTACTTTATACCCCCACCAGTGTACATCAGATGCTACTACTTTTTTTGACTGCCCGAAAGCTAAACCTCCAGCTAAAACTGCTAATAAAAATATTTTTTTCATTGAATAGAGTTATTTACTTATTTAATACCACAAAGGTAGCTATCTTATCCGATAGACCACATTGATGTATATCAAGAAAATTAATTATTTTTATGAATAATATCATCTCATAAAAAAGCTCCGAATTTCTTCGGAGCTTTTTGTTATTCTTGAGAGTAAGCGGTGTAAAGTGCCATACCCTTTAGTGCGGTGTGGTTTTGCTTGACCAGATAGATTGGAATATTTTTAAGCATTTCTTCCATCTTATCACTGATCTTGAATTTTTCGTAGAACTTATCTTTATCCATATATTCTCTCATCATCTGTGGAATATCTCCTGAAATCAGTAAACCTCCTGTCGCTTTTAATTTTAATGTTAAATTGTTCGCTTCACGGGCCAGAAACTCAAGGAAGGTATCTAAAGCAATTCTACAGATCAATACATTATCTTCTACGGCAGCTTTATACAATTCTTCTACAAAGTTCCCCTGGGCAAGACGCTCTCCCAGCCATTCAGGTTCAGGATGTCTTTTTACGTCTCTCAGGAATCTGTATATATTGAATAAGCCTGTCTTAGAAAGTACATTTTCCCAGCTAACAATTCCGTAGATATTATTTAAAAACTGATAGAATTCTACCTCTACGTTTGTTCTTGGTGAAAATTCAGAATGTCCCCCTTCTGTAGCGAAAGGTCTCAGATTTTTTCCGTCAAAGAAATATCCCGCTTCTCCCAATCCGTTTCCGGGTGCAAGAATGGCAACATTTCCTTTTTCAAGATGACCGCTTGTATAGATGGCATCAAGATCGTCATCTTCCAGAAGAGCCATTCCGTAGGCAGATGCTTCCAGGTCATTCAGCATATCTACTTTTTCAAACCCGAATTCTCTGGCATACTCCTGGATGTCTAAATTCCAGCCTAATCTTGCAGGGTTGCTTTTCCCGTCAAGTACAGGTCCCGGCACAGCCATTCCCAGACGTTTTACGTTTTCCAGCTGGTTATCCTGAATAAACTTCTTTAAAATATCAGAAAAAGAAGCGTACTCTTTCGTTGAATAAGTATTCTGGAGTTTTATATCAAGACCTCCGTTACCGGAAACAAAATAGCCAAGGATGGTTATATCTTCACGGAGACTTGCCCCGATGATAGAAATGTTCTCATTATTACTGTTCTCTACTCCTGGTAAATAAAGTGGAAACTTTGGATTCAGAATCATAACCTCAAATTTTACCAAATATAATAATTGTTTTTGTAAATCCTGCACAGAACAAAAAAACCTTTTCACTTTCGTGAAAAGGTTTTGGTTAATAATTGTTTATATATTAAATCTAACTACTTTCCTAATGGAAGATTGTAACCGAATCCTACTCCGATGTTCCCCACATTATAGTCCTGACCAGCTAAATCTCCTTTAGTTCCTACAAAAACCTTCTGGTATTGTACGAAGAAATTCCAGTCTTTATTGTGGTATCCGATCTCCGGCTTAATGTAGAAACCACCGTTGGCTCTTTCTACACTTGTATTGGAAGCAACCTGCTTATCTCCAACCAGGAAACCATATCCTAAGTCTGTTCCGAAATAGAAACCGGTTTGTTTTGGATAAATTCTTATTAAAGCTGCTACAGGAACTACGCCTACATCATTATTTTTATAACCGTTGTTCTCTTTACCAAAATAGTGAGTATATCCTGATGCGATTCCTAATCCGAACCCAGGTGTAATAAGGTTCTGATAAGACACATCTACTCCTACAGCTGCAGAAAGATTGTCTGCAGGAACTGCTAAACCAACATTTGCGCCCACTTTGATCATATTATTCATTTTTGAATTCTGTGCGCTTGCTATTCCTGCTGTTAAAACTCCAGCCAGCAATATTGCTTGTTTAAACATTTTCATAACTCTAATTTTTTAATTTTACTAAACTAGAAGATGTAAAAATCGTGCCAAGGAAAGCAAACCGCTCCACTTTAACACTCGAAAAACACATAAAACAATGGTTATCAATTGATTATTTTTAACAAAATTTAAATGATTGTTTAACAAAAATTACCAGAAAAAAGCCTTGAAAAGTGAATTAAGAGTTAAAATTTGCAAAAATATAGTAGGAGTTATTATGCTTATCCTGAGATTTAGTATATTTAGTATTTATCCTTAAAAAATACAGATCATCTAATTTTCGATCTGATTCTGTTTACAGATGATTATGTCTTCTGTATTAATATAGTAATATTAACAATCATTAATTCGTTATCATTTTAACCTTTCTCCTTAAAATACATCAAAAAAATAAATGTTCTCACCATGGCTGATTCATTATTAAAAAACAAGCATCTTCTTTGGCGCGCAGGTTTCGGTGTTGGAATCAATCAGATTGATGATCTGAAAAATAAAAACACCCATACCCTTTTAAACGACCTGTTCAGGCAAGATAGCTTTAAAGAGATCACATATGACACTCCCGATTCAGATCCAACAGCTGATGACATGAGCAGCACCGCCCTTGCGGAAAAGAAAAAAGAAATGCAGCGGATTTATAGGGAACAGAACAATGAACTGAACCTTAATTTTCTGGATTCCATGGTGAACAGCAAGGAACAGATGAGAGAAAAGATGGCTTTTTTCTGGCATGGACATTTTGCATCAAGGGTTCTGAATCCAAAATTCAACAGGCAGCTTCTCAATACCATTCGGAAAAATGCATTGGGGAACTTCAAAGATCTGCTTTTCGAAGTCAGCCAATCACCGGCTATGCTCAACTTTCTGAACAATCAGCAGAATAAGAAAGATCATCCTAATGAAAATTTTGCCAGAGAGGTTATGGAGCTTTTTACGATGGGCAGGGGAAATTACACTGAAAAAGATGTACGGGAAGGAGCAAGAGCTTTTACAGGATGGAGCTATGATAAGGATGGAAATTTCAAAGAAAGAAAAAATCTTCATGATGAAGGAATCAAAACTTTTCTAAACAAAACAGGAAACTTCAGTGGAACAGATGCTTTAAACATTATTCTGGAACAGAAAGCGACGGCCAGATTTATTACGGCTAAGATCTATAGGTTTTTCGTTAATGAAAAGGTGGATGATACTATTGTAAACAGCTTAAGTACTAAGTTTTACAGCTCTGGATATGATATTAAAAAATTAATGAATGAGATATTTTCAAGTTCATGGTTTTATGATCAGAAAAATATAGGAAACAGAATAAAATCTCCTGTAGAGCTGATGGCAGGAATCATGCGGGTACTTCCTATGCATATTCAGAATCCGGAAAACCTCATCGTTTATCAGAAACTCTTAGGACAGATGCTTCTTTATCCTCCCAATGTTTCAGGATGGCCCAATGGAAAATCCTGGATCGACAGTTCTACGCTGATGCTGAGGCTTCAGGTTCCACAGATCTGGTCCGGACTCCGTCCGCTAGAATACAGTCCTCGTGAGGATGACGATATTGATATGGGAATGAAATCCAGAGAAACAGCCTTAAATAAAACGTTTAAAAACCCGAATATCACCATAGACTGGGAACGTGTAGACAAGATATTTGCGCATAAAAACTGCGAGGATTATCTTATCCAAAATGCCCAAAGCCTGGATATAAATACGGTGAAGAGTTTTTCTGATAACAGTACAAAAATGAATGTCATCAATCTGATGTCTACCCCGGAATATCAGTTAATGTAGTTTTTTAAGATCGCAGATGATACCATTAAGACATTATTCCGGTGAAATATAAGGTATAATCTGCAACTTAAGATCTACTCATTATTCAGCAACCTAAACCTTAAAGTTATGCTAATCAAAAGAAGAGAATTCCTCAAAATAAGTTCGTTGGCTACCGCTTCGCTGCTGGTGCCTAATTTTCTGCAATCAATGACATTGGATGATGCTCTGGTTCCGGGTCAGAATATTTTGGTAGTCCTCCAGTTTACAGGTGGTAATGATGGTTTAAATACTATCATTCCGGCAAAAAATGACATTTATTTCAGGGAAAGAAAAACACTGGCTATTCAGGATTCACTTTCTCTAACAGATGAAGCGGGGATCAATCCTTCTCTCTCCTATTTTAAAGAGCTTTTTGACAATGGTGAACTTTCTGTAATGAACAGTGTGGGATATCCAAATCCTGACAAATCCCACTTCCGGAGTATGGATATCTGGCAGTCTGCAAGCCGGAGCGATCAGTTTCTGGAAACAGGCTGGCTTGGGCGTTTTCTGGATGAAGAATGTTACCGTTGTGACCACCCAACTCAGGCACTGGAAGTAGATGATATGCTGAGTTTGGCGTTAAAAGGTGAAAATAATAAAGCTTTTGCTTTTAAAGATCCTAAAAGACTTTATCAAACCAGTCAGGAGAAGTATTTCAAATCTTTGTATGATCACCATCATGATGATGAGACAGTTTCTTATCTATATCAGACCCTGGGCTCTACCATCAATAATGCCGGTTATATTTTTGAAAAGAGTAAAGCTAAAAAGACAGAACAAGTTTATCCCAATTCACAATTAGGAAAAGATTTCAAAACAGTCGCTTCCTTAATAAAGTCTGATATCAATACACAGGTTTACTATCTTTCGGTGGGAAGTTTTGACACCCATGTTAATCAGAGCGACAGACAGAAAAAACTATTTGATGACATCAATGAAGCTGTAAAATCATTTGTTGCGGATATGAAAAGCAACGGGCTTTTCAATAATATGCTGCTGATGAGTTTTTCGGAATTTGGCCGCCGTGTTGCTCAGAATGCCAGCAACGGAACGGATCATGGAACAGCCAACCAGATGTTTTTCATCAGCGGAGCTCTTAAAAAGAAAGGATTATTAAATCCTCTTCCAGATCTTCAAAACCTGAATGAAGGAGATCTCATCTACAAGGAAGATTTCAGAAAAGTATATGCTACAATTCTGAAAAACTGGCTAAAAGCGGATTCTTCTAAAGTGTTGGGGTGGAAAGACGGAATTTACGACTTTATATAAAAAAAAGGGACTGTGCATATTCATGACAGTCTCTTTTTCAATAATTTTAAATTTCAACCATTTTTAAGCAGTCACCTGCTTTGGCTTTTTTTCTTTCTGCTCTTCCTTTGGATCAAGTTTTTCTGATATTTTTTTCACAATATATTCTATTACCAGTGGTGCTACAATTGCAACTAATGCTTTAAATATTCTTGATTTCATAAACGTGATTTTATATATGTTAAAATAATGCAATTTCTAAGCCAAGCTTAAAATCATTAATTAAGAATTTATTAATCATTGATCCATTTTCTTTTAAAAGCCTTTACAGATTAATTCTCATCGGTAACAATCAGATTCTGATAATTTTTACTTCCTGCACTGAACTTCTCTTCCATTTTAATTCTCAGTTTCTGAGGTCTGTGAACAATCAGAGAATCGCCAAACCCCAGCAGAAGTCTTTCCAGTTCAAAATTAATCTGGACACATATTTTAAAAATTGTTCCTTCATTATCTTCACTTACAATCACCTGGCTTTTATGGAGTGGTTTTGTCTTTACATAAGGGGCATTTCCGGAATCTACCCAAAAAACCACGTTTCTGGGAGCCATTCCATCTGCAACTGTAACTCCTATAATATCTTTAAAATATTCGTCCCCATCCAGATCTTTATCAATATACTGAAGGCGTTCATCAATTTCGATACTTTCCATCCTGTCCAGTGCCAGATTATACATTTTCTGTTTATAAAGGCAGATCAGGAACCAGCGGTTATTAAATTCCTTTAACAACTGCGGGTGAACCGTGAAGATATTGGATTCTTTTGCGGTAAAGCTTTTATAGAAAATCTTTAATACTTTCTTATTGGCAATACTTTCGTACAGAATATCGATGTGTTCAAGTCCTTTCAGCTGTTCATTTTTATCCAGATGAATAATCGATTTCTGGCTGGTAGCATGAATAGAATCCTCCAGTTTCTGGATAACCCCGTTCATTTCTTTAAACATCGAAAAGTCTTTGAACTGCTTTAAAATCTGAACCGCATTATTCATTGCCTTCAGATCACTTTCATTCACAGAGATGTTATGGATACTGTAATCGGGATCACTGTACCGGTAATATCTTCTTTCATAGACTTCAATAGGAGCCTCATATCCGAACTTCTCACTCCGCATATTCTGCAGATCAAGCTGAACCGTTCGCTTACTGACATAGGACTCCTTACCTTCGAATTCAAATAAAGCTTCGGAACATTCGTCAATGAGATCTTCAAGCGTATATTTCCTGTATTTGTTCTTAAGGCATTTATCTAATGTTTTATATCGAATCAGAGCGTTTTTATTGGATGACATAACCTTAGTGTTTAATAGTCTGATTTATATAATATTTCAGGTTTTAGCATTCGCTGATTTGCAAATTTATCTTTTGCTTTATCTGCTTTTTAGCTTAAAAATTACTTCTCTTTCAAAGCTTCTCCTTCAAAATTAATTCCGTCCCAGCCAAACTGCATAAAGTTTCTGATATTCTGGTGGTCTTCTCCTTCAGGATTTTTCAGGACCTCTTCTCTGTAGAACTCTCCAAATAGCTGAAGAGTTTCTTCTTTCGGCAGATTGTGAAGCTGGGCATAGCTGAAAACTTTACATGAACCGTTATTTTGTCCTGCTTCATTGCTTGTACCACCATTCTTAAACGATGTTGGTGTAAAATCGTAAGTTTCATCGATATGAGCAATGACATCAGCAAACTGAATGGTTTCCGGGAAATGTTTTAATTGTTCTAATAGTACCATAATAAATATTGTTTTTAAAATTTAAAAGATTTACTTATCAGGTAAATTTGCGAATTCACCCTTCACTTTATTATTTTACAAAAATAATTATTTTTTTTAATCTACGCAAAACTATTGCGCAATTATACTTTTACTTTGCATCATCAAATTGAATAAGATGGAATTTAACGGAAATCATTTAATCGAATTAGGATATAGACCAGCAAAATGGTTTAAAGACGCCATTACCTATATCAATGAAAATAATCTGGATGAAATTCAGATTGCAGCATATCTTGAACAGTTTAAACAACCCGACCTTATGCCGCTTCATGAAACCGCTAAAGATTTTGTGATTAATATCAGAGCTGAGCACGAGAGTGAAAATGATAATGTAGAAAAGGTAATCAGAACGATGAAAGTTCTGATGAAAACACCTACACTGACTGGAGGAGCACTAATGCCGGATGCCTGTCCTACAGGTCCTGAGGGTCAGATTCCTGTGGGAGGTGTTGTGATTGCTAAAAATGCTATTCACCCGGGATTCCATAGTGCTGACATCTGTTGTTCTGTCATGCTGACTGATTTTGGGAAGGCAGATCCAAAAAAAGTGCTGGATGCAGCTCATTCGGTAACTCATTTCGGATATGGAGGAAGACCAAGAGGAGAACAGATGCCAATGTCTCAGGAACTGATGGATGCTTTCAGAGAAAATGATTTCTTAAATGATGAAAAGTTAATCAGCATCGCCCGTTCTCATATGGGAACTCAGGGAGATGGAAATCATTTCTTGTTCGTAGGGATTTCTAAAAATACCGGAAATACCATGATGATTACCCATCACGGGTCAAGGGCTCCGGGAGCTGCATTGTATGATAAGGGAATGAAGACCGCTAACCGTTTCAGACAGGAAATCTCTCCTGAAACGCTAAGAGAGAATGCATGGATTCCTTATGATACTGAAGAAGGTAAATCTTACTGGGAAGCTCTTCAACTGGTCAGACAATGGACAAAGGAAAACCATACCTCTATTCATGATGCTGTATTGAATAAAATGGAAACAGAAAAGGAAAACAGATATTGGAATGAGCATAACTTCGTTTTCAAAGATGGAGACCTGTTTTATCATGCTAAAGGAGCAACTCCTCTGGATGATAAATTCCTGCCTGATATTACAGGGCCAAGACTGATTCCTTTGAATATGGCAGAGCCGGTATTGATTGTTCAGGGAAAAACCCATGAAAGAAATCTGGGTTTTGCGCCCCATGGAGCCGGAAGAAACTTCAGCAGAAGCCAGCATAAGAAGTCTATGACTCATAAAACAACTGAAGAAATTTTCAATGAGGAAACAGAAGGATTAGATATCCGTTTCTATTCCAATGAAATTGATATTTCTGAATTGCCAAGTGCTTATAAAAGTGCTAAAAATGTAAGAGCACAGATAGAAGAATATGGTCTTTGTGAGGTTCTGGATGAAGTGATGCCTTACGGATGTATTATGGCCGGAGATGTTCAGAAGAATGCACCATGGAAGAAAAAGAAAAGATTCAGAAAAGAATAATTTTTCATCTAATATTTAAATCTTATCAGTGTAAAAACCTATAAGATTGACAAAAAACCAATAACTAAACTTTATGGGTGTAAAAGCCCGTAAGGTTACTGAAAACTTTTTTCATAATGGCAGGGGCAGTAGCTCACATGGCAGAGCAACAAGATTACTTTTCTCTAACAGCAGATAAAGTTCCTATTAATTCAAGTTTTGGTCACAGGTTCGAGTCCTGTCTGCTCCTCACTATCATGGAAATGTCTATCTTTAGATATTGATCATTTTCATTGATTACAAAAAATAAAGCAAAGGGAGTTCCTATATTTTTGGTAATTACTCCCCGCTTTTTATAAATTATAGGTAAAAGGAGTTCCTATATACTTCACTTTTAACGAATCTACTCCTCACTTATTTTTTAAACTAAAAGACAATGAAAACATTAAAATTATTCAATGCTGTACTGGCTAGAAAGTCAGATGAACAGCCATTTATTTCTAATGATGGTTTTATCGTTGAATCTGATGCTGTTTGGGCAAAAGATGAAATCATCTCCTACTATGCAAAGGAAAAACTGAATGGAAATGAGTTGAATAAAACCTTCCATAAATCCTGGAAGAAAATAAAAAATACTTCCAGAGCTGATTTATTTTTTGAACAGATTAAGCATTATCTTTCAACATATGGAAGCGATTTTCAGAATGAAATCTATATTCCCTCAGAGGTATTGAATGTTCCCGATATGAAACTTATTTTTAAGGTGATAAAAGCCTATACTGCAGAAGAAATGAAGGAAAAATGCCTTTCTCTCCTGAAGTCCGGAATTGCCTTGAAAGAGGAAACGATTGATGATCTCCTTTATATTCTGCATACAGAACTGGAGTATGATTTTACCGGAAAGGAGAATATCAGAAATAAAGAAGCGATTATAAAAATAGCCGATCTGTATGACATCTACCCTGAAAATCCTGTGGAGTTTTTCCGGTATGTAATTTATAAAACAACCACGACAACGCTTTTAATCAAAAATGATGAATTGACTGACTTAATAAAGCAAAGCAGATTTAATCCAACCTATCTGTTCGAACGCTTTGGTCTGGAAAAACTTGCGGAAATTTTCAACAGATTTAAACCACTATTCCTTGCTTTTAAAAATAAGGCTCCGAAAGCAATTAATAAAATTTCAAAACTGTCTAAGGTACATCATAAGCCATTAATTTCAAATCCATTGAATGATGCTACCAACACATTTCTTGAAAACAGCGACTGGCACTGGCTGGAAAACGCGACACCTTTTGCTCTATTTAAAGCTTTGTCAGCATGCTATTCAAGAATATATGGTCAGGATACTTTTGTGTACAGAGTCAGAAACGGAAAATCATGGGTAAAAAAAGGTAAGGCAACTTACGTAAATCAAATGAACTATGATTTTATTTTGGATTATCTGAAACTGAAATATGAAAATCTTTCCGGAAAGAAATTCTATTTCCCTGAAAATGTAGAATTTGCATTGCCAACTTCTGAAAAGATGTTCGTTGGCATATTCCTACAGGAACCCGTTTTTATGGAGATAGGCTGGCTGTTGGTATTTATTGGGAAAATCAATGGGGGGCTCATGACCTTGACCTTTCGGGACTGAATATTGCCGGAAAGACAGGCTGGAATGCCGCTTATAATCACGATAACGGACAACTGATGTATTCCGGAGATATAACTTCCGCTCCCAATGGTGCTGTTGAATATCTTTACGCCAACAAGCGACTGAGTACACCAACACTCGTGATGAATAATGTTTTCAGCGGAGATACCAACTGTGGATATAAAATCGTTATCGGAAAGGGAGATGATATTTCCTACGACTATATGATGAATCCTAATCATCTATTTGCTGAGGCCAGATGTAACTCTGTTCAAAAACAAATGATTCTGGGAATACTGCTGCCAAAAAACGGAAAACAATGTTTCGTACTATTGAATTTCGGAGCAGGACATTCTCATATTTCAGGAAATACAGAGGTTTCTGCGATGGCAACAAGTGCATTATATCAGCAATGGTATGATTCTCTGTCTTTCAATGATCTTGTAAAAGAACTTGGAGCCGAAATTACAACGGAAAGAGCGGAAGCTGATTTTGATTTCTCGCTGGAAAGGCTTGAAAAAGATAGCTTTATGAGGATTTTTAAATAAAAATGTGCCATTTGACAGGATCGAATGGCGTTTTTTTGTTATTTTAGCAAGCAAGTCGCCACTGAAGAAATCTTGGCTGCCAAAAACTAATTAACAAGGAATAAAAAATGAAATTCAAGCCTCTCTCACAAACTAAATATGTATGGATTATTATCATTCTACTGTCCATTGTAGCAATACTTTTTAAATCGATTTACAGACAGTATATTTATGCAAACCACATTAATGATTACGGGATTGCAGATTCTTCACCCAATTTTTTCGCAGGACTTATCATTGTCATTTTCTATTTCACTCAAAATCAAAACTTAACACTAAAAAAACATACCCTATTTACAGTTGTAGGACTTGTAGGTTATGAATTAATTCAAGGAAGTATTTTTAAAAACAATGTTTTTGATTACAAGGATATCTTCGCATCCATTCTTGGCGCTTTTATAGGATATTTATTGTGTCTGAAGTTTAAAACAGGTTCAGCTTTGAATAATCCAGAAACCAAATAAAATATTTGATTCTTCTCCAGGCACAAAATAAGTATATTTCAGACATTAATATTTTTAATTGACATCAGATTTTTATGACGATTGAGAAGTACTTTTTTTCCATAATCAATCTGAATACTAAACATTTTCTCCAACGGAAACTGAAGGACAGCCTGAAGAATCAGACGAATCACTCCGGCATGGCTAACAATCAATACTTTATCCGTATCTTTTTTCAGAATCAATTCATTCCAGAAACTAAGAACCCGGGTTTGCATTTCGAGTAAATTTTCACCACCGGCCGCTTTTACATTGACGAAATCCTGATACCACGGATTGATCTCTTCTTCCGGAATATCGGTCAATTTTTTCATCTCCCAATTTCCAAAATTCATTTCACGAATCCTCTCATCTGTTGTATACTCGAATTGAAAATGATCAGCTAAAAGGTGACATCTTAAAGACGGACTCGAAATGACAAAATCATAATCATCATCCAGTAATATTCTTTTAAAATCTTCCTGATAATTCTTTCTTAAAGGGATATCCGAAAATCCATAACACAGATTTTCGGGATTTTCTACAGCAGTATGGCGGATCAGATGAATTTCCATGCGATAATTGTTCCTAAATAAAATAAAACTTCACAAACCTGCTGTACAGACCCCAGACAATCGCCTGTATACCCTCCGATATGTTTTTTAAAATACCATCCCATATAGATTTTACCCAAATATGCCAACGCAAAAGCAAAAATCAAACGCCAGTCCGGAATTATGGCAAAAGCAATTAAAACACTGATAAATCCCATCACTAAAGCCATTCCATCCAGTGGTTTATTGGCTAACGGTTTGGATTTACTGGCGTCAATATCTGTCACATACTGATGGGTATAGATCATCGTTCCGGAAATAAAACGGCTTACGGTATGACCTAAAATGACAATTGATAAGGTTTTAAACAAATCAACTGTTCCCAAAGCCTGAATACTGTAAAATTTCAAAGCAAAAAGCAAAATTATCCCAATCGTTCCATAAGCACCCACTCTACTGTCCTTCATGATGGTAAGGATTTTCTCTTTACCATAACCTCCTCCAAAACTGTCACACATATCTGTGAAACCATCTTCATGAAAAGCCCCGGTCAACAAAATACTTGAGATCATCATGAGAACAATCCCTATTTCCAGATTAAAAAGCTGGCTGGAAAAGTACAGAATCCCGGCATTGATTAATCCAACCAGCAGCCCCACCCACGCAAAATATTTTTGAGATCTGTTCATAATCTCACTGGAATATGGAATGGTAAACGGAACCGGAATTCTGGTGAAAAACATCAATGCAGTTGCAAAGTAGATGAGTTCATTCTTTACTGCTTTCATCACTCTTTATTTGAAATATGAGCATCTTCAAAGCTTGACATTTCATTTAGGAAATTCACTGCACTCTGTATCAGCGGATAAGCTAACGCACAACCTGTTCCTTCTCCAAGACGCAGATTGAGATTTAAAAGTGCTTTCTCCCTCATCAACCCTAAGAGCTGAAGATGGGCATTTTCATCACTTACATGGCAGAAAATGCAGTTGTTCAGAATCTCAGGATTCTTTTTCCAGGCAGCAGCTACGCTCACAGTTGCGATAAATCCATCCACCATAATCAGCATATTATGGTGATAAGCTTCTTCTATAGCCCCTATCATTTGGGCAATTTCTAATCCACCAAAGGTTTGTGCAATTTCGTCCTCAGACATTGAAGCGGGATATTTTTCTATCCCTTCCGTTAAGATATTGATCTTATTCTGCAGCTGATGATCATTCAGTCCGGTTCCTCGTCCGATACAGTTTGTAATCGGGATATCAAACAGTTTGCTCATCATCAGAGAAGAAGCAGAAGTATTCCCGATCCCCATTTCACCGAAACCAATAATATTACATCCTTTTTTTACAATTCCGGCCACCACTGATCTTCCGTTTTCCAAAGCCTGCTGGTATTCTTCAACTGTCATTGCAGGTTCTTCCAGAATATTTCGGCTTGACTTTCTGACTTTTTTATTTACCAAATTTAATCCTTCCGGAAAATCAAAATTCACCCCAGCATCTACAATTTTAATCTCAATACCGTGCTGTCTGCAAAAAACATTGATGGCAGCTCCTCCCCCAATGAAATTCATCACCATCTGATAGGTTACCTCCTGAGGATAAGCACTTACACCTGCTGTGGCAATCCCATGATCCGCAGCAAAAACCACCATATGTGGATTCAATAACTTTGGTGTAGTTGTCTTCTGAACCATTCCAATTTTGTGAGCAAGGTGTTCCAGATGCCCTAATGCGCCTAAAGGCTTTGTTTTAAAATCAATTTTATGCTGTAGTTCGTTTGATAACATGGTCGTGATAAATAATTATGTTAAGTAGAGAAAGTGCAATATTAGTGAAATGGGGGTTAAGAGCCAAGAATTGAGAAAAAGAGAGGAGCAAGGAGTAGGAATGCAAGATTTAAGATTATTAAGATGAAAGGGACATTCAACCTTAAACTCTGAAATCTGAGCTTTAAACTCTTCACATAAAATTACTACGTAATAACATTACGCACTTAACTGTTTACTTTGCATGAGAAAATTGAAAACAATGACACCAAAAATTATAGAAAAAATAAAAGAAATAGAGGAAGAAAAAAGTGTAGAAGTTCTTCTTGCTGTTGAGTCCGGAAGCAGGGCATGGGGGTTTGCCTCTCCTGACAGTGATTATGATATACGTTTTATATACCGTCATGAAAAGGACTGGTATCTTTCTCCCTGGGATAAGGATGAAACCATAGAATTCATGACAGAAGATGATCTGGATGGTTCCGGTTGGGATCTGCGGAAGACTTTTCACCTTTTGCTGAAGTCGAATGCTGCCTTGCTGAGCTGGTTCTATTCTCCTATCGTTTATAAAGCAGATGAAAAGTTTGTAGAACTATTCAGACCTTTTGCAGAAGTCTGTTTTTCACCAATAGCGGTATCCTATCACTATTTAAGCATGAGCAAAAAGTATCTGGAAGCCTGCAGAGTGGATGAAGTAAAGCTAAAAAGCTATTTTTATTGTCTTAGAACTACATTAACTGGAAAATGGATCATAGAAAAAGGGACTGTTCCTCCTGTACTGTTCAGTGATCTTCTTGTCTTAACGGATGATGCAATCAGACAGAAAATAGAAGATCTTATTGCCTTAAAAGCGACCAAAGGAGAATCATACGACCATCCGAACGATTGGGAATTGTTTGGTTTTCTTGAAAAAACAGTCGCCGAAAATGAGGGAAAATCGAAGAGTTTATCAGGAGGAAAAGCAGATAGAGGTGAGATGGAGAGGGTTTTTAGGGAGATATTAAAACTTTAAAAAAAGATAACATGATCATATTTAACTTCTTCAAAAAGAGGTATATTCAACCCCTTCAAAAGGAGGTTGAAAAATTGATTCCCAAAGAGAAAGAAAAAATACATGAATTTATTGAAAGGTGTCAATTTTTAAAGGAAGAAATGGGAATTGAAGTTCCCCTGTCAGTGATTGAAACTTTCAAAAGGTATGATCTTCCAAAACACAATTATTTTTATAGTATTTTTTGGAATGTTGATGATGATAGTTTTATCATTTTTTATACAGAAGCTTTTATTGAATTAGTTGTTACCCGATACAAAGAAATTCACGGAAAGGATGCAGATTTGGCTACATTGTTACAGCAGCTTGATGATGCAGTTTATGAATTCCGTGTAAAAGAAGATTGTTTTGACAGAACAAATCCTTCTTTTGACTTCGTCAACAACTGTTATGAAGAGTTCAAAAAGTCTGGAGAAGAGCTGACTATAACCATGGATCTGGGAAATTATGACAATCTCGTTCTCAATAAAGAAGAAAAAGGCAATGTGGGGTATAATCTATCATCTTATAAAACAACTGCAGGAATAAAATATAAATTCCTTACACAATTCAGACCTTTAACGGAAGTCATCAAAGAAACTTTAGACAGTCAGCAAAACCATTATTAATTTTATTAAATAAAATCAAATGAGAAATATAATCGCACTCTCCCCCATGTATACTGAAGACAGCAACAATCTTAAAAAAGCATCACTCAACTCATCCTATAGGCTCAGCCGTTTCAATGCCCAATGGAATGTGCCTGAAGAATTTCGTGAGGATGTAATTGCGGTGTATGGTGAGGATATTTATGCAGAGATTGTTGCTGAGCAGTGTCATCTTACCCTGCTCAAACCTGCTGATGACTGGTTAGCTCATATCAGTGAAGATTTTATCAAACGTAAAATCTCTTATGGCCGCCTTAAGAATTTTACAGATCAGAAAAATATATTTATAAAATGTTCTGATTTCAAAAGTTTTAAGGCCGGAGTTTATCAAAAAGTAACGGATATAAAAGGTTTTGAATCCCTGGATTTGGAAACTACAGTTTTTACATCAGAAGTAGTTGACTGGGATCTTGAAGTAAGATGCTTTGTTCTCAATAACAAAATAAAAACATATTCTTCTTACTGGAGAAATAATACTTATGACACAGATTCTCTTTCAGAGCAAGAACAGAAAAATATGTCTTCTTTTTTTGATTCATTTATAAAAAAATACTCCTCTACCCTTCCAGATGCAATTGTACTGGATTTTGGGATAATCAGAGGAAAGGGCTGGGCACTGATCGAGGCAAATCCTGCATGGTGCTCCGGACTGTATTCCTGTGATGCAGAAAAAGTTTTGGAAGTGGTTGTAAAAAGCTGTATTAAAAATTAGAATAATGGAAATGATCATTTTTACAGGAATCCCTGCCAGTGGAAAAAGTTCTTTATACAAGGAACTTTTTTTTAATTCTCATATCAGAATAAGCCTGGATCTCCTAAATACAAGGCATAAAGAAGGAAAGCTTCTCCAGTACTGTTTTGATACCCAATCCCAAATGGTCATTGACAATACGAATGTATCCAGAGAAAGCAGGAAAAAATACATTGACCTTGCCCAACGGAATAAGTATAGAGTGGTCTGCTATTACTTCGAATCCGATATTCAGGATTGCCTTGAAAGAAATAAAAATCGGAAAGAATCTATTAATGAAACAGGTATAAAAGCAAAATATAAAGAGTTTGAAATTCCTGTATCAGAAGAAGGATTTGACAAAATAATAAAAGTAAAAATCATTAATAATCAATTTGAAATCAATGATAATGAAGTTTGAGAAAATAGAAAATTTAATGCGTACAAATGAAGCTTTTTCTGAGCAATATATCCTGCCTGAAAACTACATTATTGTAAGATTGGATGGAAAAGGTTTTACAAAACTGACCAAAGAAAAACTTTCATTAGAAAAACCTTTCGATGAAAAATTCAGCCAGGTAATGACTAAGACCGTAGAGCATCTTTTTAATTCAGGGTTCAGAATTTTGTATGGTTATACTCAAAGTGATGAAATTTCATTGTTGATCCATAAGGATGATCATACATTCAGCAGAAAAACAAGGAAAATTAATTCTGTTCTGGCAGGAGAAGCCAGTGCTTTTTTCAGCCTTCAGTTTAATGAAATCTGCGTTTTTGACTGCAGAGTGATTTCAGCTCCCAACCAGAATATGATTTTAGATTATTTTTGCTGGCGGCAGGAAGATTCACACAGAAATTCCCTTTCCGCATACTGTTACTGGACTTTAAGAAATAATTCATTTAATGCAAAACAGGCTGCTGAAAAAATTGAAAAGATGTCTATGTCTGATAAAAATGAAATGCTTTTTCAGTATGGAATCAATTATAATAACGCTCCACTTTGGCAAAAAAGAGGAATAGGAATCTACCCTAAAAACGAAATTAAAACAGGCTATAACCCTATTACAAAGGAAAATACAGTTTCTACACGAAAAATTCTTTATGCTGAAAAGAATTTGTCGGTAAAAGAGGACTACAGACAATTTATACAGGACATTCTGAATAAATTTTAATTTTTTTTCAATAAAAAAATCTACGCAAATACAATGCGTACATATGTACTTACTTTGCATCATCAAATAACAAGGAGGCTGTAGCTCAGTTGGTAGAGCAACGTAACAACACTTTATAATATTTTAATCTGCATTGCAGGTGTGATCCATAAAGTTACTTCGCATTAAACGCCGTTTGTCGCCGGTTCGAGTCCGGCCAGCCTCCCAATTGAAGCGGTGTGAGATTTAGGTTACTTCGATTCCAAAAAAAAGCCTTAATCAATTTTTTAACCGCTTTATTTTAATAAAAAAACTAAGAATATGTCAAAATTTAACACAAAAAAAACTGGGTTTGACTCCGGCATCATTGCTGGAAAATTGACAGATAAAGCTGGAAAATATTCAGATTACGAATTGCTGAGACGGGTAACTCTGGCTAATATGCTTTTTGAATCCGACTATTACCAATCTTCGGACGAGATCATGAAACAGATCGAAGACCTTTGCTATACAGTAAGTGGTGAAATGATTATTGAACTTGCTCTTGAGTGCCGTTTTGAACAAAAATTAAGACATACTCCACTATGGCTATTGATACTTGCCAATGAAATTCATGATATTTCTGTAAAGGATGCTGTGGCTAAAATTGCCAACAGACCAGATATGACTATTGATCTTCTTCAGATGCTGAAAGTAAGAAACGGTTCTTATAAAATGTCAAAATCCATCAAAAAAGGCATTGCCAAAGCATTTGATAACTACGATAAATACCAGATTGCTAAATATAGAAAAAGTAATATGGAGATGTCTCTGGTAGATGTTGTCAACCTTGTGCATCCTAAGCCAACGGTAAAAAATGAAGAGGCATTACAATCACTTGTAGCGAATACGCTTCAACCCGCAAACACCTGGGAAACAGCTTTGTCACAAGGTGCTGATAAAAAACTGACGTTTGAAAGAATGATCGCTGAAAAAAGCCTTGGTTCTCTGGCTATTCTGAGAAATCTTAGAAATATGACAGAGGCAGGACTTTCAAGAACAGATATCAGAACTGCTCTATCACAGGTAAAAAGCAACTGGCTTACTCCGCTCAACTTTCTGGCAGCCCAGAGAAATGCTCCGGATTATACTGCTGCGATTGATGAGGCCATGGAAAACTGCTTCGCACAGGAGAAAATAAAAGGAACTACGATTCTTGCTATTGATGTTTCCGGAAGTATGGGAAGGGTTACATCTTCTCATTCGAACTTTTCAAGAATGGATCTTGCATTTGCCATGGCAGCTGCCGGTTCCTATATTTTTGAAGATCTGATTTTGGTATTTACTGCCGGAAGCGATCAGGAAAGAAAAGGTAAACATATGATCTGGAACCATTCCAAGGGATTAAGCATGTTCAACAATTATTCTAAAATCGCTGCAGAAATGGGCGGAGGTGGTATTTTCACTTACCAGCTGTGTGAATGGCTGAAAGAAACAGGGTATGCCAGGGATGCTGAAAGACTGGTCGTAATCTCGGATAGCCAGGATATTGACGCCCATTACGGAGTGAACAGAAAACCTGATACGTCACCTTATAAAAGTTCATATATCATTGATATCTCCACCCATACCCATGGTATAAAAACCGGAAACTGGACCGCTGAAATCAATGGATGGAGTGATAAAGTATTTCATTATATTAAAGCTCTGGAAAACTAGGATTTTCCAGAGTTTTTTTAACCAGAGCCATGAATTATAAAATCATATACAACGCAGAAAAATTGAAGGAATTCATTGATGAGAGAAATTTCTGATAAACTGATCAGAAATGACAATGCCATCAACCCTCATAAATCGGCTTTGAATAGTATTCAGACCACAACATCAAGAAAGATATTCTTTGATCCTGATATTGATTTCAAAACTGATGATCATCAGAATGCTGTTAACCGATTCAGATCAGACATAGAAAGTATTGTGAATGCAGATTGTCTAGTCTTTATTAGTCTTTATCAAAACTCATGGTGGTTTCCATTGCCTGATAAAAACAGAAAGTAAAGAAAATAAATAGAAAGCTGGTATCAGAAGGTTTTTCAACTTAGCTGTGATGAATATGAAGTAACTATGAATGGTGGTAATGTACTTCCTGTTCCCGGATGTATTCAGGGCATAGATTTTTCACCTTATTTTTTAGATTAAATTATTCATATCCAATCATGACGATCCAAGACTTAAAAACCAACAACCTCATCCTTTTCGAAGTTATCTCCGGAAGCCGGTCATTTGGGCTGGCAACTGAAAACTCAGATACCGATATCCGTGGGGTCTATTATCTTCCGAAAGAGGATTTCTTTGGACTGAACTACATTCCGCAGATCTCCAATGAAACAAATGATATTACCTACTATGAAATCGGGAGGTTTGTAGAACTGCTTCAGAAAAACAATCCCAATATTCTGGAAATTCTGGTAAGCCCCCACGAATGTATTTTGCATAAACATCCGTTGATGGACTTTTTGAAACCTGAAGATTTTTTATCCAAACTCTGTAAAGATACCTTTGCCGGATATGCTATTTCACAGATCAAAAAGGCCAAAGGACTTAATAAAAAGATATTGAACCCCATAGATAAGGAAAGAAAATCAATTCTTGATTTTTGTTTTATTCTGGATGGTCAAGGTTCTATTCCTTTGAAAAAATGGCTTTTGGAACATAGGAAAGTTCAGGAAAAATGTGGATTAACGGCTATTGACCATACCAAAGGAATGTTTGCCTTATTTTACGACGATTCACACACATTGGGATATAAAGGAATTATACAACACGAGGAAGCGAATCAGGTTTCTGTATCCTCTATTCCCAAAGAAGAAAAACGTATTGCTTACCTGTTTTGCAACTTAGACGCTTATTCCATTTACTGTAAAAATTACAGGGAATACTGGAAATGGGTCACTGAGCGTAATGAAGACCGTTATAATGCGAACGAGAACCATGGTCAAAATTATGACAGCAAAAACATGATGCATACGATCCGGCTCCTACAGTCTTGTGAATCTATTTTTAAAAATAATTCGCTTAAAACCCGTGTGGAAAACCGGGATGAACTGCTTGATATCAAATCCGGCTGTCAATCTTATGAAGTAGTAATGCAAAAAGCTGAGAATCTGATTGAGTCTATTGAACATCTTCATTCTATCTCTACGCTTCCTGAATATCCTGATTTAGAAAAAACAACACACATTTTAATAGAAATCAGAGAGAATTTATACCGCTAAATCAAATAAACAGGATTCAATAGAGAATGAAAGAAACAGGGAATTAAAGATCCAGATAACATCAAAAAAAGCAGTACATTAGCCAGATGCCATATCTTAAAAAAACAGTAGTAGTGAAGACCTTATTTTATCCTTTGGCCCTAACAGGTTCTACAAAAATCATTCAATGAAATTACAGTTTTATACTCCCCAAAACAATACTTTAAAAAAGTATATTGAGGGATATTATTTTATAACCGCTGATGATAGCGAAGAGCCGGTACATTACTGGACTTTCCCGAATAACTACTGTATTCTCAGTGCCAATCAAAATTCTATTGCGACACAAGTAGATCAGAAGATCTCTATTTCCTTTACTTCAGATAAAAATATTGCCTCCAGCCTGGTGTTCCGCTATACCTCGCCGATAGAGGTTCATTATGAAAGACCGGTTAATGAGATCACTCTCTACTTTAAACCTTTGGGACTTAATCAGTTTGCCAGTAATCTGGAAAAAATATTTATGCACCATGATCTCCTGGAATATAGTCCTTTTCCGGATTTTAATGAAACAATGGGCCATATCTTCAATCTCATAAACAGGGAACAACAGATTGAGGAATTGGAAAAGTATTGGCTGTCTAAACTGCATACAAAAGATCTGGGACTGATAACTGGTATTGTTTCGGATATAGAAGCTGATCTAAAAATGGAAGACATAGCAAAAAAACATCATATTTCAAGACAGCATATCAATAAAATATTTCTAAAAAACATTGGAAAACCACCTTCAGAATATCGGAAGATATACCGTTTTAGAAACACTGTTACCCGAAAAAAAGGAACAAAAAGCTTAACGGAACTATCTTATGACAATTTATTTTACGACCAGTCTCATCTTAATAAAGATTTTAAAGAATTAACGGCTGTCAACCCCAAGATGTTTTTCAAAAATGTAGATGTCAACAAGGAAAATATTTGGCTTTTTATATAGACTGTTTACATTTTTACAATTTTAGCCCATGAAACCGGCCTACATTTGTAAAAAAAATAAATGAAGATCTTGCATTTTTTAACTGTAATTTTATTAAGCAATACCACTGTTCTCGCTCAGGATTCTTTGATTACAAAGATTGCTTCTGAACATGAACAGATCATCAGTTTTGACAGCCATCAGTTTTCCGGCGAAGGAATTAAAACATTTACCCAAAAGATAGCACAGCACAGGTACGTTTTAATCGGTGAAGATCATCTTAATAATGAGGTGTTGGATTTCACTTCCTATCTGACCCAAAATATAGACTTTGACAATTATATCACAGAGGCAGATCAGCTTACAATGGATATCCTTAGGAAGGATTATAATAAAGTTAAAGAATACCGGTCTATAGTGACCAATTCTAAAGATAAATTTTCTTTTTTCTCTTTTGACAGAGACCGCGAGCTCTTAAACTCCTTTTTTAAAAACAATAAAACAACAATAGGCCTGGATAATGTTTATTTTAATTCCGACAGTGTTGTTTTCCAGGAACTGATCAATAAAACATCCAATAAGCAGGCTAAAGTAAAATATGAAGCAATGCTGCAGGAATCCCTTGCCAGATGGAACAGATATAAAGCTAATCCGGATCAACAGCCTTCTGTAGAGTCTAACCAGCCCTATCTGTTTACCAGTGATTTTGGCAAAAAGATTATGGACATTCAAAAATTAAAGATTTCCGAATATGAATACCAAGCCTTAAACAGTCTGCTGAAAAGCAATAGAATCTATAATCTTGGATACACCGGAGACGGACTTGAATCTCATTATATGAGAATCTCGTCAATGAAAGCACAGCTCTTGAAAAATCTGGATAAAATAAAAGGTAAAAGAAACTTATTTAAATTCGGAGCCAACCATGTAGGCAAAGGGAGGAGCTTATTTCAGAACAGTTTTGATGTTGGAAATCTGGTAACTAATCTTGCGGATGCTGAACAGGAACAGTCTTTACACATTGCGATTATTCAGCAGGGAGGAAAAGCCGGCTCTTTCTTCTCCGAAAGTAGTGAAGCTGATAATGTTTCCTTCTTAAAACCATTTTACAAACTGATAGGTAAAGACAATGAATGGCTGCTATTTGATCTGAATAAGATCAATGAAAATATAAAAAAGCAAAAGACCTTCATCAAATCTACCGGGCTTAAAAATTTAATAGAAGGGTATGATTACTTAATCATCATTCCAAAAGTAACTGCACAAAAAATAGTAACTGCATAGTTTAATAGCTATTGTCCATTACTATAAAAACAAAAATCCCTCAAAATAGAGGGATTTTTTTATATTTAAGAATAAATCTTATTCTTCGTTGGAAGGCTCCTGGTTTTCCACAGGTTTTACTTCACCTTGTGGCCTCTGTCCTTCAGGTCTTCTTTGTCCTTCCGGTCTACCCTGCCCCTCTGGTCTTCTTTGCCCTTCTGGTCTTCCTTGTCCTTCTGGTCTTGCAGGTCTTGGTAAAAGAACTTTACGGGAAAGTTTCATTTTCTTACGATCATCGTAACCCATAAATTTAACTTCTACTTCATCACCTTCAGCATAAGGAACTTTGTCCAGACGAGCCCACTCAATTTCTGAGATGTGAAGAAGTCCTTCTGTTCCTTTAGCAATGGCTACAAAAGCACCGAAGTCCATTACTTTCACTACTTTCCCGTTGTAAACTTCTCCTACAACCGGTACAAAAGTAATTTCGTTGATTTTAGCAATAGCAGCATTGATTTTCTCTCTGTCTGTTCCTGCGATTTCGATACGTCCTATTTCTCCCACTTCTTCAATAGCGATTACGGTATCCGTATCTTTCTGCATCTGCTGAATAATTTTTCCACCAGGTCCTATTACTGCACCAATGAAGTCTTTTGAGATCTCCATTACTACCATTTTCGGAGCGTGAGGTTTCACGTCTGGTCTTGGTACAGCGATCGTTTCAGTGATTTTATTTAAGATATGTAATCTTCCGTCTTTAGCCTGCATCAAAGCTTTTTCCATGATATCCATAGAAAGTCCCTGGATCTTAATGTCCATCTGACAAGCTGTAATACCGTCTGCAGTACCTGTTACTTTAAAGTCCATATCTCCTAAGTGATCTTCATCTCCTAAGATATCAGAAAGTACAGTGAATTTACCAGATTTTGCATCTGTAATAAGACCCATTGCAATACCTGAAACCGGTTTTGTAATCTGTACTCCAGCATCCATTAGTGCTAATGTTCCTGCACAAACTGTTGCCATAGAAGAAGAACCGTTAGATTCTAAAATATCGGAAACAATTCTGATTGTATATGGATTTTCTTCTGGAATAACTGCCTGTAACGCTCTCTGAGCAAGGTTACCGTGTCCTACTTCTCTTCTTGAAGTTCCTCTTAGAGGTCTTGCTTCACCTGTAGAGAATGGCGGGAAGTTATAGTGTAGGAAGAATTTTTCGTCGTGCTGAGAAATAACGCTGTCTACCATGTTTGCATCTTTCACAGAACCTAAAGTTACTGCTGTTAAAGACTGAGTTTCACCTCTTGTAAACACTGCAGAACCGTGAGCTCCCGGAAGGTAGTCAATCTCTGACCAGATAGGACGGATCGTCTGAGGATCACGACCATCAAGACGGATATTGTCTTCCAGAATCATCTGACGCATTGCTTCTTTCTCTACGTCATGATAATATACTTTTACGAAAGGAGTTACTCTTTCCAATTCTTCTGCATCATCTGCATATTGAGCAAGGAATTCTTCACGAAGTGCTTTGAATTTCTCTCCTCTTTCTTCTTTACCAGAAGGAGTTCTTGCAACTTCATATACTTTATCGTAAGTTTCTTTCCACACTTTTTCACGAATTTCTTCGTCGTGGTTTTCGTGGCTATATTCTCTCTTAGGGAAAGCTTTTCCTACCTTTTCAGCCAATCTTTCCTGAGCTTCGATTTGCTTCTTAATTTCAGCATGACCAAAATTGATAGCTTCCAACATTTCCTGCTCAGAAATTTCCTTCATTTCTCCTTCTACCATTACGATTGAATCTTTAGTAGCTCCAACCATAATATCCAATTCAGAACTCTTCAATTCTTCATAGCTAGGATTAATAGAAAGTTTTCCGTCAAATCTTACTACTCTTACTTCAGACATTGGTCCGTTGAAAGGAATATCAGTAATTGCAATTGCTGCAGAAGCGGCTAAACCAGCTAAATCATCAGGAATCGTTTTTCCATCATAAGAAATTAAAGAAATCATTACCTGAACTTCAGCATGGAAATCTTCAGGGAAAAGCGGACGTAGAACTCTATCTACCAAACGCATTGTTAAAATTTCCTGATCTGAAGGTCTTGCTTCTCTACGGAAGAAATTTCCTGGAATTCTTCCACCTGCGTAGAATTTTTCTCTATAATCTACTGTTAATGGTAAAAAATCTACACCAGGGTTTGCTTCTTTATTGGCTACAACCGTTGCTAAAAGCATGGTTCCGCCCATTTTTACTACCACAGATCCATCAGCCTGTTTTGCCAATTTACCTGTTTCAATAGTGATTTCTCTGCCGTCAGCAAGAGTAATCAGTTCTGTAAACGCTTGAGGTATACTCATAAATTTGTCTTCTTAATACTCCGTATTGAGTATGAATTAATATTTAAACTCTTTAAATTTTCGTTTGCAAAGATAATATATTTTATTTGTAACTGCCAGCATCGAAAAGAAAAGAACCCGACATCCCAATCATCTTTTACCAACTGCTTAGGCCCTCTTTTAAAAGCATATTATAGTTTTCGATATGGAAGCTGTACAGGTCCGGAGACTTATGGGCACCTCCTTTCTTTCGTTCATCCAGTTTCTGAAGTATTCCCGTATTTTTTATTTTCCGATAAAAATTACCCCGGTTAAGTTCTTTTCCCAAGATAACTTCATACAGTTTTTGAAGCTCAGGGAGCGTAAATTTCTCTGGAAGCAGATTATAACCAATGGGTTTGTAAGCCATTTTCTCTCTAAGTGCCAACAACGCTTTTTCTATAATCATCCGATGATCCATCGTCAAAAGTATATCAGGGAGCTGAGTGAGATCAATCCATTCACAGGCCTCACTAAGAGCATCATGCTTCGGTTCTACATTCTTATAGTCTACCAATGCATAGTAGCCAATAGAAATAAACCGCTGCTTATGCCACAGATCATCATCAAAATCTTCAAAAAAAGACTCATTGCGGTTAAGCTCTCCAAATACCCCAAACTCTTCCAGAAAGATATTTTCTACACCGGCCCTGTTTTGTAAGATACGCTGTGCCGCAGCATCTAAAGATTCTGATTTTCCCACATATCCCCCAGGCAAAAACCATTGCTTATTATAATTCATTTTGAGCAGCAAAACTTTCAGTTCGCTTTCATTAAATCCAAATATGACAGTATCTATAGAAAGATGAGGCACGTAAATCTGGTAAGCCTCTTTTGACTTTTCAATAATCTGTTTCTTAAAATTCATATTTCTAAAACATTGAGTTCAACAAAATTAATGTTAAAAACAGACCTAATTCCATTTTTTTAATCTGAGGATAAATTTTGGTTAATTTTTAATCTCAAAATTTTCAATTCTTCACCATAACTCTAATTAATAAGCAATAAATAAAAAATACAATCAGCTGAATACAAACAACATATACGTAATATTAATTTTTTGTTAACAAAATTTTGGTAGTGTCAATAAAATTGCTAGTATTGTAATGCTTCATAATGAAGCATTAAAGAAAAACGCTACTTTATGATTAGATTTTTATCATTTTTTTCTGCATCAGGCAAAAAATTAATACATGATCAAAAAAGCATTAAAAAAAATAAAGAGATCATGCTTATGGGCGTAAATGCATCACAACACGTAGCAGGTAATCGCAGCAGGTAGATAATTGTCATATAAAAAATATGACAGCAATAGCAGAAAAGTGCAGATCTATAAAGGCGAAGCATTGTTATAAAAGAATCCCTCTCTTATATATGGTCAGAATACAAGATCACAGCAAATAAAAAAATTAAACATTATTGAAATGAAAAAAACTACATTTAAAATTGCAGTCCTAAGTCTGGTACTCTCCTGCTGCAATCAGGTATTTGGACAACAGACAGACAGTCTTTCTGTAAAAAAAGTATTAAAGGCTGAGGAAGGCATCAAAACTACAGCGGTATCTTCTAAAGAAGACAACAACAGAAACGTAATGCTAAATGCTGCCAACAACACCAGCCCCAGAGATGTGAATATCGGCCTTCCCTCTACAGTAGGTGGAATTACTATTCTCGAAAACGATCTGCCGTCTGTTTATCTCTTCTGGCCTGAACTTCCCAATAAAACATGGAGACAGAGTGTAGGGCTCGAAAAAACAGGACTCTTAAAAATGGACCAGCTCGCCAATACCATGGGAGACCTTGGTTTTGCTGTTAATTCTTACTCCCAGACTGGTACTAAAGATTTAAAAATAAAAGGAAAATTCACCACAAGCAGCTTTGGCTGGCTGCAGGGTGACGTCAATGTCTCCGGGCCTATTTCTAAAAACGGATGGACTTATACTGCCGGTGCATTTTTAAATTATGATCCCAGTACTTTTAAACTTGGATTTGCCAGAAATGTAGATGAAACCAAGATTTTCAGACTTGGGATTACAAAATATTTTAATAATGACAAAGGGAAAATCACGGCATTGTACAAATATGCAGACTCGTACAATATAGGCAACTATGCTGTCTTTCAATATGGAGAAAATGGTAAAGTAACCGAACTGGATGACTTTAGGATCGGAAGGGATTCATACGTTGTAAACGATGGGCGTATTAAAATGAAGGACCTTCTTAAAGGAAATGATTATTGGGCATCGATGGCAGGTAATGATAATACCACCAAATCCCACAACATTGATATTTTCGGTAATTACTTACTGAACAACGGATGGAATTTCAAATTCTCAACAAGAATGCATTTTGCTAAGGTTGCCATATCAACCATCATTCCATTGAGTATCTTCCAGGCTAGTGAATCGGCAGGCTATACAGTTGCCTCTACAGGCCAGCCCTATTCCGGGTACATAGGAACACAGCTTGCCATGCACACGCCGGAAACTCCCATCACCAATATTGCCGGCCGTTTTTCTTTCAATAAGCAGATTGGCAATCATAATCTTACTTTAGGAATATTAGAGCAATATTATAATGTTGACAAATTTACCTCCAACAGATCTTTCTTCTTTCAGACCGTCGGGGCACAGCCACAAAGATTAGTAGGTACCAATACAGATAGTGACGGATTTTATAATTACAATATAGGCGGAGAGTACCATAGCGGAACTGAAAACAAACTCTCTGTATATGCCACTGATGAATGGAAGGTAACGGATAACCTTAATCTGAGCTACGGCCTTCATCTAAGAAATCATATCGTTGACGGAGAGTTTTCAATGGTACCAAGAACTCCCGGATTTACTTTTGGAAACTCTGTTTTTACCAATATTAAACAAAACTGGCTGCAGGTTGCAGGAAGTTTAAATGCAACCTATAACATCAGTAAAAATTTCGGTCTACTGGCCAACTTCTTATATACTGAAGAAAACAGACGGTTAGAAAGCTATTCACAGGCATTTGATCCTAATACACAAAAAATAAAAAGTCCGCTGGGCGCCATTGGCGTATTCTGGAATACGGATTATATCCAGCTGATTTCACAAGCTACAATCCTTAAAAAGAATAATAATCTTAACCGATACAATCTAGTAAATCCCCTTAATACAACAGAAGCCCAGACAACAACGGTTTATTATGATATCCAGACTTTGGGATGGACTACAGATTTTGTTTTAAAACCATTCAAGGGGTTTAACCTTCATTATTTAATTACTTTCCAGGATCCTGTATATAAGAATTTTAAATTTAATGCCTTCGGAAAGGATTATGACTACAGTGATAAGAATGTATTAGGTGTTGCTAAAGTTTTAATGGAAATTGATCCAAGCTATACTATAGACAAATGGAGGTTTTGGGCAAGTTTCCGTTATTTTTCAAAACAATATGCCAACTTAACCAATGTACTGTACTTTGCTCCGAGATGGGAAACTTTTGGAGGTGTCAATTATACCTTCAACAAAAATATTAATGTAGGGGCAACCGTGATCAACTTCCTGAATCAAAGAGGAGCAAGCGGAACTATTAACGGTGCAGAACTGATTACCGATGCAAGTCCATATTACGGAAAACTATTGACCGGAACGTATATCATGCCGTTTACAGCCCAATTTTCAATCAACTTTAACTTCTAAACTTTATCTTATGAAAAATACAGTACTGAATATAGCCGCTTTATTTCTAAGCATTACAGCATTCTCACAGACCATCCATACCGTAACCAATGCTAAAGGACCTACTTTAGGATATACTGAGGAATCCGGTGTTGCCATTCTTACAGTGGGAGGTCATAAATTCAAAGATCTCAATAAAAACGGAAAATTAGATCAATATGAAGACTGGCGTTTACCTGTAGAAGAGAGAGCAAAAGATCTGGCTTCGAAAATGAGCATCGAGCAAATAGCAGGTTTAATGCTTTACAGTGCCCATCAGGCAGTTCCTGCTCCATCAGAAGGTTTCAGAGCCGGAAAATATAACGGAAAGTTTTTCAGTGAAAGTGGTGCCAAAGCCTGGGACCTTACTGATCAGCAGAAGAAATTCCTGAAGGATGACAATCTCCGCCATGTACTTGTTACCACTCTTCAGTCTCCGGAGGTTGCTGCCAAATGGAATAACAATCTGCAGGCTTATATAGAAGGATTAGGACTGGGAATTCCTGCCAACAACAGCTCGGACCCAAGACATTCTGCTTCTGTAACGGCTGAGTTCAATGAGGGTGCCGGGGGCCAGATTTCATTATGGCCGGATGGGCTGGCCATGGGAGCTACCTTTGATCCTGAACTGGTAAAAAAATTCGGAAATATAGCGGCTCAGGAATACCGCGCCTTAGGAATTTCCACAGCGCTCTCTCCGCAGATCGATCTGGGTACTGAGCCCCGCTGGTACAGAATTGCATATGTCTTCAGTGAAAGTCCAGAACTTACCACAGATATGGCACGAGGCTACATTGACGGTTTTCAAACCTCATTCGGGAAAGATGTTATCAAAAATGGATGGGGATATAAAAGTGTTAATGCTATGGTAAAACACTGGCCTGGCGGAGGCCCTGAAGAAGGGGGAAGAGATGCTCACTGGGCCATGGGAAAATATGCCGTTTATCCGGGGAATAATTTCCAAACACACGTAAAACCTTTTGTAGAGGGTGCTTTCAAATTAAATGGAAGTACTAAAGAGGCATCTGCCGTAATGCCTTATTACACGATCAGCTTTAACCAGGATACCAAAAACGGAGAAAATGTAGGAAACGGCTTCAGTAAATACCTGATCACGGATCTTCTCCGTGGAAAATACGATTACGACGGTGTAGTGTGTAGTGACTGGCTCATCACTGCAGATGAGGGCAAAACGCCTGGTACATTTGCTGGAAAACCCTGGGGAGTAGAAAAACTGTCAGTTGCAGAGCGTCATTATAAAATACTGGAAGCGGGTGTAGACCAGTTCGGAGGAAATAATGATAAAGAACCTGTACTGGATGCTTATAAGATGGGTGTAAAAGAACATGGTGAAAAATATATGCGTAACCGGTTTGAGCAGTCTGCGGTTCGTTTATTGAAAAATATTTTCAGAACAGGCCTGTTTGAAAATCCATATGTAGAGGTAGAGGAAACTAAAAAGATCGTAGGAAATCCGGAATTCATGAAAGCGGGTTACGAAGCTCAGGTAAAGTCTGTTGTCATGCTGAAAAATAAGTCAAATGCATTACCAATAAAAGAACGTAAGACTGTTTATATACCCAAAAGATATTCTCCCGCAGCATTTAACTGGTGGGCAGTCTATACCGCTCCTTCACTCAGCTATCCTATAGATTTAGAGTTTGTTAAAAAGTATTATAATGTTACCGATGATCCTGCGAAAGCAGATTTTGCTATTGTTTTTGTTCAGAGTCCCTATAGTGAAGAAGCGGGTTACAGCGATGTGGATGTTAAAGACGGAGGAAACGGATATCTGCCAATTTCACTTCAATATGAAACGTATACCGCTACAGATGCCCGGGAGAAAAGTATTGCTGCCGGAGATCCGGTTGTTGCTCCTAATATAAAGGATAGAAGCTATAAAAATAAAACGACAACAGCGAGTAACTTTACGGATCTTCAAACTATCCAGAATACTCAAAAAGCAATGAATGGCAAACCTGTAATCGTTTCTGTGACTGCATCAAAGCCTATGATTTTCTCTGAGTTTGAAAAACATTCGGATGCTATTTTAGTCAATTTTAATGTATCTAATCAGGCTGTAGTAGATATTATAGCAGGAAAATATGAGCCTTCGGGATTATTGCCGCTTCAGATGCCAAAAGATATGAAAACCGTAGAAACTCAAAAAGAAGATGTTCCTTTTGACATGGTTCCTTATACAGATTCTGAAGGGCATGCTTATGATTTCGGATATGGCCTGAACTGGTCAGGCGTGATCAAAGATGCGAGAACTATGAAGTATACCCGATAATTTATTAAAACAATACTATATAGCATGAAAAACCTAATTACAGCTGGATTATTCCTTATAGGAATCACTACTATGCAGGCACAAAAAAGCATTCCATTATACAATGAAAAAGCACCGGGAACGGAAAAATGGAAACAGAAAGAAGCCCATACGTATTCAGATCTGTTTAAAACCGAAGTGGTATATAATGTAACCAGCCCTTCTATGCTGGTATTTGAAGCTCCAAAAGACAAAGCGAACGGAACAGTAATCGTTATTGCTCCGGGAGGTGGCTTTCAAAGCCTTTCTATCAATAGAGAAGGGATTGATTTAGCAAAAAAGCTTGCTGAAAAAGGAATCACCGCAGTTGTTTTAAAATATCGGCTTCTGGAAACAAAATCTAATGATCCTGCCCGTGAAATGATGGAAAACATTAAAAACCCCACTGCATTTGAGACTAAAACAGCTCCTATAAAAATGATGGCCGGAGAAGATGTGAAAACAGCTATTACGTACCTTCGATCTCATGCAAAGGAACTGAATATCAGAACAGATCATTTAGGAGTTATTGGATTTTCTGCAGGGGCAAATGTTGTTTTAGAGAGTATTTTACACAGCACCAATGCTTCTACTGTTCCTAATTTTGCAGCCGCTATTTACGGAGCACCTGATGAAAACCTTTTAAATGCACTAATTCCCGAAGGATCATTGCCTATGTTTATCTGCGCTGCCAGTGACGACCAGCTCAAATTAGCACCGAAAAGTATTTTATTGTATACTAAATGGCTGGAAGCAGGCCAGCCCGCTGAGCTCCATATGTATGAAAAAGGCGGCCATGGTTTTGGAATGGGAGTTCAAAATTTACCTGTAGACCACTGGATAGACGTGTACATCCAGTGGCTGAAATATCATCGATATCTGTAGAATTTAAACAAAGAAAATATAAAAAAGAGTCATCCGGTTATTATACGATTTGTCCGGAAGAATAAATATTCAGGAATAATTTTATTTTCATGACTACTCTGAAAAATATAAATATCAATAGAAAGTAAAATTCATGAGATGAACCTTTTTTTAACAAAAGAAGAAAATGACATTTTTTTAATGATATTGTATTGAAAAATCCTGTTCTTTTTGTATTATTGTCTCAAAAAATGAAAATAATATTTTAAGTCAATAAAAAGTATACATTTCGCTGTAAAAAACGTTAAAATAATTGCAAAAATATGGGTTCATCCCTATATTTGCCCTACTTCACAAAATATAATGCTGTAGGCAAAATCTAAGGACCTTTCCTTACCACAGATAAATAAATGTTTATGAATAATAAAGAAGTACAACCGCAAAGCAGGAATTATACCATTCCGCTGATTACCATTACCCTCTTGTTTTTTATGTGGGGATTCATCACTTGTATGAATGACATTCTTATCCCCTATCTGAAACAGCTTTTCAAACTTACTTTTTTTGAATCTATGCTTGTACAGTTCTGCTTTTTCGGAGCTTACTTTATAGGTTCATTGATTTATTTCTTCATCTCAATCTCTAAAGGAGATCCCATTAATAAAGTAGGCTATAAAAAGGGAATTCTCTTTGGAATTTTCCTTGCTTCTTTAGGCTGTATTCTATTCTATCCGGCCGCCACATTTTCCTATTATCCTTTATTTCTAGGTGCGTTGTTTATTCTTGGTTTAGGATTTACAGTACTTCAGATTACAGCTAATGCTTATGTATCCTTATTAGGATCGGAAGACTCAGCTTCCAGCCGCTTAAACATGACTCAGGCTTTCAATGCGCTGGGAACTACTATTGCACCGGTTTTAGGGGGACATTTGATTTTTGAATTATTTTCCTCAGAAGACGGTTCTTTCAGTGCTGTAGCAACAAGAATCCCTTATCTGATCTTTGCAGCCATCCTTTTATTGGTAGCTTTACTGATTTCCAGAGTTAAACTTCCTTCTTTTCAAACCAATGATACAGAAGAAATTGTAAAAGGCTGGGGTGCTTTAAAGTTTAATCACTTAAAATTCGGAGTCTTTGCTATGTTTTGTTATGTAGGCGGTGAAGTTGCAGTGGGAAGTTTTATTATAAGTTTTCTGGAGCAGCCTCAGATCATGGGCTTTGATGAAATAATCAGTAAAAATTATCTTTCTTTATATTGGGGAGGTGCTATGATTGGGAGGTTCTTAGGTGCTATTTCTCTAAACCACTCTATCAGTCAGGGTAAAAAAGCGATTTATATGCTAGGTGCAGCAGCCCTTGTATTTTTAGTCATTTTCAGTATTGTTAATCTGACCTTTGCCCAAATCAGTTTCTTCCTTGTATTTATTGCACTTAATTTTGTTGCTTTCTTTATTGGTAAAGCAGCTCCGGCAAGAACATTATCTATTTTTGCCGCTGTCAATGTAGTATTATTGATTTCTGCGATGGTAAATAGTGGTGAACTGGCGATGTACAGTATTCTGGGAATCGGAATTTTCAATTCTATTATGTTCTCTAATATTTATACGCTTGCCATCTCAGGATTAGGGAAATATACCAGTCAGGGATCCTCTTTGGTCGTAATGGCAATTTTAGGAGGTGCCATTGTACCCATTTTCCAGGGCTATCTTGCAGATCAGTTTGGGGTACAGCATTCATTTATTATTCCTGTATTCTGCTATCTGGTGATCCTGATCTTTGGTGCTTATTGTACAAAATATCTTGGCCACGTGGAAAGTACGGAAGCCAAGTCAGGCCATTAAAATTATTTAAATCTAAATGTATAGAAGCGGAATATTAAAATATTCCGCTTTATTTTTTTCTTATCTTAAAGGTGTAACTTTCTATTAAAATAAAGGACTTATTCATAGATAATTTAAAGCCGGATTACAATGAAATTACAGTTACAATTCGAATATGCAGCTTTTCTTCTTTTAGGAATATATGCGTTTGCACAAACAGGATATTCCTGGTGGTGGTTCGCCGGACTGTTTTTTGCTCCAGACATTTCGATGTTGGGATATACGGTGAACAGTAAAGCGGGTGCCTTTTCCTATAATCTTTTCCATCATCTGGGACTAGCTATTCTTGTTTATCTGGCCGGAACATTCCTCTCTTTACCTTATCTGCAGGCGGCTGGGGCCCTATTATTTTCGCATTCTTCCTTTGACAGAATATTAGGTTATGGATTAAAATATCCGGACAGCTTTCAGAACACGCATTTGGGGAAAATTGGAAAAAAACCGAACTAATATACTCCGTTAAACCTTAAATTCAGCATTCAGGGATTCTCTCCTTCAACTGTACTATTTATTATGGTACTTATTTTATTCAAAATAAAAATTGTTGCGCCGTC
The DNA here is from genome assembly GCF_057799275.1 of Chryseobacterium sp. 14P4.3.2. NCBI lineage: Bacteria > Pseudomonadati > Bacteroidota > Flavobacteriia > Flavobacteriales > Weeksellaceae > Chryseobacterium > Chryseobacterium sp. 14P4.3.2. The sequence goes on from NZ_JBYOKO010000004.1 coordinate 176,889, forward strand.
TATGATTACATTTCACAGTCATACAAAACAAAAAAGCAACCTCTTTCGAAGTTGCTTTTTATTTTGAAAATCTTTATAGATTATTTTCTTAAACCTAGTTCAGCAATAATTGCTCTATATCTTGCGATATCCTTATTTTTAAGGTAATCTAATAAACTTTTTCTCTTACCTACCAATTTCACTAGAGATCTCTCTGTGTTGAAATCGTGACGGTTAGCCTTTAGGTGTTGAGATAAGTGGTTGATTCTGAAAGTGAAAAGAGCGATTTGTCCTTCAGCACTCCCTGTGTCTTGTGCAGATTTCCCGTGTTTTGCGAAAATTTCCTGCTTTTTGTCTGTTGTTAAGTACATTCCAATATTGTTTAATGATTATTATGTAACGGGTGCAAAATTACAACTATTTTTTGATCCTGCAAACATTATTGATTTCATAAATCAATTTTAATAGAAAAAAATGTTAAAAAAATCATAATAAATTTCATGTAATCCAACGAAAAGGCAGTAATTTTGCATTCGAATTACAAATGAAAAAAATTATATCCTTTACAGCAGTTATTATTTTTTTAGCCATTGGTTTTACTTCTGTAAAAGCACAGAAAAATACTGATGACAAAATAAGAAAAGTCCTGTACTTCAATCCCGAAGTAGAGCCTGATATTGATGAAATAAAGGATCCTACGAATAATGCTTTTTTTGATGCTGTGTCTGATAATTTCAGTGGAAAAAGAAATAAAATGCTTCGCGCAGAAGTTCAGATTTCCTACGATAGTATAGACCGACAGACCATTATGGATTACTGTGTGAATAATGATGCTGATTTTGCCATTGTTTCCAAAGTAAGGTATTTCAAAGTAGGTTTTGGAAAATATGTGTTCTCGAATCAGGTTGTGGTAAGCATGAAACTTTTTGACGCTGACGGAAACTTTGTTACAGAAAGTGATCATGACACCTACCGCAAAAATATGCGTTTGCTTGGTTCTACCGTAAATTCTGTTAAGATGGGAACAGAAGGGGCAATAAAAGGGATTATAAAAAAACTGAGAAAACTGAAACCAACAGAAACAGAACTCTGAGCTGGAAGTTTATCGTTTTAAACTTCTCGCAGGTAACAGATTTTCTATCGTAAGCTCTCCCCTATCTCTTTATTTAAATCTAATAATTATCGATTTTTTACCGGCTGATTCACAATGGGCAGATACTTTTCAGCCTATATATCCGAACTTATAAAAATTTCAGATTTCTTCTGATTTTAGTTTCTCCAATACCATTTTCTTTTGAAAGTCGGGATGGATCATACTGCAATTGGAATATTCATGAATGATCTCTATCCTTATTTATAAAAATATAAGCCTGAAATACAAAGCATTTATACCCATTAAAAAATACACATTTTATTCAAAAACATCACAAGATACTGATTAACAGTTTAATATTTTCACCAAATGATGAATAATTAAAAAATATTTACTATTTTAGTGATACATTAAAACCTTAATCATATGAAAAATTTAAAGAAACTCAGCAGAGAGAAAGCCAAGCAGATTAAAGGCGGAGCATCAGCAAGATGCAGTAAAATGAATCCATGCACTATTGGATGGTGTTGCAATGGTATTTGCAGTCCGTTCATTTGTATGGAATAAAAAACAAGGTAAACTAAACTTTAAAATCAAATCCTATGAAAAATCCAAATCTTAAAAGACTTAGCAGACAAGAGCAAAAAGAAATTAAAGGAAACGGAATTATTAAAGGATGTACAGAACATTCTCAATGCCAAGGTGGATCATGCTGCCACAACACATGCGTTTTATACCCATGCCCCTTGGAATAATGATAATAATATGATCATTACGCACACCTGCAAATGCAGGTGTTTTTATTTAAAATATTAAACAAAACATTTATTCATTGTAAAATATTTTCACCAACAAATGAATAATATAGAAATATTTACTATTTTAGTACTACATTAAATCTAAATTATATGAAAAATCTAAAGAAACTTACCAGACAGGCTTCAAAAGAGATTAACGGAGGTATCGGACCATTCAGATGCAGTATAAACAGACCTTGTTCCGTTGGATATTGCTGCAATGGAGAGTGTCTTGATCATGACTGTATGATAGAGCCTTAATTTTAAATTATTAATAATCATGAGTAATTTAAATCTTAAGAAGCTCAACAGGCTGGAGCAAAAAAACATTAAAGGAAGTGGAATAAAAAAGTGTGGCAGCAACTCAGATTGCGGGCCATACCAATGCTGTACAAACGCTGTCTGTACTTACATTCCTACTTCAGAATGCGAACCAATTTAAAGAATATTGGAATTTAAAATTTAATTTTTCAACATCCGTCCCGGCGGATGTTTTTTGTTCTTATTATGAAGCACTAAACTTTAATTAATCCTTAATTTTCCCAGTTTATTACGCAGTCTTAAAAATTTGAATTATTTTTGCATATCCAAAAAATTTCAGCCTTTGAATTCTAGAGACGAACTTATCTTCAATCCTGCCGACATTGCCGAAACACTCAGCGAACTTCCTGCTGATGAAAGGCTGCTCGCATTCCTGAAGGTACCGAAAGAATACAAAGCAGAAGTGTTTTCCCACCTCGACCCTGACTTCCAGGAAGATACCATCAGAAGTATCGGAAGCGATGAAGTATCCGAGATCCTGAATGCGATGACTCCGGATGACAGAACCTCTCTTTTTGAGGACTTCCCGGATGAGCTTATCAAGTACTCTATCAATCATCTTAATCCGCAGGAAAGGAGAATTGCTTTAAAACTTTTAGGGTACAATTCTGACTCTATCGCCCGTCTGATGACCCCTTATTATATCCAGATCCGTAAGGAATGGACGGTAAAAAGATGTCTTCAGCAGATCAAAAAGGTAGGGCGAAGAGTGGAAACTATGAATTATCTTTATGTGGTGGATGAAAGAAACCGCCTGATTGATGACCTTGCCATCGGGACCTTGCTTCTTGAGGAAGAAGATACACTGGTTTCTGATATTACAGATAATCATTTCGTCGCGATCACCACTACTACTTCAAAAGAAGATGCGGTAACTTATTTCGAAAAATACGACCGTGGTGCTCTTCCTATTATTACAGAAGCGGGTGTTTTGGTAGGTATTGTAACAATTGATGATATCCTCGACCAAATTGAACAGCAGAACACGGAAGACATCCAGAAATTCGGGGGATTGGAAGCGTTAGACCTTCCGTATACCCAAACATCATGGAATGAGATGATCAAGAAAAGAGCTACCTGGCTTATTATTCTTTTTGTTTCAGAAATGCTGACTGCTTCTGCAATGGGATATTTTGATAAGGAAATTGAAAAAGCAGTTGTTCTTGCTTTATTTGTTCCTCTTATTATTTCCAGTGGAGGAAATTCAGGATCACAGGCCGCCACTTTGATCATCCGTGCTATGGCACTTCAGGAGATCAATCTTAAAGACTGGTGGTACGTCATGAAGAAGGAAATTATCTCCGGAATATGTCTGGGAGCTATTCTAGGAGCCATCGGGTTTATCAGAATTATGCTTTGGCAGCAGATTGGCTTTTTCAACTATGGTCCATATTGGGTGTATGTAGGACTGAGTGTCTCCGTTTCTCTTATTGCTATCGTATTATGGGGAACTTTATCTGGTTCTATGATTCCTTTTGTTTTAAAGAAATTAAAACTTGACCCTGCTACTTCTTCTGCTCCGTTTGTGGCAACATTGGTGGATGTAACGGGACTTATCATTTATTTTACAGTCGCGGGACTTTTCTTAACCGGAAAACTTTTGTAATTTTAGGCATCATCTAATATGCCAATATGAAAATCGTTTCACTTGTACCCTCTATTACTGAGGCTTTATTTGACCTGGGACTGACCGAACATGAGGTTATCGGCCGGACAAAGTTCTGTATTCATCCTCATGATAAAGTAAAAAACGTAGCCATTATAGGAGGCACAAAAAACATTAATATTCAGAAAATAAAAGACTTACATCCGGATCTCATCATCGCCAATAAAGAAGAAAATGTCAAAGATCAGGTAGAAGTTTTAATGAGTGACTTTAAAGTAATGGTAACCAATGTAGAAACGATTGAAGACAATTATTATCTTCTTAAAAACCTTGGAAACCTTTTCAAAAAAGAAGAAAAAGCACAGCTTTTCAACCTTAAAATTTACGATATTCTTAATCTGTCAAAACTTGAAACACCGGTAAAAGCAGCATATCTGATCTGGAAAAATCCTTATATGACTATTGGTTCAGACACTTTTATTCATAAAATTCTGGCAGAAATAGGATTTGAAAATATTTTTAAAGACAAAACCCGCTACCCTGTGATTACCACAGAAGATCTTTCGGATGCTGATGTAATCATGCTTTCCTCTGAGCCTTTTCCTTTTAAAGAGAAACATATTGAAGAACTGCAGGTCTTTTATCCTGACAAAAAAATCATGATTGTAGATGGTGAAGCATTCTCCTGGTACGGAACTCATATTGCCAAATGTGAGCATTATTTTAAAGGATTACTCACAGAAATAAATTTAATGCGGATCTGACCTTTCAAAGATCTCAAAATTTCAGATGCTTAAAATGTAGAAGTGAAAATATTGCCTGCATCCAATCTAAAAGCTATTAATATTTACCTGAAAGGCTTTTCAATGCTATTTTTAAGAAACTACTATTTCTTATTTTTCACTAAAAATCAGCTCCTCTGTTCAGCAAATCAACATAAAAAAACTCCAGCCTAATAAGCTGGAGTTTCTATTATATTCTTATTGAAATTCAATTACAATACTTTGGAAACTTCATTACAAAGCCATTCCAATAATTCACGGTCTTCTGCTGTGAATGGATCTACGGTGTGAGAATCAATATCAATCTGACCAATATTTTGTCCGTCTTTGAAAATAGGAACCACAATTTCAGCCTTGGTATCAATTGAACAGCTCAAATAGTTACTTTCTTCATGTACATCCGGCACAACAAATGTTTCATTGGAAACGGCAACCTGACCGCAAATTCCTTTTCCGTACGGAATAATAGTATGATCGGTAGGTGCTCCTACGTAAGGGCCTAAGATCAGTTCTTCTTTATCTCCATTTTTGAAATAGAAACCTGTCCAGTTGAAATAAGAAATCTCCTGATCCAACAAGTGACATACTTTTTCAAGTTTTTCTTCTGTATTATGTTTAGGACTTTCAAGAATTGAGGAAAGTCTTTTCTTTAATTCTGACATTGTATTTATTTTTTAAGAGAATTGTTTTAAGGATAGTTCTTCTTTATAACCGAACATTCCACGCTCTTTAATCATTTCTGCCACGCCATCCGGAACCTGGGTTTCCCAGCCCTTGGCACAACAAGCAATTTTTCTCAATATTTCTCTTGAGTAAATTTCTAAAAATTCCGGATTATAATTGGTAATATCTACAATACGGTTATTGCGTTTGAAATATTTGTATAATTCTTTAAGGTTTTCTTCTACTTTAAGGTTTGAAGAATCCAGTAACTGATGTGTTTCCGGATCTTTGTAAGGATACAGATACACTCGCATTCCATTTCTGAAAAACTTACCGAATGCTTCCAGAATTCCTCCGGACATATCTTTGTAGTATTTCTCGTCAAATACCATCAACAGGTTATTTACCCCCATTGCAACTCCAATATTCCCGCTAGTATAAGAAGCAAAATAATCGATCAGCCTATAATATTCCGAGAAGTTTGAAATAATAACAGTATACCCCAGTTTACCTAAAATATCTACTCTATCCAGGAAATCCCTCTCATCAATGTCACCATCCGCTCTAAGATTGGAAATGGTAATTTCAATAAGGACCTCTGTGTCTTCGTGGCTGCAGATAGCATCTTTAACGAACATATCCAGTCCATTTTGAAGCATATCAATATTTACTTTCGTAACTGGTCTGAAGCTTCCTCTTACTGCAAAGATATTTTTCTTGTACAAGACATCTGCCGGAAGCATATTGCTCCCCTGAGAATTGAAAATTACAGCATCCGTCATTCCGTTTTTCACAAGCTGTAAAGACATCAGCCTGTTATCAACATATGAAAAAGCAGGTCCGCTGAAATCGATCATGTCAATTTCCAGATTGTCTTTTGCGATATCATCGTATAAAGATTCAACAAGTGTTCTTGGGTTATCAAAGTAATTGAAGGCTCCGAAGATCAGGTTCACGCCAAGGTTACCCAGTGTTTCCTGCTGTAAGGTAGCATCATTTTCTTTGAATTTTACGTGGATAACGATCTCATTGTAGTCTTCGTTTTCTTTGGTCTGAAAACGGATTCCTACCCATCCGTGACCTTTAACGGTCTTATCGAAATTAATAGTTGTTACAGTATTCGCGTATGAGAAGAATTTTCTGTCAGGATTATTATCCCTGGAAATTCTTTCTTCAATCAATGCAACCTCATAGCGGAGCATCTTGCGAAGTCTGTTTTGGGTTACATATCTATTTTTTACTTCTTTTCCGTAGATGGCATCACTAAAATCTTTGTCGTAAGCAGACATTGCCTTAGCAATTGTACCGGAAGCTCCCCCTGCTCTAAAAAAGTGGCGAACAGTCTCCTGCCCGGCTCCAATTTCTGCGAAAGTACCATAAATAGTAGGATCTAGATTAATTGTTAATGCTTTTTGCTTAGGAGTTAGTTTCTGATACATTAGGACGTGAAATTTTTTGTAAATTTACCAAAATTAAACCAACCTCAAAACAAAATGAAGTTGAAATTTTTAGGAACTGGTACTTCCCAGGGTGTACCCGTTATAGGCTGTACATGTGAAGTGTGTACCTCCGAAAATCCGAAAGACAAACGTTTACGCTCTTCCGCTATGGTAACTACGGAGGAAAATAAGAAAATACTCATTGACTGCGGTCCGGATTTCAGGCAGCAAATGCTTACAAACCATGAGCACAACGTAGATATTGCGCTGATTACGCATGAGCATAATGATCATGTGATTGGTCTGGATGATATGCGCCCATTAATTTTCAAAAGCGGAAAAGATGTTCCCTTATACTGTTACTCACGGGTAGCATATGAGATTAAAAACCGTTTTCCATATGCATTTGCTGACGTACGATATCCGGGAGCTCCGGCTTTTGAACTTCATGAAATTGAAAATAAACCGTTTCACGTTCTGGATACGGAAATTACCCCTGTTGAAGTAATTCACTATAAAATTTCAGTTTTCGGATATAAGTTCAAAAATCTTGCATACATCACTGATGCCGGTTTTATTTCTGAGAAAGAAAAAGAAAAATTAAAGGATCTGGATGTCCTGATATTAAACTGTATCAGAAAATTTGATCCCCATCCTGCCCATTTTATACTGCCGGATGTTATCAAACTGTTTGAAGAGTTAAAACCTAAAAAATTATTTTTAACTCATATCAGTCATCATTTAGGTCTGCATGATATTGAAGATAAACAACTTCCGGACGGAATGCACCTTGCCTACGATGGTTTGGAAATATTTTTTTAATTTTTTTTCTTCAAAAAGCTTTTGAACATTGAAAAAAGTTCTTATATTTGCACACCAATTTGAAACAAACAACATGTTTGGACTCAACATCAAGCCCAGGTGGCGGAATTGGTAGACGCGCTGGTCTCAAACACCAGTTCTTAGGAGTACCGGTTCGATCCCGGTCCTGGGTACAAAAAACCTCTGAAATCATTTGATTTTCAGAGGTTTTTACTTTTTAGGGTGGTCAAAAGGGGGACTATTTTGGATCAGGTGCAAAAGTTGGGGGCTACGCAAAAAGTTTGGTTAATCTGAATAAAAAAAACGATCTGTCCTTCACCCCTCTGAGCTGCATCCTGAAGTTTTTGATTTTAGCATTGAAAGATTCAGCCGCTGCGTTAGTTCTCCTTTCAGATAAAATTCTTTTCTTTGCTTGTTTTATAATGTCAAGTATATCTTTGAATTCAATTTCCAATTCAGGAAAATCATTCCTAATTTTCTTGTGTGTTGGATTTAGCTTATCTAAAGCTATTTTAGTCTTATAAATGACTAATAGACCTCTTTTCGTAATGTGTTTTTCTTCCCATTCATTTTCTGCGAAGTATAAGGATTTTAAAACTAAAGATATCTCTAATTGTGCCAAAGTAATTATACAATGAAGATTTTCTATCTCAGTCTCAAAATGCTTAGCGATTTCTGGTTTTTCCTTGAAAAGATCTTTTAGATCATCATAAGAATTAATAACACTTTGCATAAAACTCAAATGTTCAGTCGATTCTCTAATATATTTTTCTATCATTTCGATTTTAGTAATTGTTTTCATAAATTATCTAAAGGGGTTACAATATTCAAAATTATATTTTTACTACGCTATCTATTTGCGTATGCTATTATTTTCTATTTGACATCGTTTTTTGAGATTTAATTTATTTATCTAATATCAACGTTTTTGAGGTTTGTGATGGTGGGAAAATCGAAGAACTAACGTTTAACTTTGCTATTTCTCCCACTATTGCAGAACCTTTGCTGTACGTCCATTATTTTAATCGTTCTATATTTGCTAAATATTTTTTACAAAGTCTTTTTTCTCTTGTATCAAAAAGAGCTCTTTTTACAGCGTAAGTTCCACCAAGTCCAATACCTAATGCTCCCAAGATTTCTTTTGAATATTCAGCAGATAAAGCTTGAGGATTATTTATAAGCATATATGTTGCAAATGGTATTGAAGCAAGTCCAATTCCCATTAGTACGATTTCTCTTGTTAACTCAGAATAAATACCATTAAAGCTATTGACAAATTGCCTTTCAGTAACGCCATTTCCAATTGAATCTTCTAAGAGGTTAATTTGATTATTAAAAGCTTTAATTCTTTCTCTGTTTCTATTTCTAAATTCAATTAATGTGTCAAGGCTAATTTCAGAAATATTAGCAGGAACAAGTAAACTTATAATTCCTTTCATAAACTTATTTTTGTTAACCGTACCAAGATTATGAACTCTTGAAAAATTTGAATAATTGTCAAATTCTACGTTATCGGTTATAATTGATCCATTTCTTTCATATGAAATTTCCTGTGCTAAATGGGTCATAAATAGAAAAGCTAATTCTTTCGGTAAAATTAATCCATCGCCATTTCTACGTCCAATATTTTCTCTTTCACAAAACTCGCCAAATTGGTATGAAAATTTTTCTGAATAAATTTGATATGTCCAATTTCGGTCATCTCGCCAGCTTCTTTCAATATTTATTTGATTCATTAGCGGTGCTCTCCTATAAGGATTTTGTAAGAATCTTTCAGCTTCTTCGATTGATTTAATTGAAGCACGTTCTCCTTGAAGGTATTCAGGTGAATACATTTCAACTAAATCAGTTTCATTTAATAATTTTCTATAATCGTCAGAAATCAAATGTTGTCTACCATCTGGAACAATACTTTCAAATTTTTCTAGATAAAGGACAGAAAATTTCAACCATTCTGTATTTGGTGGTTCTAAATTTGGATAGTATATAAATTTTTTCATAGTACTTTTTTATAATAACGCAAAACATTCAAATTTACGATCTACGTCTTGATTCATGCGTTTTGTGAGATTTATGTTACCATTTTAAAGTTCTAAAGCTTCCCTTTCGAGAGGAAGTTTTAATTATTAAACTCAACCCAGCTGTTGCAAACCTATTTTTAGACATTATGATATACCAGGGTTTTTACTGTTTAGACAACTCAGTTTTACTACTCAATAAGTTGTAAATTTTTTTTGTATTTTCTGATACTTTATCCCATTCACCAACAGAATAATATTTACAACTCAACGTAGTGTTTCTGTTAATGTAATTTAATTCTACATTTCCTACATAATCAGTAGCAGCTAAAGTTGTAAATTTGGGTTTAAGAATTGAAGATTTAATCCAACTTTTTAAGCTGTCTTTTTCACTTTTGTCAAGATAAATTTTTGTTTTTACAGTGTCTTCAATAATGTATTTAGGGGGAATATTATAAATCTGTTTATTCCAGACAATATTTTCAACTTCTGAACTGTCAGAGTGATTTTCAATTGTAATTTTCTGAAAAAGGGTGATAACCTCTAATTTTTCCCAAGTGTCATTATCTATTTTATTTTCAGGTTGTTTTGCACAAGAAAACAAAAGACCTAGAATAAATATTGATTGTATTCGCATCGTTTTTTTGAGATTTATTATTAATTTTTAGTCTTTAAAATTATGTCTTAAAAATTAAACTTTACAATAAACTATATTTATTTTATCGTTTTTTGAGGCTATTTCGAATAGGTTAATTTCAGATCCATTTGTATACTATAAATTTTTATAGTTTATCTATATAGTTCTTCATTACGTTTCTCCCAATATTCATGCAACTCATGCCGGGTTGTAATAATTGAAGACTTCCCGTTTTTCAAATAGTTAATAAATATAAAATATACTCTAATTTGACCTTACCGCAAGATGATTTTAGCGAAAAAAAAGCCCCTACAATAATCTGTAGGAGCTAAAATATAAAGTTAGTTATTTTTACTTTTTTGAAGTGAGTGATAATGATTTGCTATATTAACCGCTAAAGAAATTACAAGACCTCTTATAAATGACCAAAGTATTATTTCATTTAATTCAGCTTTAGTAAAGTTAATATTGTCATGGTGTATATTAACTTCAATAACAAGTATAATTGATGTTAATGCTAAAGCTGCTAAGAATATATATCCTATCCTTTTTAAATTCATTTTATTTTAATTATTTTCAAATTCAACTTAATATATTAAGATTACAAAAATTAAATTATCTATTAAAAATCTGTTTTTTGACTAGTCCTGAATAGACATGCCTTAAAAAAGCTTCCCAGAAAAGGCTGGGAATATGACAAAGGTAAACTTCCCTGTTTTGTTTAAAAGGTGCTTTTTTTAGTGAGCATACATTTGTTCAAACTCAAATTTTTTTTCCAAGCCTGCTCTGCCTTTTGAGTCGCTTTGGACTTTTGTGCCGGCTGGCATCCTGCTTAATAGATCCTTCATTTCATTGTTTTGAGTTCCATCCTTCAAATCAATAAACTCTTTCATTGTTATTTTAGGATAGCTGCTTAATTTGGGGGTAAAATTTATATTGGGATCAACACTTAATTCCACTTTTTCAGCTTTCCAGATGTTAAAATTTTTATTATCTTCTCTTATATCTAATATTATTCCCGGCAAGCCAAAGAATTTAAAAGGTCCGGCGGAATATGGCAATTCTTTTGTAAAATAGGCAGTGACCTCCGAGCCTCTAAAATTAGTAGTTGCTTTTATACAATTATAACCCAGAATTTTTTTTGTTTTCGTCTCGTCAATTTTCCAAACCGGTTTAGTTAAATTATCGTGAATAAAATATTTTGTATTTCTGTCAAGTCCAGTAAAGAAAAAATCTTTTGTTTTTCCTTTGTCCTGAAGCTTTGAAATAAAATAATTCTTGCTTAAAAGTCTGCCACTTGGTTTTACTGCAGACATTGTACCATTACTATTGAAGTTAACTATTGAATCCTGAATTGATATGACATCATTATCTTTTATGTATAGGTCTTCATATAGGGTCGCAATAGGAGATCTTACATGATAATATTTTACATGAATCTGTGCAAGTCCACGCAAGAAAAACATTACGAAAAATATCGTAAAATATTTTTTTTTGAAATTCATAATAATTTAGTTTGCAGAAAGACTAAATCCGGCTTTAGCAAGATTCCATTTTACCATAGCCTGAAAAGCCTGACAAGATGAAAGCGTAGGAGCATCGGTAACGTACCATTGAGAACCAGTTACATTTCCTTCACTGTCATAAAATGTAACATTCACGCCACAGAGGTCAAAAGCTTTCTTGATTTCTGTCTTCTCAGTTTTAATTGAGGAAATTTTAAAATCTTCGGATTTCGCGCTTACAAGTCCAGCAACTCCAAAAGCTGCTAATAAAATTAGTTTTTTCATAAATGTTTATTTTTTTAATTAATAATATAATTGTGATTGCAATCTGAGATAATTATAACAATTATTTTATTAATCCACATTACGGAAATCCGGATTTACTAAAACTTTATTATTATGCAGAATACATGTAAGGTGAAAAGGGTTTTAGCGTCATAAAATTCTTTAATTTTATTTAAATGCTTTTCAACTGAGCTTAAACTGTTTGGCTTAATACCTTCATTTTTTAATCGTTCGGGTATTTCATTCTGACCAAAACCTTCTTGAAGATACTTAATAATCAATTTTTCTATTTCATATATGTAGTAAAATTACAATCTATGCTATTTTTCACCTTACAGAATCCCGTATGGATAGATCTGTATTGTATAGTAGTTTTACAATAAAAATAAAAGAATTTATCAATGGCTGTTTACTCTTAAAAAGTAAGGATAAACCAACTAAAGGATGATATTCTTCATAATTTGAAACAAACAGAAAAAAGGAACGCAGGTAAACAAAGTGAAGGAAGACTTATTGATGAACTAACTTTACTTCCTGCCTTTCAATATATATTTCCTATACCTGAATAGACACGCCTTAAAAAAGCTTCCCAGAAAAGGCTGGGAATATGACAAACAGGACAGAACGTTAGCTAACCGGGATGCTGAACTGGAAGCAAAAGTCTCAATAAGATACTCTCCATCTTGATAAGATCTCTTTCTTTATTTTAGATAGTTTTAATTCAATTTCTACTGCAATTCAATCTGCTTTTTCCTGATCGGTAAGCATTGTATAAGTCTCCAACTCATCTATCTGATGATTCAGTTCGGAATTTTCTTCTATTCCAATGTCTATTTTTCACGGATGGCTTCCCCTCGCTGCTGTACGATTGCATCGTGTGCTGAAGTAATAATAAACAACCACTGCTATTTTTGCAGTGGTTTTGTGTTTACTACTGAATACTACAATATTGCATTTTTTGTATTTATGGTAGAATATAAAATCATGATGGAAATATTAAGTAGTTTAATAAATCCTGACAACTCATCGCCCGTTGGGAAATTCAATGGGAATATTACAGAAATAGACTTGAATAAACAAAATAGGAGGTGTTCAAAAGCAGGAAAAGTTTACCTACCGACTTGGTATGGTTTCAATCACAATCTACAATACCCCTTTCAGTTTTAAAACTGAACTTAGCTGATTTGCACTGCTAAAATGTATACTTTCAAAGCCAAGTTCTGAAGCAGATTGAATGTTATCCTTATTATCATCAATAAAAAGGCAATCTTCAGCTTTAAGATTGTAGCGGTCTAATAATACCCGGAATATTTCTTTATCCGGTTTTATCATTTTCTCTGTTCCTGAAACGACAATACCATCCAATAATTTAAAAAAATCAAATCTATTATAAGCGATGGGAAATGTTTCCTCTGACCAATTGGTCAGCCCATATATAGCATATTTTTTCTTCAGCTCTTTCAAAACATGTACGGTTCCCGGTATTTCTCCGATGAGCATCTTCTCCCATTGTGAAAAATAGAATTGAATATTTACAGAATGCTGGGGATATTTTCTTTTCAAAATTGAAATACCTTCTTCAAAAGTTCTCCCCCTATCCTGCTCTAAATTCCAGTCGTCTGTACAGATGTTGCTGAGAAACCACTCCATCTCAGCGGGATCTTTAAATATATTTCTATAAAAATATCTGGGATTCCAGTCTAGCAGAACACCGCCAAGGTCAAATATTATTGTTTTAGTCATAAAAGATTTTATTGATTACGCTGATATTTCGACATAATTTCCTTCAGGATCAAGCACTACGCTTTCATAGTAACCGTCTCCTGTTGTTCTTGGTTCACTTTCAATAGTGTAATGATCTGCACGTAGCCTTTCTGTGAGCTTGTTTACAGCATTTTTTCCTCCTACAGAAATGGCAAAGTGAGCAATTCCCTTACTGAATCCTCTTTTTTCAGGCTCTTCATGAATATCCAACCTATTCATGATTTCTAAACGGGTATTACTTTCTCCAAATGTCAGAAAATAGGAAGTAAAACCTTTCCTTTCGTTGGTATATTTCTCTCCACTCACTGTATCAAAATACTTTAAATAAAATTCACGCATCTTTTCCAGGTCATCTGCCCAGATTGCTAAGTGTTCAATTTTCATAATGAAAAATTTTTAGGTGTTTGTCATTTTAAATAATCTATCAATTAAAATAATTAATTGTTTTTTTTTTGCAAATTTATACAAATTTGCATAATATTGCAAAATATAAATTTAATATGTTAGACAAAAAAATAAGTGAAGCTAAAAGAGCCACCCAATTTATATTTTTAGTTTGCGGACTTGCATTGTCAAGCTGGGCACCTATGGTGCCTTTAGCCAAAGACAGACTTCTCCTGAACGAAGCTGAACTAGGATTTTTACTTCTTTTACTCGGAGGCGGAGCTTTAGTAATGATGCCGCTATCCGGATTTTTTATCAGTAAAAAAGGTACCAGAAAAGTTATTTTAACTTCTGTTTTATCAGCTGCCTTACTCCTTCCTTTTCTGCTCATTGTTTCAGATATCTATCTGATGGGAATAGTCCTTTTTGCATTTGGCTGTTGTATCGGGACCATTGATGTCGCCATGAATTCACACGGTGTACAGGTCCAGAATGCCTTTGGAAGGCCTATCATGTCATCATTACATGGACTGTTCAGTGTAGGAGGATTATTAGGGGCAATGGGATTAGGATTTTTAATTAAATTTGGGCTTAATCCCATCTATGCAGCCATCACAATTTCTGCTTTATTGATTGGATTATTGGTTTTCCAGTTTCGTCACTTATTAAACTATCCGGAAGAAAAAGAGATCATTCAAAAATTTTCTCACGTTGATGAAGCCCAAGTAGTGACCAGCCGTTTTCAGTGGCTAAATGGAACAGTATTTATATTAGGCTTCATGTGCTTTATCGTTTTTCTTTCTGAAGGCGCTATGCTAGATTGGAGTGCTATTTTCTTAAGAGATAATAAGGGAGTAGAATCTGAATTTTCAGGAATTGGATATGCTGCATTTTCTGTAGCCATGGCAGTAATGAGATTAACAGGCGATTCTTTAATCAGCAAATTGAACAGCAAAATTGTTGTCATTGGTGGAAGTGTTTTAGCTGCTTTAGGAGTCTTAATCCTGATATTCAGTCCGTGGCTGGCATTATCACTCGCAGGCTTTGTTCTGCTGGGAGTAGGTGCAGCTAATATTGTTCCCGTATTTTTCAGTGAAGGCGGAAAAATTCCGGGCTTATCGCCAACTGTTACTATACCTGTTATTTCCACTATGGGATATGCCGGCCAGCTGGCGGGTCCTGCACTACTGGGGTTCATTGCACATCATTTTTCTTTGATGGTTGCTTTTGAAAGCATAGCTTTGTTGTTTATAATCGTTGGTGTAATCTATAAATTCAGAAAGTAATATATGTTAAAGGAAGAACGCTTTGAAATAATTCTTAATGAACTTCAAAACAAGAAAAAGGTTAAGTTCGAAGATTTAGCGGTACAGATTAATGTCTCTGAAGATACTATAAGAAGAGATATTGATCTTCTTCATCGTAACGGCCTTCTCTCAAAAGCAAGAGGTGGTGCCATTGTAAGGGAAAAAGATCCGCTTACTTTTCATGACAGACAATCTTTCCTGACCAAAGAGAAAGATATTATCGCTCTAAAGACACAGCAATTCCTCAAAAACGGAATGACCGTTTTCATGGATGGAGGTACAACGATATGGGCTGTCGTAAATTATATGCCTTTAGATATTAAAATCCGGATTATCACCAATAATCTTTCTATAGTTCCAATCATTGAAAAGTTTAAAAATGTAGAATTAATACTTCTTGGCGGAAACTATGAGCAAGATCTGGCTGTCACCTCGGGAATGACCACTTGTTATGAAGTTTCAAAATATATTGCTGATCTTTTTATTATGGGAACATGTGCCGTTGATTCTTCGTTTGGAGTTTCTTCTGTTTCAATCTCTGATGGGGAAACAAAAAAAATGATGGTACAGTCTTCCAAAAAGACAATAGCCCTTGCCAGTCAGAATAAGCTTAATCAAAGCGAATCTTTCAAAGTATGTGATTTACGCCAGGTCAGCACCTTGATAACTGATCTTGATTCTGATGATTCTGTACTGAATGCTTACAGAAAACCGGAACTTCAGATCGTATAATCCATCATGTTTTGGTTGATTGTCAAATAGCGCATGTTAAGACATTTGATATCTCATAGTCACCATCAATCCTCTACCTTTACTTGAGGAGACTCCTTTTTTTAGATTCTTATCGAATGATAAGCACAGTATGAAGGTTGTTATTGATGATTTCTTGTGCTGCTTTATTTTAATAATGTCATTTTTGAAATATTGCCTGCTGTTAAGATAAATTCTCTGGAAGGAATAATTGTATTGGAAATCTGTTTAGTTTCATATCTGGTTTCTTTTCCTAATCCCACCTGAAGTGATATTACCTTTTCATCATAACTTTTCTTGTTACTGTCTATCAGAATTTCCCGATCAGTAATAAGTCTGCTTTCAGCATTGGTATGCGTTGTATATTTAAACACTCCTTTATTGGAAGATATCAGCTTCTTCTCTATTTGCTGATCTCCTTCTGTAGAGTCTTTTAAAATATATTTGGGTATACCTGCTTCATTATATGAAAACTTCACATTCCATTTATCCAGATAGTCACTTGCCTGGGTTCTGTAAGATTCCATATAGCCTTTTAATATTTTAAAATCTTTATGTTTATATTTTTCATATGATGAAATATATTTTAAATCATCAAGATTATAATCTGCTAAAAAATCCTCCAGGAAATCAATCAGATCAGTAATATTTAAATGATCTCCAATACTTTTACGGAGATATTTATAATAAGAATCATTTAAGTAAAAAATGTCTTTATCACCAATCGAAACTGTTTTTTGCTTATCGTCGAATGCGATAATAAGTTTTGTGCTATAGCTTTCATTTTTATAATTTAATAAAAGGCTACTTTGATTTTTTGTTAAAGTACATAGATTAGGAACTTTATTTTCCGATATTGGAGAGTCGTTAAATTCATAAAAAGCGACACTATCTTTTTTTGAATTGAATATATAAATCAAGTTATTGATACTTATTCTGTCTTTTTTATCCATTCTCCGATCCTCTACATACTCTCCTTTATCAATAGTTTTGTTAATGATATGAGTTAAAATATATGATTTTGGTGCCTGTGCAAACGCGTTTATATGAAAGGCCAGCAGAAGAAATAATATATATGTTATCTTTTTCATTACTTCGCCCTTTTTTCTGCATACTTAGGAATTTTTTTCAAATCTTTTTTTTGATACTTCATCAAAGAAAGATACTTCTTATAATTTACTTTTGCTTTTTCCTTTTCCCCTATATTCCAATAACTATCTGCGATATTTAAATAGGCAACCGCTCTAGTAGGAAATTTATTAATGATTTGCTGTAAGAGTTCAATTGCTCCTTTTTGATTTCCATTTTCAGCAAGCCTGTATGCTACATTATTATAATCATCTAAATTAGAAAGAGATAACGCAAATTTTTTCTTGAAATCAGATATTACTGATTCATTAAAACTATTTGCCAATAAAGGATAGCTCGACACATCCGCATATAATTTTTTGAGATCTTTATAGGGTTTTACAACACCCTGTTGATCAAAAAATGTAAGTGATTTAAATCCTTTTGAATCGATGTCAAGCATTTCAGAATCAATGTTTTTGACAGGAATATTCATGCTTTTGGTTAATATTTTAAAATTCTGTTCTTGACATTCCTGACAAGGGTTATAAAAATTAACGTTTCTTATATACCAACCTTTCTTATAAAAAATAGTAATTGTGCTATACAATCCCCTGTCTCCAATATAATACACAGTTATCTCATAAGGATTAGAATATCCAATTTTTGTATTAATGAGTGCCGTTATTTCCGGTAGTTCAAAATTATCCGAAGTTTTATTCCCAAAATGAATATTTAAGAGACCTTTTTTCAGTACAACAGCATCCTGAAGATTATCACGATCCAAATCATAATAATTTGACTGGGCTGAAATAAAATTCACACAAAATAAACAGAACGCCAGTGTTAATTTCGATATGTTATTTTTTAATTTTATCACTATCCATAGTATATTGTATATAGATCATCTTATCTAGGATTTCTTTTCTTAGCCAGATGAATATACATTTCTTTACATTCTTTAAAACTAGTATATGGATTGATCGAATTCCCTGAATTCTGAATATAAATAGTATCATTGTCAAAAATCGCATTGATATTATTATTAAAATCCAGATAAGTCGTTTTGCCTTCTCTAAGTAACTTGACAACTCCCTCAATTCTTTTTCGTTTGTCTAATTCAAAAGCAAAATAAAAATTATTCTTAATTTTCAATTGAATTTTGCATTTAGAATCAAAGGATAGATAATTCCCGGAAATACTTTGGGAATATGAAAAATGTGGAATCAATAAAATAATGAGACTTGTGATTATATCTTTTTTCATTTATTTAAAATATTACTTTTCCCATCATTAACCCAACTGTTCTCTCTATTCCGGTTTCTTCCACAGTTTGTTTATAACTCTTTCATTACTCTAATTTTTTATACATCAACAATTACACCCTGTTTATTATACATTCTGACTCACCTTAAAATATAAATTCATCCTATTTCCTATAATATATTGCATTGATCCATTATTGAGATAATCTCCGTCTATACTGCGGTACAATAAAGTTCTCAATTTCCTTCCACGTAAAAAAAATTGGATATTTTAGATAACCACTATTTGTTCTATTTTTCTCATCATAAAAAATAAAACTAATACCTTCTACCTTGCCCACATTGTTCGTCTTTATTTTATATTGAGTCAGATTATTTATAAAAAAAGAACCCCCTTCTTCAACCTTTAATTTTATAAGACACAGTTTTAAAAGCTGTTCCTTATTTAGAAACAATTTTTCTCCAACTTCTATATTATTTTTATTATCAAAGAGATAATATTTTGCATCTTCCCAAGGCGAACCATAGGACTGAATATTTACGGACAAATTCAGCAAACCGTTTTTATCAAAAAATATTTTATATTTTTCAAATCCAAATTGAGAATCTCGTAAAGAATTTGTTGAAATTAACCTTTTTAAAGTATCTTTCTTTGCATTTAATCTTTTTTCGGGATCATCAAATAAAATACCATCAAAAATATCATAACTCTTTTGGATTTTTTTATAAACATTAATATTTATGGGGCTCATTTTCATTTCCTGCAGCTCAAGACATTCATTGGAAGTACATATAGAATCTTTTATAATAGAGATATTTTGGGCATAAGCAAAATAGCTAAGCAAAAAAACAAATAATATATTTAATACTGATTTCGTCATTTTTTTTCTTTTTTTATAAATTCATAATGTTCTTTAATTTCGAAAGCGATCTTAGCTCTTTCGTAATTTTTTGCTCTTTTAGGTAATGCCTTTGTATCATATCTATTAATAGCTTTTGAAACAGAATCCACATCATCATTATCAGCATGTTGTTTTGCCGACTTTTTATTATACTTTGTACCTTCATTCCAAAACCATATTGCAGATTGAGTAGCATACATTGGGTCTTCGGATAATTTTAAATATTTTCCTTTTAAAGAATCTCCCTGTTTTTCTTCTGTAAAATCTATTGCTCCAGTAGTATCATCAATAAAATTATTTTTCTTTCTATATTTTGAAAAACTTTCATAATTTGCCCGTCCTGTTACTTGTTTTAGCCCTCTACCCTTAAATTTCCACCCATCTCTAGTCAACTCATTCCCATTTCCAAGTCCTCTGGTATCACCTTGATAAGGAGCATAAGCTCTTGACATTAATGGAACGCCAAAATAAGTATGAGGTTTTAATATTATTCCGTAATCTAAAGACTTATCTGGCTTAAAAACTTGTTTAATTACTTTCCCTATCCTTTTTTTAGGGCTTTTAGGGTCCTTTACCCCTTGATATTTACCATACAATTCTCCATCTACAATAAGCGGATTTTCACTTAATAGTAATGATTTAAGTTCATCATTTGTTTTTGAAACTTCATTTCCTTTAGCATCCACTATACTGAAAATCGAAGTTAAATTATCTTTCAGAGATTCAACAATAGTAATATTAATCGGAATACTAGAAGAACTAAAAACGCCTAAGCTTATACTGGATGAATATTCTTCTCCTTCTTCAAAAGTTGTAAACCCAGCAGACTCAAGGGCTATTTGTGCTATAAAGTGAGCTTTTCTTAAACATGTGTCTAAACCAAAATCCTTTCTGTATTTATTTAAATAAGGTAATATTGAATTTATAATTCGCTGTTGTTTTGCACTTAAATTTTTTACACCAATCGTTTCTTTAATCAATTCAGAGGTCAGTTCTGCTGAACAATTTGGACACTTATCATCTTTCTGCTCCGGTACAGGAGCCCCTTTTGAATCAACACTCTCCGGTACGTTGATCTGTCCGGAAGTTACAAACTCTATCTTTCCGGTTTCAGGTGGTATATTACCCGGCATTTTGCCCGTCCCCGGTAATGTTGATTTTTTTAATAACACATAATGATCCTGTACTTTAGCGGTCCCAAAATCCTGCCATTCTGTGAGGGATAGCATCTGAAAACCATCATAAAAGATAAAGTTGGGAATCTGTTTTTCTACAATGGTTCCGGTAAGTTTACCCTGTGTTGTGGGTACATCATTTAAAACTTTAAATTCACCCAAATGAGCATTGAATTTTATTTTTGCCCCATGTATTGCTAATAGCAACCCATCTTCAACTTTATCTTTTTCCTCATTTTCTGCACGTTTCTCCTCCATTTTTTGACTATTGGCAGCCTTTATCTGATCACTATCCTGCGCAGTAACCTGACTTTGAGTTTCTGGAATGGGAGCTTTCGTATCTTTATCTAACCTATCCATAATAATGAATGTTTTAAATGCATATTATCTTTTTTGATTTCCATAAATCCTTCCTCATAATGATCTCCTTTGAATACAAATAATCCTCTGAAGTGATCAATCTGTGTTGGGTCCGTATTTTCAGGAGTAATTGTTAAAGTCATTGTATCTCCGTCTTTTACAGGAGTCATTATTTCCGTAAATCCATCAGGAGATTCTCTCTTTCTCTTAGTATCAAATGACTGTAATAAGCCATTAAAAAGCAATCCGAACATATTATAACCTCCCAGAAAATCGATAAGCCTGTTTTCATCTTCAAGTACATTACTGATTTGACTGAAATAGTTATCTATGACCTCTCCTTTATGGGTTTCTGAAAGTCTTGCAGCGATCTTCATCCATCTTAAGCGAAGGAACTGAAGATTATTAACGTCAAGAATATTTCCATCTTTATCAACGGTTAATTCCAGCTCATCAAACAAATAACTGATCTGTTTTAAAAATTTCCCCATTGCATTATCATCGTTTGAAAAATTGAAATCAACGACTAAAACATGATATTTAAAATGTCCTTTTTCATTTCCTAAATAATAGATCTCAGCTATTCTTACATATTTTTTTTCGGTAAGATAAAACAGATTTTTCTGTTCTGTAACAATCGTTTCCAGCCTATATGTTTTCTGATGAAGGTTCTTTAATATCTCCGGTACCATTCTTAATATATTCTTCTCTGATAATCATCGTTGGGGTCCATTCCCATCCAGTCTCTATTGGCAGACCAATGAAGATATTCATTTCTTATCGTTCTTAATAAACTTTGCCATCTATTGCCGTATATATTGACAGCGGGAATATTCATCACCTGATTGCCATCTTTATCAGCTGTCACACTAGGATATTCAACGGGAGCTTCCGCCCTCATTTTATCATATTCCTTTTCTAAATCTTCATCACTTCTGAATGCCCATGAGTCTTTACTGTCAAAAACATATTCGTGTAACCTTCTTTTAGCAGCCGGCAGGTGCTCATCATGCTCTATAGAATAGGTAGCTTCTGTTTTTGTTATAATCTTATGATCATAAAGCCTCAGCCCTTGTTCTTCCATAAAATGCAGTGGAATATAGCTGTACTCTTTTCGCAAAAATCGGGTTCCGGTAATTTTACGATATACATTTCCGAACGTTAAAATATTGAGAACTGTATTGTTGATTTCAATCTGATCATCATTAAACCAATGTTGATCAATTAAATCCTTCATTCGTTTTTTTAAAGCCCACAGTGGCTTGTGGTTGGAAGTTTCAATTTCATCTACTATTTCCATTCCATTTTCATAAGCTCCTCCGATGTCACAGTGAACCCCCGGAAATTCTTTTTCAATACTTCCCGGAAATCTGGTCAGCGAAAAGTTTTCACGATGTTCATCTGTTGCAGTAAAATGAACCGCTTTAAAATAAGAACCAGGATTTTTTAACTGCAGTTGTTCCACATCATCACCAAAATTGTGCTTAGGTCCTAATGCAGAATGCACCATCCCTCTATATCCTACTCTTTCCAGGGTTCCCATATCTCCGAATTCTTCATAAGATGAAACAGTTTCATAAACTCCTATAAAACGGACATCCAGCATCAGGTTTTCAAGTTGTTCCGGAGATAAGATTTTCTTACTTAAAAGATAATATCCCAAAAAGCCGAATTTTGGCAGCTTACCATTTATAAGATATTTGGGGTCTACTTCAATTTTGTCTTTATCTATCCAGATATCTCCATATTCAGGAACCATAACCGGGCCTTCATGAGCGTAGGATCCTACTTCTTTATACCCTACAATTTTCCTTGTTTTTTTTATTTCAACATCTTGGGCTCTCTTGTTGCCATTGATTTCATACACAAAATTTCTGGCAGCCGCCGCACCACGGCTGAACCCAAAAGCATCTATGGTGATTTTTGTTAATTTCTTTTTTGAACCAGCCTGCTTTATAAGTACCTTAATTCTATCTGCTATTTTTTCGCAACCTTTTCTCACTTTCCCACGTACTCCTGATTCACCGGACCCATACTGAAAACCATCATCAACATCCCTGCTGTTATTTAATGTACCAATCCCCTCTATATAAACTCCGTAATTGATCTGTTCACAACATTGATACATCCTTGCTACGTTGGTATAATCATTACTGAAACTATTATCAACTCCCTGACTATCTAACCACCCTCTATGGCTTCCTTTGAGATAACGGTCATATTCTGAATCTTTTTCAGAGATGTCACTGCTTTTCAAATCATCAAACTCTTCTTCCTGCTTTTCTCTTGTTTTTTTTATCGCTTCTTCTTTTGCCAGTATCTGATCTTTGGTATCCGTACTTTTTATTTTATTTTTGCCATCCCTGTATTTTTCTCTCAACGCTGTGTTTGTGAGATTATTTAAGGTACCATCGAAAAAAACGCCTATTTCCAGATTCAGTTCATCTATAGGAGGAACAGCATTACCTGTATTATACACCAATGTTTTTCCCATAATTTCCGTTTTAGAAAATTTCTACTTTATCTGCTTTTATAAAAGCTGTTTTACCATTCTCACCTTTCAGCTGTACCGTAAAATAACTGTTTGCTTCGTTTACCTTAATCACAATATAAGCTTTAGCTGAATCAGTATTTTCTCCAAATACAGTTTTAAAGGCATCAAAACTTGACTTTTCATTGAGATCAAAATTGGCTCCATATTCTTTATTATCACTGCCAATAAAATCAAAAACTATTCTTGTAGGCATTGCTCTTTCTGCATTTTGAGCCACAGAAATTTCTGAAGCATCAAGTTGTTCTATTTCTCCATTAATCATATTGATCCCAACATCTGTTAAAGGGTTGAGCTTTGCTTTTTCCGGAAGTTCAAAAACAGGCTTCCAGCTATACCGTATTCTATAGGTATCCCAAATCCCAAATGGAATAGGTTTTCCTTTATTTTCTTCCCGTATTTTTTCAGGAATCACTTTGCCATTGTTAAATACCTCATCGAGATAATCTTTTCGCCAAAAACGGTTTTCATGGCTGTCCAGTTTGGCAATTTCTGATTCCGGAATCGTTATTTTCTTTCCCTGATACCTCCCTACTTCTTTCTGAACGCCAACACCGGCGACCCAGATCACAACAACTCCACCGGGAGCCATTCCTACGCCAATTTTATCATAATTTAAATGTTCAGTTTCCCCACTTCCGTTAGTAACTTTTACATCATATCCTTTGCTGAAATATGCTCTTAATTTATTGGTATCCACAGGGGTATCAATCAAATAAAACTGGTTTTCGATGTAAGACATCCAGATAAAATCCAAACGGCTAGGAAGGCTTTTAAAACCATTACCCATTCCATTATTTATAGCTCCCCAGGTATTTCCGCCGGGAATGATCCCAAAAGCCAGTCCAACCCACTCTCCTCCTTCACATTCCATTCCTCCCTTATATACTTCCATCGGATATCCTGAAGGAGCAGAAGTTCCCTCAGTCCATTCATATTTTGTCATTGTTTTTATTTTTTGATGGTCTTTCTTTTCCTGACACGAGATCTGAACAAAGAATAATAAGCTTAATAAATATTGTATTGATCGGTTCATTGTTTAAAAAAATTATTCTTTAATATCTTACTATAGCTGAGCTTGTTTTTTAATTTATTTTCCTTTTTCTTACAAGTACTAAGCGTCTGATTGCTTATGCCGCCTTTTAATTAGATTAACCGCAATTAAAATGATCAGAAAGGACAAAATCAATGAAATCAGCAGATATAAATCATTGTTTATACCGGATTTTTCTTTTCCTGAGACATTCAAACCCATAGTTAACAAAGCAAAAAAATAGACCATATTATAAATGTATATTGACGTTCTAACTTTAAGCTTTTTAAATTTATCTATTACTAAAAACACTACCAAGGACACTATTATCGATGCCACAGACGGTATTAAAATTTCTATTGGGATCATTCCAAAATCTGCTCCGTCCTCATTTAAAACTTTTGCCATCAGCATCATGATCAATACATTCAAAATTGTATTACTCATAAAAATACCTAAACATATTATATACTTCATTGGCAGCGAAGGTTAATTTTAATTTCTGAATTCATACTACCATTTTACCCTTTGTTCACTTTAGCATCTATTTTACCAAGCATTTTGGCAACGCCGGAACTCTGTAATAAAATATCACCATTTTTTGCCTTATGGGTTGTTGTAGAAGTTGTCTCTTTAAGATCTCCTGTAATATTGATCGTTTTATTTTCATTCACTGTCTGCGTATAGTTCTTTGAATTAAACCGATGATTATTGATAATATCAATGGAATTATCATTCCCTACACTGGTCTTCATATCCTTACCTACGTTAATTGAAAGATTTTCTCCCGCATTAAAGGTCATATTTTTAGGGGCTGTAACTATAATATTACCCGATCCATCCATAAAATAGTTATTACCGCTTGGGTCTATAATATTGACACTGCCTTCTGTATCATTCATTAAGATACGGATTCCGCTGCGGGTCTGTATGGATTTCAGGTGATTATCCACTCCACCGCCCAGGCCGGTTCCTCCATGAAACATTCCGCCCATTACAAAGGGACGGTCGGGATGGTTGTGTACAAAACCTACCATCACCTGATCTCCCACTTCGGGTATTGCTACATATCCTCTGTTTTGAGTGATCTGATCTGTTCCTCCTGCATCAGGAGACATCATCCGGATGAAATTTGTGGTATCATGTAACTGCCAGTCAAATCTTACAGTCACTCTTCCCTGCCCCAGCGGATCGGTATTGGATATTACGGTTGCAATTTGGGGCTGTGCAATAGGCAAGGTAAAATCCGGGGTCGGAATGTATCCTGTATCCGAAGCAATAGCTTCAAATCTTCCCGAATAACGTCCCAGAGCATCTACCTCGTGAATAACTTCCGTCATCATCAGTTTGGTAAAATAAGACGTTTTATTGGTATCTGTTTTCCGCATATTGATGTCAGCAACGCATCCTGGATATAAAAAAGGAATCGTAGTTCCTCCCGAAACGGTAAAAACCTCCACAGCTTTACTTCCCGCTGTACTCGTCTGAGAAATGACCACGTCCATATCAGTGGCAGCTTTTATTGGAGCTACCTGCAGTGATGGGGTTTTAAATATTCCGTCATTATTTTTATAAGCAGTTTGTGCAAGGTTTCCTACATGTTTTATAGGGGTTTCTCCGGAAGTAAGTTTAGCATTAGAACTGCTGTTATATCCATAGAACTGAGGTTTTATGTGTACAGCTTTTAATTCGACAGTGATATCAGTAACATTACTTCCGTAGACCAGTTCCAGTGATTTATTCTGAGGAGGCATATTCCCGAAGTGAAGCACTTCCCCATCATAATAAAACTGTTCACCATAAGCTTCTGCCATTCTGCAGAGATAGTTGTAATGGGTTTCGTTATACTGTGCACTGTAAAGGATCTGAGAGGAAGCTTTCGCGTTGATTTTAACATCAAACTTACTGTTTTCTATTCCTTGCTTAATAACATTGGTGGCAATAATCCCCATATTCACGGGCTGATCTCCACCAAAACTTTGTGTATGCGGGGCTGCATCCAATAAAATGGTAGGGCTGTATCCCTTTAAAACAATATTTCCAAGGCTGTGATTTTCCTGGCTGAATCCTACTTTTGTAATGACTCCAACAAAAGTTCTTTCCGGGCTACCTTCTACATCTTTATATTTAAATACTACTGTTAAACGTTTTCCCAAAAACTGCTGAGCCTCTTCCAGGTCATGATTTTGTACACCGTCGAGGGTATCATGTGCCAATGTAAGTTCAAAATCATGATGTTTTTTTACACTCTGATGCAGGCGGAAGTATTTGAAGTGCTTTATCATTTTGCCCTCAATCACGATATCCATCTTCACCACACGGTTAATTCCCGGAATATGATTCTCCGAAATCTTTTCGGAATTCGAGATATTTTTATTCATATTATGCAAGGTGTTTGGTAAGATCTTTATTTTCCTTAAAAAACTAAAAATAACAGACCTTTCTATAAAGTTATAAATTTTTCACAACATATAATTCACTTTCATTAGCTTTATTTCAAAAATAACATTGATTTAATAAAGAGAATTATTCTACCTGGAACGGTATGATCAGAGACAAAAAAACAGAACAGCATCCCAATACCGGATGTACCATTCTGTTTTGATGTTATTTGATTTTCTAAGGAATCAGATCTTATACTGAAGGCCATCCTCCGTCGTAAGCAGAGTTTCCAAGATCAATTTGTTCCGCACTTACAACAAAACTGATGTACATACTGTTTTCATCTACGGCATCGAAATCTACTTCGTGCTGGATGACATAACCGTTTTGCCATTTTAATGTTGTTAAAGTTCCTTCTTCGTGAGACTTGTTGAAGGTAACCTCACCTACTGTTGGTTTGTATTTTCCATTTAGAAGGCTTTCCAGAATATCTGATTTTTCTGTAGCTTCTACGGTTATTTTGATAAGAGCATTGGAAGGATCTGATGCTACACGTCCTGAAACATCTGTAGATCTTGCTACGCTATAATTCAGCTTTAATAATTTCTGCCCTTCACCGTTGTTGAATTTTAAGATTCCTCTTGAATTTCTTTCTGCCATGATCGTAAATTTTAATCGTTAATATCTTGTGATTTGTTGTTGGTTATGTCACCAAATTTAGAAGTATTTACGATACTAAAATGATAATCAGGCATAAAAATGAAAAAGTGTAGTAATTCTACTACTAACACCTGTTAGGATAATTATTATTTGTAAATCAAAAACTTAGCATAAAAAAAAGAATATATAACCAATAAAAAAGTCACCCGACATTTACTCCAAAAACATGTCCTACAAAGGCAGTAATTCCCATAGCCACGGTTCCCCAGAAACATATCCTTAATACTGCAATCTTAATGCTGGACCCTCCGGTTTTTGCTGAAATGGCTCCCAGAAGCATTAGGAAAATGATAGAAAAACCATACTGAAAGTAAACCATCTGTTGGATAGGCGCCAAAAGTGAAACGGTAAACGGCAGCAAAGCTCCGACTGCAAATGAGCCAAATGAAGCTATAGCAGCCTGTAAGGGTTTTGCCTGTGTTATTTCATTAATGCCTAGTTCGTCCCGTGCATGGGCTCCCAATGCATCATGTTCTGTAAGTTCAACAGCAACCTGCATTGCGGTTTCTTTGCTGCATCCTCTTTTCTCATAAATTTTGGCAAGTTCTCTGAGCTCTATTTCAGGCATCTCTTCAAGTTCACGTTTTTCACGTGACAAATCTGCCTTTTCTGTATCTTCCTGTGAACTTACAGAAACGTATTCCCCTGCTGCCATAGACATGGCCCCGGCAATCATTCCGGCTAAGGCAGCAAGAATAATAATATCACGTTCCGGCTGTGCAGCGGCTACTCCTATTACAATGCTTGTTGTGGATAATAAGCCGTCGTTCGCTCCCAATACCGCTGCCCGAAGCCATCCTACTCTGTTTACATAATGTTTTTCCAGCTTATGATGCATAATGAGAATTGTATTTTGATTCCTAAACTCATGTTAAAGTTATCAAATCTTTTTTCAAGAATCATTTTAAATTACCCTCAGTCTTATTGCGGATAAAACCTCATCTGTTCAAAAATATAGTTGAGATTTGCTCTCAGCAGATCAATCAGCTGCTTAAGTTCAGATTCTTCCCAGGCTTTCTGAAACATTTCATCATGGATGAGCATCACCACATTATTTTTGGTAAATGTTTTATCAGAAGTACACAGTTTCTGCACTGCGGTATACATCTCATTGACAGTTTGTACAGGAGTTCCATCTGAAGGACGGTGCTGCCATTCCACATCCCAGCCTATCACTTTAAAACCAAGATCTGCCAACTGATCTGCGGTCTTGATCCCATTGGTAACATCATTTTTTGATCTTCCTCCCAGACGCCATATATTTCGTCCCGGAAGACGTACAATTTTATAGGGTAATTTTAATATCGTCTGATTATACAGAATATCTTTTACCGATTTATCTGCATCATTATAAAAGGCTTCATAATGGTCATTAGCGTGGGTAAAACTATGGTTATATTCATCTATATAAGGATTCTGATCATAGTATTTAGCATAAGTATCCATCTGTTTATCTTTTACAACATGCTCGCCTACCATAAAAACACTGATCTTGATTTTTTCTTTTAAAATGATATCATTGATATTCTCGCTTCCATTAAGCGGGCCATCATCAAAAGTAAGATAGATATAGCATTTATCTGATGGTATTGCATTCACTTTCTGTGAATACAAAGCATTATTCATTATTAAAAAAATTCCGGTAATGGTTCTAATAAACTTATTCATAATGTGTGATCTACTTACAAATATAATAAGGATTTCAGAATCTGGAATGTTAAACATCTGTTTCCCCTGTCACTTTTTCTGATAATGACTTTAAGATAAATTGCAGAGTATATTTCATGCTGCTGAATTTTGACTGTATGATTAGAAAAACAAATTCATAACACACTATTAACCAGTATTTAAAAACTCTAACCTGAGTTGTCCTACCTGGAAATTCCTATTTTCTTATCTTTGCAGCAATGAATTTATTATACATCAATTGGGACATCAATCCCGAAATCGTCAATATTTTAGGAATTCCATTAAAATATTACGGACTATTATTCCTTGCAGGTCTTGTTTTATGTTTAAATATTTTAAAGAAGATTTACAAAAAGGAAAATCTAAGCTCACAGGCACATGAAGCTCTGTTTTCTTATGCACTTATAGGGATTCTAGTGGGAGCCAGACTGGGACACTGTATTTTCTACGACTTTGATTATTATTCCCAACATCCTGTTGAAATACTTCTACCTATTCAGAAAGGGCTGGACGGAGCGTATCATTTTACTGGTTTTGCAGGACTGGCAAGCCATGGCGGCGGTATAGGGCTTGTGATCATGCTTCTTTTGTATTCCAGAAAATTTTCTATCCCATTCATGACAGTCCTGGATGCCATTGCTATTGTACTTCCTTTAGGCGGTACTTTTATAAGGCTGGCCAACCTGATGAATTCGGAAATCATAGGGGTTCCTACCAATGTTCCATGGGCATTTGTATTCCGGCAGGTCGATGATCTTCCGAGACATCCTGCCCAGCTTTATGAGGCAATTTCCTATATTATTATCTTCTTCCTTATTTATTTTATGTACAGGAAGAATATTTTCAAAATTGGGAAAGGGTTTTATTTTGGGATCAGTATTCTTTTGATTTTCATCATGCGGATTCTGATTGAATTTATCAAAGTAGATCAGGCTGACTTTGAACGCGGAATGAGCCTGAACATGGGACAACTTCTAAGTATTCCTTTTGTTCTTCTCGGATTGTTCTTTATCATTAAAAATATATTGGAAAAAGGAAAAATGAAGACTTCATAATCCCCTTTTATCTTTTCATTATAACAAACTCACTGAAAATTATTTCAGTGAGTTTGTTTTTAATAGGGTTATTTAAAAATTATCTTGTCGTATATCCTCCGTTGGCAAAAATAGTCTGTCCGGTTATCCACCAGCCGTCAGTAACCAAAAATTCGACCAGTGGAGCAATGTCTTTGATGTCTGTAAGACCTCCCAACGCTGAGGCTGATTTGTGGTAAGCTACTGCATCTTCCGTTTCCTGTCCATAGAAGAACGGAGTATCCATTGGACCCGGTGCCACAGCTGTTACAGAAATTCCTCTCGCCCCAAATTCTTTGGAAGCAGCTCTTGTGAAATGCTCCACCGGTGCTTTTGCTCCTGCATAGGTGGAATACAAACCTGTATAAGCAGCTAATAATGAAGTAACAATTGTACAGATCTTCCCATTGTCATTCAGTTTTTTACCGGCTTCCTGCAAAAAGAAGTAAGCTGACTTTGAGTTCACATTGAACATGGTGTCATATTCAGCTTCTGTAGTTTCAGCAAACGGCTTTTTCAATACCATTCCTACGGTGTTGATGGCAATATCGATTCCTCCAAAACGGGAGACTGTTTCATCAAAAAACTTCGTAAGATTTTCAACTTTTGTAAGGTCACCCTGAAATAAAAACGCTTCTGCTCCCAATGCCTTAACTTCTTCCAGGGTTTTTTCACTCTCAGTTTTTGAACTTTCGCTATTATAGTGTACTGCCAATTTTGCTCCTTTTGCTGCAAAACTCCTGCTTAATAATCCACCCAGATTTTTACCGCCTCCGGCAATTAAAACAACTTTTCCCTTTACATTTTGTGCTGACATTATATTTATTTTTAAATGTTAATAGAGCAAAGATGGATAATAAAAGCCTCCTCAACATGGTGAAATTTTCGGAAGTTATCCTAAAATTTAAGATGATACGTCAGAAATATTATAGTTTATCTCTCAATTCGACATGACTCATCTAAAATTTATATAAACACGCATTCTTCAATATACTCCTATTTACCAACCAGATACGGGATGCAGGATAATTTTACTATTAAACATATTATAAATTATCCAACTTTAGGCACAACATTTGATACTTTCACACCCGTATGATACACCACTTCATTCTATAATATATTTTTTTTCATAATCCCCAGCATGCTGGGGATTTTTTATGGAGTTTTCAAAAAAGCTTTATGCTCGCTACATTCGGCTGGCAGAGTGTTTTTCTAAATCTATGCAAAAAAACTATTTCTGATAATCAATCATTTAAATGGGCATTATTCATTTTATTGTTGTATATTTGTACGTTAGTAACAGTAGTCACTACTTTTTGTTTTCTGTAACGACCAGAATATCTTTTTATTCAGTCTTTGCTTTTTGAGCAGGCATATTTTTAACTTTTATTCTTCTATTAAGAACAATACTTATCGGAATTTTAAAGGTCTGTATGATTGAGAAAATCCAAAACAGAAAACATAGGTGGGCTTTATAAGGTCTAGAATAGACCAGATTGAACTAATATAATTTATAGAAACTAAATACTAAAAATAATTTATGGCAGATTCTTTTTCTAAAAAGGAAAATTTCAAGAAAAAAATTCAAAAGCAAAAAGAAAAAGCGCTAAGACGCGAAGAACGTAAAACGAACAACAACAAGGGAATGGATGACGTGTTCATGTATGTAGATGAATTCGGAAGATTAACATCTACTCCACCTGAACAAAGACAGGAAGTGAACATTGAAGAAATTCAGTTGGGCGCAGCTCCAATCATTGACGAAGATCCGAGAAAACTGGGAATCATAACTTTCCACAGTGAAAAAGGATACGGCTTCATTACTGAAGATGTCACGAAAGAGAATATCTTCTTCCACAATAACAACTGTGCAGAAATGGTAAAAAAAGGAAACAAAGTATCTTTTGAAAAAGAAAAGTCTCCTAAAGGATTCTCTGCAGTTAACATCCAGATTGTTAAATAATACTTTGATCTATAAACACATTCTGTAGCATACAGATGCGTTTTAAACAATACAAAAAGCCACCTTTTCAGGTGGCTTTTATCATTCTAAAAAGTAAGAATCAGTCCAGTTTTCCGCCCAGTGCCTTAAACAGCAGAACGTTATTTCTAGTATTCTGATGCCGGAATTGCAGTAAATCCAATTCGGCAGTCAGCTTGCTCTTCTGAGAATTGATCAGCTCAAAATAATTCGCATATCCTGTCAGATAAAGATCATTGGAAACTTCAACACCGCGATCCAGAAAACCTACTTCCTCAGATTTCAGTTTCAAAACCTTTTCGTAGATCCTGGTCTGTTTTAAAATAGACTGCAATTCATTAAAAGCAGTAGTAATGCTCTTCTGATAATTTAAAAAGGCAATTTCCTGTTCTTTATCCGCCACTTTGAACTCATGCTTCAATTGTCCTTTGTTGAAAACTGGAACCATTAATCCACCCAATAACTGGCCTGCCAATGAACTTGGTCTGAATAATGTTTCAACGGAGAAAGCATTCAGCCCAATACCGGCACCCAGATCAATTTTTGGATAGAAAGCCGCTCTTGCAGCCTTTGCATCCGCCTGGGAAGCTTCCAAAACATAATAGTTAGATGCTACATCAGGTCTGGAATGAATAACGGCTTCTATATTAATGGTTTTATTTAAAACATCCATATTAGTAGGCATCAGTATTTTCCCACGCTTTACATCTCCGCCATAGCTTCCTGTGAGCGTCATTATTGCCTGCTCCACGGTAACAATCTCGACTTTGATATGTTCAATTTCTGCCAGCCAGTTATTGTTCTGAGCTTTAAACTGCTGTACCGCAAGTTCAGTCGCTTTTCCTACTTCGCGCTGTGCCAGGACAATTTCAAATGCCCTCTGCTGAAGATTATAATTTTTCTGATAAATGGCCAGACGGTTGTCTAAAGCGACCAGCTGATAATACAAATTGGCAATATCTGTGAAAAGTTCTACCTGAAGCAGCCTCAGCCCTTCTGTAGAAGCCAGAAATTTCTTTTGTGCAGCGATCTTTTTATTTTTCAGCTTACCCCAGGCATCAATTTCCCAACTGCTTCTTGCTCCCACCCAGTAATTGGGTGTAAAATCTCTGTTGATCTTCTGTTGTTCTGTAATATTGGGAGAAAGATTGGTATCATAGTTTCCCACTCCTTCCATGGTATATTTACCATATCGGTTACCGGATATCTCAGTCCCTACTTCCAGTGAAGGCAAAAGGTCCATTTTGGAGCGCTGCAGGAAACTGTTGGCAATATCTACTCTTTGCTGTGCAATCTGAAAATCCGGATTAGCCTGTATCACTTTATCAAAAAGTTCAAGTAAATAGGCGTCTGTAAAATAAGCTTTCAGATTAAGCTGCCGGAATTCTTCTGAACCCACATTTTTAACAGGAGTTTCTGGCAAAGTCTGGGCTTTTTTCAAATCTGCAACCTGTGGAACAGCGCATGAGACTAAGCTCAATGCTGCAATTCCGTATATTATATTTCTATGATTTAATCTTTTCATCTTTCTTCTTATTTTCAAGTTTCGCAAAGAATATATACAGTCCCGGAATAACGATCAATCCGAAGATTGTACCTATCAGCATTCCTCCTGCAGCGGCTGTACCGATGGAACGGTTTCCTACCGCTCCTGCCCCCGATGCAATACACAGGGGAATAAGTCCTGCAACGAATGCAAAAGAAGTCATCAGAATAGGTCTCAGACGCTGTCTTGCTCCTTCAATAGCTGCCTGAACGATATCAAACCCCTGTTTGTTTCTGGCTACTGCAAATTCTACGATAAGAATGGCATTTTTAGCCAATAGCCCGATCAGCATGACCAGGGCAACCTGTGCATAAATATTATTATCAAGTCCTGCGAGCACCAAAGCGATATAAGAGCCGAAGATTCCCGTAGGAAGGCTTAATAATACAGGCATTGGAAGAAGGAAACTTTCATATTGAGCTGCCAGTAAAAGATATACAAACAACAGACAGATCAGGAAAATGTAAACAGTCTGATTTCCTGACAGGATTTCTTCTCTGGTCATCCCCGACCATTCAATATCAAAACCCCGCGGAAGTACTTCCTTTGACACTCGCTCCACTGCTGCAATGGCATCTCCTGAACTGTATCCGTCCGCAGGTTCCCCATTGATCATGGCAGACATATACATATTATATCTGGTTAATACTTCAGGGCCATATACTTTTTCAATGGTAATAAATGTAGAGAACGGAACCATTTCTCCTTTATCGTTTTTTAAATATAAATTAAGAATACTTTCCGGGGTATCTCTATGCTCCGGACTTGCCTGAACCATTACTTTATACATCTGGCTGAAACGGATGAAATTGGTAGCGTAATAAGAACCCAGCATGGTTTGTAAAGTAGACATAGCATTATCTACAGATATTCCTTTCTTCGCTGCCATATCGTAATCTACATTGATCATGTATTGCGGGAAAGTGGCATCAAAACTGGTAAAGTTATTTTTTAACTCAGGGGCCTCATTCAGCTTTTTCACAAAATCCTTAGTGATCTTATCTGTATTCTCAATAGTTCCTCCGGTTCTGTCCAGCAAACGCAGTTCAAAACCACTTGTGTTTCCGAATCCGGGAACAGTTGGAGGGGCAAAGATTTCAATCTGGGCATCTGAAATACCTTTTGTCTTTTCTGTAAGTTCTGCAATCAGATCATTGACTGAAATATCTCTTTCTTTCCAGTTTTTAAGGTTGATCATAGCCATTCCGTAAGATGATCCAGCGATTTCTGTTACAATGCTGTATCCGGCAAGTGTGGTTACATTTTCTACACCTTTTATTTTATTTGCAATTACAGTAACTTCATCCAGTACCTTTTCTGTTCTTTCAACAGTAGCTCCCTGCGGAGTTGTAACGCTCACATACACCATCCCCTGGTCTTCCATCGGGATAAATCCGGTGGGAAGAAACTTACTGGTCAGAAACGTTAACGCAACAAATAAAAACAAAAGACCAAAGGTAACGGTAGTTCTGGTTGCAAATTTTGATAAAATGCCAACATAACCATTTGTTAACCGGTCAAAACCTATATTAAAACTTTTGAAGAACCTGTCTACAATTGTTTTCTTTTTATGATGATTATGAGGTTTTAAAATAATAGCACAAAGTGCGGGAGTGAGCGTCAATGCATTTACTCCTGAAATAACAATACTTATTGCCAGTGTTAATGAAAACTGGCGGTAAAAGACCCCCACAGGACCATCAAGAAAGGCTACCGGAATAAATACGGCAGACATAACAATGGTAATAGCCACTACTGCGCCTGCAATTTCTTTAGTAGCACTGATGGTAGCATCCATTGCATTCATTCCTTCTTCCATTTTAACATGAACTGCTTCTACGACGACAATGGCATTATCTACTACAATTCCGATGGCGAGAACCAAAGCAAAAAGCGTTAACAGGTTTACTGAGAAGTCCAGCATATTCATGAAGGTGAAAGTTCCTATAAGTGCTACGGGGACTGCCAAAACAGGAATTAACGTGGACCGCCAGTCCTGAAGGAATAGAAATACTACAATCCCTACCAGAATAAAGGCTTCAATAAGGGTTGTCAATACAGCACTGATGGATGCATCCAGAAATCGTGAAACATCATAGGCCATATTATATTCCATTCCCGGAGGAAAAGAAGATCCTTTCAGTTCTTCCATTTTTGTTTTTACACTTTCGATAACTTCGGACGCATTGGAACCCGGGCGCTGTTTCATCATAATAGATGCAGAAGGTCTTCCGTCTGTTTTGGAAACCATTCCGTAGTTCATGGCTCCGAATTCTACTTTAGCAATATCTTTAAGCTTTAAGATCGTTCCGTCTACATCAGACCTGATGGGAATTTCTTCGTATTGCTTTGGTTCAAAAAACTTTCCTTTATACTTGATTACATACTGGAGCTGGCTTGAAGTTTTTCCTGAGGTTTCGCCTACTTTTCCGGGAGCTGCTGAAATATTCTGCTTTTGCAGGGAGGCAATCACTTCATCTGCTGAAATATTGTAGGCAGCCATCTTCTGCGGGTCCAGCCATACTCTCATAGAATATTCTTTCTGCCCCATGATTTCGGCACGTCCTACTCCATCAATACGTTTCAGCTCCTGAAGGACATTGATATCTGTAAAGTTGTAGATAAACTGCTCATCCTGGCTTGGATCCGTACTGGTGATGTTAAGATACATCAGCATACTGTTGACCTCCTTTTCTGTTGTTACCCCTGCACGAATGACCTCTTCCGGAAGTTCATCAAGAATTGTTGTCACTCTGTTCTGAACGTTTACTGCTGCTACATCCGGGTCTGTTCCCACTTCAAAGAAAACCTGAATAAGGGTAAGTCCGTCATTAGAAGTTACTGTAGACATATACGTCATTCCGGGAACTCCATTAATTGCCCTTTCCAGAGGAAGCGCCACCGCATTGGCAGACACTTCCGCATTGGCTCCTGTATATTTTGCCGTAACAGTTACAGAAGGCGGTACGATGTCCGGAAACTGTGTGATAGGCATTTTCAGGAGTGCCATAATTCCCAGGAGTACAAATACTATGGAAATAACCAACGAAAGAACCTTTCGTCTTATAAACATTTCTACCATTGTAAATTGATTTAAAGATTATGAAAGGTTAATATTTCTTTTTGATTTTGACCATATCTCCGTCTTTCAGAGACTGAGTCCCTTCATACACGATTAAATCACCTTTTTTAAGCCCGCTTTCCACCATATAAGAATCTCTTAAGGTTGTTCCGATCTTAATACTGGTCATTTTTACTTTATTCTTTTTATCAACTACAAAAACATAGGTTTTATCCTGAATGGAAAATGTAGATTTTTGCGGGATAAGAACTGCATTATTCTGCTGTTCGGAAATAATAAGTTTTCCGGACGTCCCATGCTTGATTAGATGATCAGGGTTTGGAAAAAGCACTTTATACCGGATAGAGCCTGTTGCTCTGTCAATTTCACCTTCTGCCGTTTTTAATGCTCCATTAAACTGATAATTCACTCCGTTAGGCAGCGTCAGTTCAATTTTTTGATGATTCCCGATCTTATCGTTGGCCAAAAGCTCAAAGTATAGGTTTTCCGGAATTGAGAAGTAGGCATACACTTCATTAAGCTGGGATAATGTGGTCAGTAATGTTCCGTTTTCTACCAGACTTCCTTCTTTATGAGGAATAACATCAATCACTCCATCAAAAGGTGCGGTAATTCTTGTAAAACTTATTTTCTGAAGGACTGTTCTTTTTTCGGCATCGGCAAAAGAGTGCTTTGCCTGGGCAGAGGAAAGTTTTGCTTTTACCAGTTCCAGTTCATTATTGGCTACAAATTTTTTAGCATGAAGACTCTGGATCTGTTTCAGTTCTACTTCTGCAATCCTTACATCAGCCTGTGTTTGCTTCAGCGCAGCATTAGCTTTAAGAAGTTCCATTTGCAGCTCGGCATCATTGATTTTAAATAAGGCTTGCCCCTGATGTACAAACTGCCCCTCGTTCACATAAATATGGTGTATGATACCTCCTATTCTGGAACGCATTTCTACATTCTTTTTAGCTTGAATATCAGTAACAAACTGGTTACTCACCAGAGTATCTTTTTCTTTGATTTCAAGGACGGGAACTTCTTTATCTTTCTGATTGTTTTCTTTCTTGTCTTTACTGCATGACGCAGCGAATAATATTGCAAGAATGCAAATTATTACGTTTTTATAATACATTTTTAAATGTTTAAGTTATAAGATTTCCGTTAAAGCGATTTGGTTTTCAGAAACTTAAACTTAATACAGCTGAAGAAGATGGAGAAAAGATTTGACCCCGCAAATAATAGACAGGGCAATGACAGGAAGCTTAATTTTAGGAATATGATTTAAAATTCCTGAGAAATTCCCGGCAGCAAGATCGTCTTTGCGAAATGAATGTTTCACAATTTTAGAAGCCGCAGGCAATGCATGCGTATTCATATCCGCTTCCTCATAAACATCCAGCAGATGAATATTATTGACATGGGGTACATGAGGTATATCCTGCAATGATGCTTCTGCCCAATTCGAATTGAATAGGGAAAAAACCAGGATGATATAAAATAAGAAAAATGACCTCAGACTTGTCATGTCAATCAGAACGCGTTAGTTTTTTAGTAAAAACAATAGTTCTGCAAAAGTAAGGATTTTTAGCCGGGATCCTATGCCACGATTGTTAAAAAAACTTAAAAGATAAGTGTCTTAAAATAATTTTCTCAACACCTTGAAACGATAATCAAAAATATGCTCTAATTTCTTTCTCACAAAAAGACGATGCGCAATTTCGCCCAGAAACCCCATAGGAAGTTCATAATCAATTGTATCTTTCATTAATACTCCATCCTTATTGGCAATAAATTCATGGTGGTGGTTCCATAGTTTATAGGGGCCCTTTTTCTGGAAATCAATGAAACTTTTCTGAAAATCTACATGGGTAATTTCTGTCTGCCACTTCATTTTAATACCGAATAACGGAGAAACGTAATAATCAATAAGCATCCCTTTATAGATCTCATCTTCTTTCATTTCTGTCAAAACAATAAATCCCATATCTTTCGGTGTAATCTCTGAAAGATTGTTGGCTGAGGAGAAAAATTTCCAGGCAGTTTCTATATCACAGTTGAGCTGCTGTTCTCTTACAAGACGGTGTTTCATAAAAATGCTTTTTATATTAAAAAAAGAGGTATCGATCTTTCATATAATAATTCTGAAAATCGGGTACTGCAAAATAGCGATTATATATTAAGATACCCAATTATGTCACTACCGTAAATGACAGATTCTTTCGTTTTTTTAAGTACCGGAAAAAAATGATTGCCTCCTCAATGAAGTCTCATCCTTTTAATTGGGACAGATCAGTTGCGTGTTCCTTTTCACTATTTCAGCAAAAGAAACTTTTCTTCTTTCACTGTTATTTATAATGCTGGAAAATTCCAAAATCTGAAGGGGTCCAGAGTGCTGCTTTCTGCCCTGCTGCTTTTAAAGCGTTATTGGACCAGGTATTACAGGTGTAAAGAAAACTATAGGTGCCCTTAGCGTCGTAAAAGGCATCATTATCACTATAAACAGCATTGGTGGGAATAAGTATAAAATTTCCGTTCTGATCTCTGTCAAATTTATCTTCTACATACTTTACAAGACTCTCATATTGTCCTCTGCTGATCATGATCATCTTACAGTCTTCTCCTTCTTTCATCGTTTTATAATAAGTACAGTGCATAGCCGAATCACTCATCCAGAACGCTGCTTTTACAGCGGTAGAGAATTTCAGGTCAGCCCACGTTGGGGTATCCAGATAAAATCCTTTATCACCCCATCCGATTCCTATGTAATTATAGTCTGTTTTTTTAGATGCTGTATTGGCAAAAGGTATCTTCAGACTCCAGTCGTGAAGGTCATTTTTCACGGGCATTACAATGTCCGTATGCACCCCGTTGGTATAAATATAGATTGGAATTTCTTTCTTCTGTCCGTCATCTTTGGCAGAGACCGTGATGAAAGGAAGCCCGAGCCCGAGCAAAACATAAATCAGCACTATTCCCAGGATGATTCCCAAGCCTTTCAGGATATATATCAGTATTATTTTCACAGTCATGTTTTTTAATAAAATTTAATCTTCATTTTTTTGTAAAAGTATTTGTTTTAATCGAAAAAATGGCTAAATTTATTTACGAAATATTCACAAATATGCGTAAAAACATCAAATCCCAAAAAAGATTTAAAGTAAGAGTAAAAACTGCTCCAAAAAGAATACAAAAAAAACGTTGATTTTCGGTGAGATCTAATCTCCTGAAGGTCAATTTTTCTTTTTAGGAAAGGCTTTTAAGAAACTTATCAGGAAAAAATCTTTACCTCCTTAAAACAAAAAACTTAAGGAATGGTCGATTGTCAGCTTTAGTTTGGAAGTCATAGAAATTCCAAAAAGGGAATCGTCACCAAAATTGTAAGCTAAAATCATTCTAAAGACTTCTCCAAAAACTCAATATTCCTTTTTAAGCCTGCAAATTTTGTTCTTTTCACGGGGGATTTTCTAAAGATTTCAGAGAAAATTTCCTGAGTCAGTTCTTTCCATTCTCCTTTTTTGAAGTTTTTGAGCGCTTCATTCGGGGTAAAGCG
The DNA here is from genome assembly GCF_057799275.1 of Chryseobacterium sp. 14P4.3.2. NCBI lineage: Bacteria > Pseudomonadati > Bacteroidota > Flavobacteriia > Flavobacteriales > Weeksellaceae > Chryseobacterium > Chryseobacterium sp. 14P4.3.2. Next base: position 217,406 of record NZ_JBYOKO010000004.1, read on the forward strand.
GCTTTCTTTGTTAGGTGAAGAAAAGCGGTTCCAAGGGCATACATCCTGGCAAATATCACAACCGAACATCCAGTCTTCCATTTTATCTTTAAAATGATCCGGAATTTCGTTCTTCAATTCTATCGTAGCATATGAAATGCAGCGGCTTCCATCAATTATTTTTTCAGAAACGATAGCATCTGTAGGGCACGCATCAATGCATTTTCTGCACGTTCCGCAATGGTCAGTTGTTTCATGATCAGGAATCAGTTCTAGCTCACAGATAATTTCAGCCAGAAAATAAAATGATCCATTCTGTTTTGTAATAAGGTTGGCATTTTTTCCTACCCATCCTATTCCTGATTTTTTTGCCCATGCGCGTTCCAGAACCGGAGCAGAGTCTACAAAAACCCTGAAACCAAACTCCCCTATTTCCTCCTGCAGCTCAGCTACCATCTCACGGAGAATTTCTTTAATCACTTCGTGATAATCCTCTGCGTAAGCATATTTTGAGATTTTAAAATTCTCCAGTATTGATATTTTTTCTTCAGGGAAATAGTTGTACGACAATGAAATAACAGACCTGGACCCTTCTACCAAAAGCCTCGGATCAAGTCTTTTATCAAAATGATTCTCCATATACTTCATTTCACCATTGAAGTTATTCTTAAGCCATTTTTCAAGACGGGGCGCCTCTTCTTCCAAAAAATCAGCCTTGGAAATACCACAACTTTGAAAGCCAAAACTTTTTGCTTTAGATTTTATGAGTTGAGAATATTTTTCGGCATTTGTATTCATAATTTCAGATTGCAAAATTAAGATTATTTTATCAATCTTCCGATTTTCAGCAGGTGTTCTATGCTTCTTCTTTTCTTAAAAATTATATTTTAATTAAGATTTTTTTCAAAAAAAAATTGCGTAATTTCGTTCATAATTTAATTATCAAAATAAACCACTATGTCTTTAATAGAAGTAATACAATCTGGAAACTATGAATTAATCGACGTTCGTGAGCCAATGGAGCTTGAAATGGACGGAAATATAGAAGGTGCTAAGAATATTCCACTTGGTGAAGTAGAAGACAGACAGGATGAAATTCTCTCTATCGAAAAACCGGTAATCTTATTCTGCAGAAGTGGAAACAGAAGTGGCAAAGCTTTAGAATACCTTACTTCTCAAGGATTAAAAGATGGCTATAACGGCGGCGGATGGGCTGAGCTGAAGGCTACTCTTGAAGCAAACAGAGGAACTTTTTAAAAGTTCCTTTTTTTATATCTTTTGATGATGAATCTGAGTAACCGATTTGAGGAGCTTTGTTTTCCATTGACAAAAAATCAGGAGTTCATAAGCCGTTTATGGAAAGAGATTGAGAAAAAATATACCGAAAAAGGCAGGCATTATCATAATCTTCTCCATCTTGAAAATATGTTTCGGGAACTGGAAAAAGTGAAAGACAATATTTCAGATTTTACAGCACTTTCCTTCGCTGTATTTTATCATGACATTGTTTATGACACTTCTTCTAAATCCAATGAGGAGAAAAGTGCGGTAAGAGCAGAGAAAAGACTTACAGAATTGGGGTTACATCAAAATGAAACCGCATTGGTTTCAACTGAAATTCTCGCTACAAAATCCCACCAGAAATCCGAAAGTATGGATATCAATTACCTTCTGGATGCTGATCTCTCTGTCCTGGGAAAAGATTGGGAAATTTATCACAATTACACTCAAAATATCCGAAAGGAATATTCTGTTTACCCCGATTTTCTTTATAAACCGGGACGAAAAAAAGTACTTAACTACTTCCTTGAACTTGAAAGCATTTTTAAAACAGACTATTTTAAGGAAAGGTACGAGCTTCAGGCAAAGGAAAATATAACGGCTGAACTTCGTTTGCTGTAACTGAATGCGAAACTGCCGGTATTGTATTATGATATTAATTCTCATAATATTATCCGAAAAATAAAAGAGCGATCTGACGTGAGATCGCTCTTTGCTTTATTTTAAAATATAATTTTTGTACTATGAATTTTTCCTGATAAACTCTGCAGATTTCTCAAGTACCAACTCAGAAGCCTCTTTGTGTGGAGTATGCCCAATATTAGGAATGATATATTTTTCAGCACTTCCGCTTACCTGCGTAATGGTTTTTTCAACCTGATCCAATGTACCGTACTCATCTGCATCTCCCTGAATAAATAACAACGGACAGGTAATATCTTTCAGAAGATATTCTATATTCCAGCTTCTGTAATCATCACGGGTCCAGGTTTCCGTCCAGACTTTAAAAAGCATTTCTACCTTATCGCCATGATATTTCTGTAAACGTTCTGGAAGATTAGTTGTTTTATAAGCTTCCCAGGCATCATATACCCCCTTTAATGTTACTTCTTCCACGAAAATATGTCCTGCTTCACAAATTACAGCAGCCATTCTTTCCGGATATTTAGCAGCAGTAATCAGCGCAATTGTTCCTCCGTCGCTGTGCCCAAAAAGAATAGCATTGTTAATATTAAGTTCCGCCAACAGATCATTCAGTACATCAGCCTCCATCTCCATATAGTTAACCGGTCTTTCATGAATAGGCATAGGATATGATTTTCCGTATCCCAGGCGGTCATAAGAAAGAACATTGCATTGTGTGGTTTCAGATAGCTTAACAGGCAAATCCCTCCAAAGCTGTACCGACCCAAGCGAATCATGCAGAAAAACAAGAGTAGGTCTGTTTTCTAATGAACTGCTGTATTCAACATATAATTTTTTACCTTTTATATCAATTATTCTTCCTTCCATCGGGTAAAATTATATTAAAAAACAGGCATTTTTATTTCTTCAAATTCTTTTAACAGTTGTTTAAAAACGGTTTCTACCGAAAGAATATCGTCTATCAGAGCCGAAACCTGTCCTATTTCCAGTTCGCCATCTTCCATATCTCCTTCAAACATTCCTTTCTTAGCTCTGGCTCTTCCCAGGGAGGTAATCAAAGCTTCTTTATCTCTTCCTGTCTGATAGATATTTTCAAGTTCGTCAAAGAATTTATTTTTAACCATTCTTACAGGAGCTAGTTCTTTTAGGGTAAGATGAGTGTCTCCTTCCTGAAGTTCTGTAATTTTCTTTTTCCAGTTTTCGTGAGCGCTGGCTTCGGTAGTAGCTGCAAAGCGGGAACCAATCTGTACACCGTCTGCTCCCAGGATCATGGCAGCTTTCATCTGTGATCCCAACGCAATTCCTCCTGCAGCAATCAGCGGCCTGGAAATATGTTTTTTGACATTGGGAATAAGACAGAATGTTGTCGTTTCATCTCTTCCATTGTGGCCCCCAGCCTCAAAACCTTCGGCAACAATAGCATCTACTCCGGCATCTTCACATTTTACAGCAAATTTGGTAGAGGAAACTACGTGGGCAACTTTGATTCCTTCTTTCTGAAGAGTTTCTGTATATGTTTTTGGATTACCGGCTGACGTAAATACAATTTTCACCCCTTCTTCCAGAATAATCTGAATTATTTCTTCAATATTCGGGTACAGCATGGGAACATTTACTCCGAAAGGCTTATCTGTTGCCTGCTTACATTTTTGGATATTTTCTCTTAGAATATCAGGATACATACTTCCTGCACCTATTAAGCCTAATCCTCCGCAATTGGATACAGCGGAAGCTAGTCTCCAGCCGGAATGCCAGATCATTCCTGCCTGAATAATTGGATATTTGATGTTAAAAAGGTGTGAAACTCTATTTTGGCTGGCCTGCATATCATGAAGTTTTTTTGCCGAATTGAAATCTATAAAATTACTCATGCGTAAAAATACTAAAAACAACCATTATCAGGACCTGCTATCGGTTAAAAAAACAGTTAAGAAAACTAAATATTATCATTTTTTATACTGCTCCAGTACCAGGTCTCTAACAGGACTGATTTTCAAAATTTTTTGAATCAGCTTCTGCGTCTTTTTGTAGATTGCCATCGTTTACTACGGAAAGTTCTGAAACTGGTATTTCCTTTTATCAGAAGGCATAAAAAAAGCCTTCAGAAATTCTGAAGGCTTTGATTTTATTTTTTTAAAGACTCTTTCTTCCAGTTAGCCTTGAAGTTACAGTTATCATAACGTCCGTCTATAGAAATGAAAGTTGTTGGCAGTTTAGAGTTAACAAACTTTTCAACCATTTCACTTTTCTTTTTATTAAGTGCCATCTGCTTGATTCTGCTAAAGTCTGTTTCCAGAGTAATCTGGTGAGCAGGGATCACATCTTCCAGCTTAATAATCTTAATAGATTTTCTTTTATTTTCTTCATCTTCAAAAGCAGTAGTGATGTCTCCTTTATTCAACCCTGCCAATTCATAGCTGATTGTTCCGGGAATACTTTCTCTTTCAATTTTATCAGAACCGTCTGCACCGGGAACAACTCCCGCGTTAAACTTTGTTCTTTTATCATCTGAAAATCTGAAAGCAGCATCTTTAAACGTCATTTTACCTGCGATAATTAAACCTCTGATGCTGTCTAATTTTGCTTTTGCAGTATTAAGCTCTTCATCTGTAGGAGTCGCTTTTAAAAGAATATGTCTTGCATCATAAACTTTACCTGATCTTTTCAGAAGCTGAATAATATGATATCCGAATTCAGATTCAATAGGTTCTGAAATTTCATTGTCCTGAAGGTTCAGGGCAGCCGCTTCAAATGGCTTTACCATCTGACCTTTATTGATATTCTTATATAAACCTCCATTGGAAGCAGATCCTTCATCTTCAGAATAGATTCTTGCCTGGCTTTCAAAGGTTTCACCACCAAGGATATCTTTTTTGATCTTTTTCAGTCTATTGATCAGATCCTGCTTATGAGCCTCTGTCAATGATGGGTAAATCATAATCTGAGCTAAAGTAACTTCATCTTTTACCTCTGGCAGCTGTGATTTATAAAGATTATAAAAGTCAGTTACCTCATTTGGAGTTACGTCTGCTTTATCAGTAATTCTTTGATATTTTGCCTGTCCGTAATATTGATCGTTATCAATTTTTTCGATAGCGTTCTTCATTTCATAGGCATTTCTGAACTTATAAGCGGCAAGCAATGTTTTTTCATCCGGAAATTGAGAAAGCAACTGACGGTATTTTGCATTAGCCTGTTCTTTGATTGCTGCAGAACGGTTTTCAATTAATGTATCTTTTTTCGCTTCATATACAAGAAGCTTATTGCTGATAAGGTTTTCAAGGAACTCACATTTATCTGTGTTTGTAGCCCCCTGCTGTTTCCCGTAATTCATCTGCTCGGTTACATCAGATTCCAACACGATCTCATTCCCAATAACAGCAGCAATACCATCCACCAAATCTCCTGGTTTTAGCTGGGCATTCATCATATTGGAAGAAAACATCATGATGAAAATCCCAAGAAGAAAAGTGATTTTTAGTTTATTTGTCATTTTACTATTTTAACAAGTTGCAAATTTAGAATTCTTAACGAATTTTACTCAATTTTTTATTATAAATATTTCTTAAAAAGACTTATTTACTGCAGGTCAACATCAAATGTTGTTAATTCTTTAAATTGTCTTAATCTGCTGAACATATCAGATTCATCTACTTCCTGAATTCTTTCAGTTCCAAATTTCTCTACGGTAAATGAAGCCATTGCAGATCCTACGATAAGGGCAGATTTCATTGTTTCGAAATCAATTTTTCCTTTTTTAGCAAGATAAGCGGCAAAACCACCTGCAAAAGTATCTCCGGCTCCGGTTGGATCGAAAACGTCTTCTAACGGAAGTGCAGGGATGGCAAATACTTTATTATCATGGAAAAGTAAAGCACCATGCTCTCCTTTTTTAATGATTACATATTCTGGTCCCATTGTATGGATTTTCTTCGCTGCTTTTACTAAAGAGTATTCTCCGGAAAGCTGTCTCGCTTCTTCATCATTGATGGTAATTAAATCTGTTTTTGAAATCATCTCCATCAAAATATCCCACGCAGAATCCATCCAGAAGTTCATGGTATCCAGAATAACAAGCTTAGGACGTTTGTTCATTTTTTCCAATACGGATAATTGAACACCAGGGTGTAGGTTTCCAAGTAACAGGATTTCAGAATCCTGCATTGAATCAGGAATTTTCGGATCAAAATTCTCCAATACGTTTACTTCTGTAGCCAAAGTATCTCTGGTATTCAAATCGTTATGGTATTTTCCTGACCAGAAGAATGTTTTTCCTTCTTTTACGATTTCAATTCCTTCGATATTTACTTCTCTATTTGTGAACATATCAAGATGTTCCTGTGGAAAGTCTCCTCCTACTACAGAAACGATACCGGATTTAACGCCTAAAATAGATGAAGTAATCCCAATATAAGTGGCTGCACCTCCTAAAATTTTGTCCGTTTTACCAAATGGTGTTTCAATTGCATCAAATGCAACACTTCCTACAACTAAAAGTTTCATATATTTTTCAATGTATATTAAAAGTAATTTATTTTTTCCATTCAAAAGAGTCCAGCAGGTGCTTCATATCATTTTTGATATAACTCACCGCAGGAGCCAGAGAATCCGGTTTCGGTCTCGAATTAAAGTATAAATAAGCAGTTACGAAATGTTTCGTACTGTCTGTAATGTAAAACTGAAGATTGGAAGCACTCTGTCCTTTCAGTTCATAGAAATTCCCATATACTTTCTTTTCAGGGTATTCAAAGGATTTTGTATCTATAGAACTTGCTTTGATGGTATGTTCGTATACCATCTTTTCTGCTTCCTTGATATGTTCTGCAAAGTCATTCTGTATCGGGTAGTAAGTAACGAAAACCTTTGCCTTCATTTGAGGATAGTTCAGATAGAACCAGCATGGTTTCTTAGCTGGTGTAATCGAAGCAAAACCCGAATATTCAAAGGTATAGGCACAATCGTTTTCAAACTTCTGGTATTTCGGTGTTGGATATTCCAGACGCAGTTCTCCGTAAGGTTTCGGAGTCGTATCTTTTCCACATGAAATTAAAAGCAGTGATACAAAAATAAAAATGACTTTTTTAATCATTTTGCAAAAGTACAAATTAGATTTCAGATTTCGGAAGACAAATTTCAGTCTTTCAGAGAGTTTTGAATGTAATTTTCCAAAGGCTTCGGAAAGGATTTTTCATGCGAGTCTTCAACGTCAGTAATCAGGTATTGATTTTCAGTTATAAAATCATTCCACATCTTCTCTGAGGACACTTCCACGCTGAATATTTCAATGCTTAAATTTTTGTGTGTCAGCTTATGGGCCACTGTTTTTGAGTTTGTAATAAACGGCTCCATCTCAGCTGGAATGGATGCAGGAAACTCAAACAATTTCTTCCAGATAAAGTCATCTTTTCTCTGGCGAATCAGAAATTCTCTGTTTCTATGTACAAAATAGTAAGTTAAAGCAAGGTCTTCTGCTTTCACTTTTTTTGTTTTAACGGGATAATCGGAAATTTTATCCATAGAAAATGCAAGGCAGCCTTCATGAATAGGGCATTCACCACAAAGAGGATTTTTCGGTTTGCAGATCTCAGACCCCATATCCATCATTGCCTGATTGAAATCACCAACATTATCCGGCATCACCAGAGCAGCAAGTTCAGAAAAATAGGTAAATGCTTTTGAATTCGAAATATCAAAATCATCGGCAAAAAAACGACTCAGAACACGGTAAAAATTACCATCAACCGCCGGAGTTCTAGCTCCAAAACAAATGCTTGAAACTGCAGCAGCTGTATATTTACCTACGCCTTTTAGCTTTAAGATCTCATCATACTGATCAGGAAATATCCCATTGTAATCATTCATGATTTGCTGTGCAGCTTTATGAATATTAATCGCTCTGGAATAATATCCCAAACCTTTCCAGTATAGTAAAACCTCATTTTCTTCAGCATTTGCCAAAGTGGTCACATCCGGAAATCTTTCAATGAAGTTATTATAGTGATTAAGTCCCTGACTGATCCTTGTCTGCTGAAATACGATTTCGCAAATCCAGATCTTATAGGGATCTTTTGTCTGTCTGAAAGGCAAATCTCTCGCATTATTTTTATACCACTCCAAAAGCCTGTTTCCTACATGAAGAAATTCTGAGGCTGTCCTATTTTTTTCCAAAAACCAATCTTATTTTAAAGTCAAGAAGAGCACGTTTTCTCTTCATTCCGGTGCATTATTTCAATATTGCAAAGATAAGGTTATTTATTTTTTCTTCACAGGATATACAGAAGCTCCTTTTAACCATTGATATTTAAGATTTCTATCCCTGGCAATAAGACGATAACCTTCCAGTTTTTTCAGATAAACGTACATTGAGTCGTTATTTTTCAGTTTTAGCTTATAAGGAGATAAGAACAGCATAGGAGTTTCTACGGTAGAATCTCTTACTGTTTTTAATACTTTTCCTGATCCTACTTTATAAAGAAAAAAAGATTTTCCACGACCTTTTGAGCTGTCTGCTAATTTTACGCTTGAGCTTGCAATAACGAGCTCACTGCCTTCAAAGCATTCATCCTCATTCATGATGTACGCTTTCCCTTCCTGATGTTCATCTGAAAAGAGATCATTTTCATAATGAGCGGGACTTTGGTATTTTTTTTCACAGCCTATAATAAGAAGCATCAGCAAGGCAGGCAGGCCCATGATCAATTTTTTGTTCATATTCAATTTCATAGATATTGGTAGAAAAAAACCGATGTAAAAATTGCATCGGTTTTCATTATTTAAAATAAGTTTTTTTATTCCTGAGAGTATTCTGCATCCCATTCGTTACCATCATCTCCTTTGTGACCATCAAGTTTAATAACGAAACTTTTGGTTGGGAAATAGGGAGTCATACGGATGTCAAGCCATACTCTGTCTTTGTTCACTCTATCCTGCTCAAAACGAACAATTTTGAATTTTTCAATCAATTTGTCCGGTCCTTTAATATTATCAAGGAAGGTAACAATCTGTCTTCTCAAATCGTCTTCGTTTTTGGCGTTCCAGTTTTCGAAAGCTCTTCTGTTCAGGAAGTCCAGTAATACTTTGGTTACGTAGTCGAATACACGAACTACGGAATACGTCTGAAGACCAATATTGTCTCCTGTAAATAAGGTCTTTGCAGAGAAAGCCATAATTTTTCCGTATTCATTTACCATTGGTACCAGACCCATTTTTTCTAACTGAGAAATTTCACTTTTCTTCAATTCGAATTTTACAGCGTCTACTTCGTTGATATTACCGTGTTTTTTACCTGCTGCCACCTGAGACATCAGTGTTTTATGGATTTTTCCGGCTAATGAAGTTGATGGTGGAAGTTCTACGTTGTCTTCTTCCCCTACTTCTTCAGCTTTTCCACGTCCTACAAGCCAGTTACACGTCATAATAACGTTACTTCTGTGAAGTTCACCTCCTGTAAGGTTTGCAGAATGAAATAAATCTACAACGTCGTCCGGTTTATCAAGATTTGCGAAATCCGTAACCATCATTACTTTGTTTTCATTACAGATTTTTGCCCACTTTTCAATTACCTTATTGGAACCTAAGTATCCTGGAATGGCAAGGATTGAATAGTTATCTCTAAGGTCTAAACGGTCGTAGTAATTTTTGAATTCGTCAGAGATGGCATCAATGAATAAAGGATTATCCAAATCTGAAACCTGATCGATGCTTGCATTCACAATACTCACGTTATCCACTTTGTCCAACTCTGTATTTTTGTAGAATTGAGCCACTGTTCTGTAGTTGGTTTCCAACATACGAACGGCATCCAGTGTATTTTTTAAGTTTGTCTTTAAGTTCTGGTCAGCCTGCTGTGCTTTAGTTTTGCACGTTTCGGCCATTTTATCTGCAGATTCGCTTCCTTCCAGAAGGCTTACCCAAAGGTTGATCTTCTGAAGAAGTTCTTTCCTTTCATCTGATTTATTACTGTCTGTAAGAAAGATTTCCTTTCTTGCTTTTCTTGTTGGGTTCATATTGGCGATACCGTCTACAACGGATTCAACAAAGCCAAAACCACCCATTTTATTGAGTTCAGCAAGCGGGTTTCCTTTCGGCTGCCCTGAGTGTTGCTGCTGCCCCTGCTGTTGGCTTTCTTGCGCCTGTAATTTGCTATCCATGATTTGATTTAAAAGTCTTTAATTATTTTTCAAGTTCTTGTGCCACTTCTTTTAATACGTCTATGAACGCCGCTCTTGTCTGATCGTTCTCCAGCATATTGCGTAAGATTTTATTTGTTTTCAGCTGACGTACAATTTTATTGTACTGCTCCTGTTCTATGCTCAGCTGCTGCAGATAGTCTGACTTTTGAGTAAGACTTTTGGGAGTAAATTCGCCAAGATGTTGAAAACGGAATTCTTCTTCAACCACTCCTCCGTCTTCTGTTTCGTGCTGTACAGACACTGAAGGCTGGAAATGTTTGAAAACGTCTTCTACTGTTTTCAATCCTGTTACAATTTCAGGGGTATAAGATTCTTCTGTTGTAAGCTGGCTTACTATCAGTGATTTATTTTCCTGTATTTCCTGAATAGCTTCATTAGCGTCTACTTTTACCTCGTTTCCGCCAACACCATAATTAAACATTGCCATATTATTATTATTTTGAGATTTACTATTTGGTTTTGGATCTGTCTTTGAGTAATTTACAGACGAATCAAATAAATTACCAATCCAATGTTTAAATTTAAAAAAAAACTGTAACATACAAAATTTTACCAAGTTTTTTCTTGGATTATTTAAATTTCCTTAAACATATTTAACATAAAATCATGATCTTACGATATCACTAAGCTATGAAAAAATAAATAAAATCGTTTAAGAAAAAATAAATAAAATTTTTGATTGGTTTACTGGTATAGAAAAACAGTAAATGAGTGTTAAAATGGGAATTCTTCAGACGCTTCAAAAAAAAAATCTTTATATTTAAGCAAAGGGAACAGTATTATGAAAGATGTAAAAATAGCGTTTAGAAAACCTATATTTCCAATTTCAGAAGCATTACATCAATATCTGGAAAAATATAACAGAACTACTAAAATTAAGTTTCTGTATGAAGACCTCCTGAGGTTCAGTGACAGTGTGAATATTCTGGATAAAGAGGGCAAAGATACATTGTGGCTCGGGGTTTTATATTCTGAATATGACTTTCTGGAAATAGAGGCTAATTTAAATAAAATCTACACCCTCCTTCATTCTGATGGAGATATTGCTACTTTACCTTATCTGAAAGTGGATACCATCGACTTTTGTACTTTTGGAAATTCTAAACCTTTTCGGATTAGGGTGAGAAATATACTTAATGATAATTATACTTATTTTTATATTAAACAGGCGGATGCTTCCCGAATATTCGGACTGGAACTTGAAGACCTGCTTTCGCCCAACCGAATTAATTATCTGGTTTATAAAAACACTTTAATTGAAGAGCATATTTTAGGAATACCCGGAGATGTTTTTATTCAGAAACATCTATTCAACTGTACGGAACTTGAAAAGGCGCAGATTTCCAAGGAATTTGTAAAATTCAATGAACGCTGTCTCATTGGGCTTCTTGGTGATATGAGGTCTTATAATTATGTTGTTATTCCAATCCACGATTTCGACCAGGTTATTTACAGAATTCGTCCCATCGATTTTGATCAGCAAACTTATGAGGGAAATCTGAAGGTCTATCTTCCGCAGTATTTCAAAGAAAATAATCAAATGGTCCATATGGTACTGGAAAAACTTAAACCCAGTTCTATAGAGCAATACCGTAAGGAAGTACGTTCTCAAATCGTAAAAAGAGTGACAAGCAGTAAAGGCAGATTTGATGAACTTATTTCTATTATGAAAAAAGACAATATCGCACCGGAGGCCAATGTTACAGAACTAAAAACTGCTTTACAAAAACTTACCTATGATGTTAATTTCAAATATTGTACAACCATGGGAGACATTATGGAAACCGGAATAAAGTTTGTTCTCCGGAATTACAAGAAAGAATATTAAAAAGAGAATCCGTCTCAATCCAAAGTGAGACGGATTCTTTTTCTAACAATTTAAGGTAAAATTACCAAATTTTTATTCTGTCCTGAGGGGCTTTGTACATTTTGTCTCCAGGTTTAATATCAAATGCCTTGATGAATGAATCCTGATTAACCAACGGGCCAAATGCTCTGAACATTCCCGGAGAGTGCGGGTCTGTTTTCACCTGATTTGTCATATACTGATCGGTAGCTTTTGTTCTCCAAACGGTTGCCCAGCTCATAAAGAATCGCTGATCCTGAGTAAATCCACTGATTTTCCCTGGGTTTCCTTTGTCTTTCAGATACATCTGAAGAGCATCGTATGCTACTGCTACTCCACCAAGGTCACCAATGTTTTCACCACTCGTGAATTTTCCGTTAACAAAACTTCCTTTTACAGGTTCATAAGCACTGTACTGAGCTGCTAACTGACCTACTTTTGCATCAAAATTTTTACGGTCAGTATCTGTCCACCAGTTATTAAGGTTACCATCACCATCGAAACGTGAACCGCTGTCATCAAATCCGTGAGAGATCTCGTGACCGATTACAGCTCCAATACCTCCGAAGTTTACAGCGGCGTCAGCTTTAGGGTTATAGAAAGGCGGCTGAAGGATTGCTGCAGGGAAAACAATTTCGTTGTTTGATCCGCTATAGTAAGCATTTACTGTCTGTGGAGACATTCCCCATTCTGTTTTATCAACAGGTTTGCCTACTTTATCCAAACTTCTCTGATATTGCCATGCTGACACATTCTGAAGATTGGAATATAATGTTGCTCCCTGTTTTGGAGATTCAACTTTCAACTGGCTGTAGTCTTTCCATTTGTCCGGATAAGCAATTTTCACTGTAAATTTGGATAGTTTTTCCTGAGCTTTTACTTTTGTTTCAGGAGACATCCAGTCCATATTGGCAATATGAGTTTTGAATGATTTTAAAATATAATCAATATAGGTTTCCATCTGCTGTTTTGCTTCCGGAGTAAAGTATTTATCGACATATAATTTACCAAAAGCTTCTCCAAGAACTCCATTTACAAGAGTAAGTCCTCTTTTGTCCATTGGGCGCTGCTCTTTCTGGCCCTGTAAATATTTAGCATAAAAATCAAATCTGATCTGCTCTAAGTTGTCATCCAGATTACTTGCATTCCCATTAATAATATGGTATTTCAAGTAATCTTTCAATAAAGGAAGATTCTTCTGCGTCACAAACTGATCCATATTCTGATAGTACTTCAGCTCTCCAATGATTACTCTGTCTGTATTTACTCCTGCATCTTTAAGATATTTTGCAAGATCTACATTTTTAACAAGACCTGATAATTCGGAAACATTTTTAGGATTGTATCTCAGATTGGCATCTCTGTTCTGCTCAAGAGTCAATAAATAATTGGCAAGCTGTTTTTCAAAATCCACAACATTCTGTGCGGTCTGAGTTGAATTTTTATATCCTAAAACACCAAATAGCTTTCCAACATAGGCCTGGTATTCTGCTAACGTTTTAGTATTTGCTTCGTTTACTTTTTGATAATAATCTCTTCCTAAGCCAAGATCCGGACCTCCAAGATAAACGGCATTCATCTTAGAGTTTTTCATATCTGCGCCCACTCTCCATCCGTAGAAAGAGTTATCCCCTAATCTTGTAGCCTCTAAAAGGTATTTCTGAAGGTCGTTAAGATTTTTAATGGCATCAACTTTTGCAAGATCAGCCTTAATAGGAGCCAGCCCTTCTGCATTTCTTTTAGCTGTATCCATAAAAGAAGCATACAGATTCTGAATTTTCTGGCCTTCTGATCCAGCAGGGTATGATTCTGTAAGAATTTTGTTCAATATATCTAATGAAGCATCATCTACATTTTCTCTCAATGCATTGAAAGATCCCCAATTTGCTTTATCGGAAGGAATCTGAGTGTTTTTCACCCAATTTCCGTTCACATAGCTAAAAAAGTCATCCTGCGGACGGACGTTGGTATCCATATAGGATAAATTGATCCCCTCCTCTTTTACTTCTTCTTTCACAGGCTTTGCTACAGTTGCCGCAGCTTCAGTTTTATTCTCTGTCCCAGCAGTCTTTGCTGCACCACACGAATTAAGAAATACAATACCCGAAAGGGCAAGTATTCCAATATTTAGCTTTTTCATTAAAGATAATTTTTGATATTACACAAACTTACCAAATATACAAACTTTAAGGATATATGATGAAGGATAATTAAAAAGTGGAAAACTGAATTTGGAAAGTGGAAAATGATAAATGAGAAATTAGAAATTGTATGGCAAATTATGAGGCAGACTACCGTACTCTTAATCCTGACATATTTATATCTAAAAAAGCAAAAACCGTTCATTGCTGAACGGTTTTTATATTGATTACCAGATTTTAATTCTTTCTTCCGGTGTTTTGTATAATTTGTCTCCTTTTTTCACATCAAATGCTTTGTAGAAGGCATCAACGTTGATAAGCGGACCGAAACTTCTGAAATATCCAGGAGAATGCGGATCTGTTTTCACCTGATTGATCATATATTTCTCACTTGATAAAGTTCTCCAAACGGTTGCCCAGCTCAGGAAGAATCTCTGATCCTGAGTAAATCCACTGATTTTCCCAGGATTTCCTTTATCTTTCAGGTACATCTGAAGAGCATCGTAAGCGATATTTACCCCTCCCAAGTCAGCGATGTTTTCACCGTTTGTGAAGGTACCGTTTACGAAAGTTCCTTTTACAGGCTCATATTTGTCATATTGAGAAGCAAGCGCTTTTGTAGCTTTTTCGAAGTTAGCTTTGTCTTCCGGAGTCCACCAGTCAACTAAGTTACCATCTGCGTCAAACTGTGCCCCTGAATCATCAAACCCGTGGCTCATTTCGTGACCGATTACGGCACCAATTCCACCAAAGTTTACCGCTGCATCAGCCTTTGGATTAAAGAATGGCGGCTGAAGAATCGCTGCAGGGAATACAATCTCGTTATTTACCGGGTTGTAATATGCATTTACAGTTTGTGGAGTCATACCCCATTCTGTTTTATCAACTGGTTTACCGATTTTAGCTAAATCTTTATTGTACTGCCATTCACCGATGTTCTGAAGGTTTTTGTACAATGTACCACCTTTAGCTTCAGGAAGAATTACCAATTTTGAGTAGTCTTTCCATTTATCAGGATAAGCAACTTTTACAGTAAACTTATTCAGTTTCTGCATTGCCTTTTCCTTAGTCGTTGAAGACATCCATGCTAAATTATTGATATGAACTGCGAAACTTTTCTTTAAGTAGTCGATCAGTTCAACCATCTGAGCTTTTGCTTCAGCAGGGAAATATTTTTCAACATATAATTTTCCGAAAGCTTCTCCCAAAGAACCGTTGATCAACTCAAAACCTCTTTTGTTAAGCGCCCTTTGCTCCTGCTGTCCTCTAAGGTATTTACCATAGAAAGCAAACTTCATATTTCCTAAGTTTTCACTTAGATAAGAAGCACTTCCGTGGATCATGTGGAATTTCAGATAATCCTTGATCACCGGAAGATTCTGAGCATTTACCAATTTATCAAAATTCTTATAGAATCCTAATTCACTGATAATTACTTTATCTGTATTTACTCCTACTTTTTTAAGGTAACCAGGAAGGTCAACACCTTTTACCAAAGTGGAAAGTTCAGCCATCGTCTTAGGATTGTACTGAAGCGTATTATCACGGCTCTGCTCGTTTGTCAGATACGTATTTGCAATGCTTTTTTCATAGTTCACGATACCTTTTGCTGCTTCATCAGCATTTTTGTATCCTAATTCTTTTAGCATTGAAGCTACATACTTCTGATATTCAGCAATTGCTTCTGTATTTTTCTCGTTTACTTTCTGATAGTAATCTCTTCCTAAACCTAAAGAAGCATTTCCTAAGTAAACGGCATTCATTTTAGAATCTTTAAGGTCTGCATCCACTCCCCATCCGTAGAAAACGTTTTCACCTTCTTTTGTTACAGAAGCCAGGTAAGTCTGAAGATCAGCCATATTTTTAATCGCATCAATCTTATTCAGATTTTCCTGAATAGGCTTGATTCCGTCAGCATTTCTCTTCTCCATGTTCATGTAAGTAGCGTATAGATCCTGAATCTTTTTCCCCTCACTTCCGTCAGCAAATTTGTCTTTCAGAAGAGAATTCAGGATGGTCATGGAATTGTTATCCGTATCTTCAGCCAGTTTGTTGAAGCTTCCCCAAGTTGGTTTGTCAGATGGGATTTTAGCGGTCTTCATCCAGGTTCCGCTTACATAGTTATAAAAATCATCCTGTGGACGTACTGAAGTGTCCATCAAGCTAAGGTCTAAGCCTTTGTCTGCGTTATTAACTGCGGTTTTTACCGTTTTTGCTTGTGCGCTCATCGTATTCTGAGTACAGATCCCTGCTATTAAAAACAAAGAAAGCGTTATTTTTTTCATTATGATAACAATTTATATAATAGGTATAGTTAATTAACTATTTGTTACTTTTTAGAGAAACAAATTTAAACAAATATTAAGAAGTTGCTATCTCTTTTACATTTCCTGTTCTTTTCAGGAATCCCCAAGACTGCATTTCGCCTTTCAGTGCTTTTCTTAAACTTTTAAATAATACAATATACATCAGCCATCTATACCCGAATCTCTGCGGAATGATATACACAAGATTGGTGATTTTTTCCCTTTGCATAATAAAGGCTATTAAAGCCAGGGAAGCATCTACCAAAAGAAATATCAGATAATAGGTAAATATTTTACTTCCGTTTCCGGACAGGATTCCAAAAAACATGATCACATCTGCCAGCGGCGAGAAAAATGGTATGATATATTGGAATAATAAAATATTCGGCATTGCCCAAAGGCCCAATCCTTTATATTTGGGGTTAAGGAAAGTCTGTTTCTGTTTCCAGAACATCTGCATGATACCATAGGTCCATCGGAAACGCTGTTTTAAAAACTGTTTAACGGTTTCAGGCGCCTCAGTGACGGCAATTGCTTTATTTTCGTTAGCAATCGTATATCCTTCTCTCAATATTTTCACTGTAACATCACAGTCTTCAGCCAAAGTATCCGATGAGTATCCACCGACCTGAAGAACTACAGATCTTTTAAATGCTCCGATAGCGCCCGGAATTACTGTAATCGCATTAATATGTGCGTAAGCCAGCCTGTCAAAATTCTGACTTGTCGTATATTCTATTGCCTGCCATCTTGTAAGCCAGTTCACTGTATTTCCTACTTTCACATTTCCTGCTACTGCAGCTATTTTTTCTTCAGGACCTGAATTTAAAAACCTTGCTATAAGATATTTCACGGCATCCTGCTGTAATTTGGTGTCTGCATCTATACATACAACATATTCTGCATCGGTCTGCGAGATACCGAAATTTAAAGCTGTTGCTTTTCCTCCGTTTACTTTGGAGAAAATTTTCAGTTTCGGATGATCCGGGAATGCTTCTTTTGCCTTGGCATAGGTAGAATCCTTACTACCGTCATCTACCATAATGATGTTAAAATTCGGGTAGGTCTGCTTCAACAGATTATGCAGGGAAGAAACAATATTTACTTCTTCATTGTAAGCGGGAACAATAATGGAGACCTTAGGATAAGATTCCAGGATTGGAAACTCGCTTAGTTTTTTTTCTTTTTTTCTTTCTTTAAAAGCCCAGTAAGCCATTAATAAAAGTCTTATCAGTCCTAATACAATGAAAATGGTAAACAAAGCAACCAGAAAATGGCTTATTCCATAAATTGCTGTAGCCAATACCAGATTCAGCTGCATCACATAATAAGATCTCGTTTTGGGAACTTCAGGCATAAGCTCGTTTTTACTTTTATGAAGAATACTTCTAAGATTAGTAAAGTGATATCCCTGCTTCTGTAGAGTAGGAATTAAAACTTTTAAAGCCTTCACCGTTTCTTCTCTTGTATCACCTCCTGCATCATGAAGAAGAATGATGTTTCCTCTCTGCTGCTTGATACCCGCCATGACACGTTTTATAATTTCATCGGCTTTGATACCCGGCTGCCAGTCTTCGGGATCAATACTTTCACCGATATCCAGATAATTCTGCTGTCTTGCCAGTGCAACCGGAATGATCTCTTCTGAAGTAGTAGGTTCAGAATCCGCATTATAAGGTGCTCTGAATAGAATTGTACTGTGTCCGGTGATACATTCAATCAGTAATCTTGTAAGTTTCATTTCAAGTAAAGCTCTCTGCGGGCTTACTTTAGCCACATTTTCATGCGTGAATGTATGGTTTCCTATTTCATGTCCTTCACGGTAAATTCTTTTGACAAGCGGAAGGTTCTTTTCTGCATTTAAACCTACCAGAAAGAAAGCTGCAGGCACATGGTATTTAGATAATATATCCAGAACCTGCGGGGTATAAGTTTCATCCGGTCCGTCGTCGAAGGTCAGTACCAATTCTTTTTGAGGGGCACTTCCATATTTTTTTACTTCGTAAGAACTTGGATAGGTAATATAATTCTCGTCTGTAATAATTTTCTCTTTGGGATCAATCTCCAATTTGATTTTTCCATCGTGAGGAGTATTCAGAACATCCAGTACTTCCCCGTCTCCTATATAATCCACCATCGTCTGCCCTTTTACATTTTCCAGCGTTTTTAAATTCAGCTTGGAAAGGCCTGCAGAAGTAAGATCTTTATCATAGAAATTCCAGACTCTGCTGTCTTCACTCCCCAGTCTCCAAAGTGCAGTTCCCGCCAAAGGATATTCTGATGAGAAGCGCATCGTATTAAAGATAGAAGCGGCATCGTTGAAGAATACAGTATGCGTCAGATTTTTAGAATCCGTATAGGAATAATTAAGGTTAAAAGTATTGTCATTAAAATCAATAACCGCTTTGCTAGCACTGGCTTTTGTAATCGCCTGCATGTAGGTCACAGAAGTATTGTCATCTTTATTGGAGCTCCAGTCATAGCCATAAGCTCCTAACCCAAGAATAATCTTGTGAGGAGAAGTCTGTTTCACTATTTTACCGGTTTGAGCTTCTATCCATTTCTGTGAAGAAACAGGGCCGGCATCACTTCCCGCGGAATACTCATCGTAAGCCATCAGAACAAAGTAATCTACATAAGGATCTAATCTGGGAATGTTGTAATCATCATTATCCGTCATAATATCCATGGTTACCAGCAGCTGATTCTGTTTGAAAGTCTCAGAAAGTTCTTTCATAAAGGCAATCAGGTTGTCATCAGAATTCAGATTCATATCTTCAAAGTCAATATTGATTCCTTTGAAGTGGTATTTTTTACACTGCTGGGTAATTTTTTGAATCAGGGCGGTTCTTCTTTTCGGATCGTTAAGTACTTTTACCAATCCTTCAGAACGGAATTCTCTGTCTGAGTTATTACTCAGCATCGGCATTGCGGCAACTCCCGTTCTTTTGATGACCTTATATCCTTCGGGATCTACATTTGTTTTCAGATCTCCTGTTTTGGGATCAATGAAAAACCATTCCGGAAAAACAAGATTAACGTGTCTGATATTTCTTTTTAAAGACATCAAAGACTGAGGGTCCCATGCTACATAGAATGCAGAACGGATACCTCCGGGAAACTGAGCCCAGTTTCTGTTTTGATTTTTATATCTTTCTTCTCTCGCCTTTTCTATTTTGGCAAGACTTGTATGTATATTTTTTTCAGAAATAAAGTTTCTGAATCCTTTATATTCTTTGGAAATCTTATTCTCCTGAAGATAAGGTTTATTGGCAGTAATTACTGCTTTATAGTCTTCCTTAAAAGGAATTTTAGGACTTCTGTCCAGGGTCATCATCAGCCCTAAAGCAAGAAAAAGTAAAGCCGCAATAAAGATAAAAAAACGGCTGCTCCACTGTACGCTTTTCCAGCGTTTCTTGTTGTTGGTCTGAAAAATCTGTTTGGAATTTTCCACTATTTTTAAATTTTAATGAATGGTTCTCAAAAAGTGTGAAAAAGCGTATTAAAATTAATTAAAAAAAAATTAAAAAAGAAAAAAATAATCTAAGGATTTACCAAAAGACTCACAAGATCCTGAATCACCTTTTGAGAAACGAAATGCATAAAGTCCAGTCTTTCCAGATGAGGCATATATAATTTTGAAGTCACTGCCTTATCATTGATTCTCATGGTATAGAAAACTGTTCCCACATCATTGCCATCCTCCCCTTTTCCCGGTCCTGCAACACCAGTAGTAGAAAGAGAAATATTGGTTTCAAACAACTCCTGACAGCCTTTTGCCATTTCCTGTGCTACCTGCTCACTGACTACGGTAAACTGATCTACGGTTTCTTTGGAAACATTTAAAATTTTTATTTTTCTCTCTGTCGCATAAGGGACTATACCGCCAAGAAAGTATTTTGAACTCCCGGCAACGGAAGTGATCATTTTCGCCAGCTCTCCTCCTGTACAGCTTTCTGCTGTAGAAATGGTCAGCTTTCTTTCAGTAAGTATTTCTGCCAGAATATTTTCTATTTTATCTTCTGTTACCGCTATAACATGGTCCCCTAATAAAGGAAGCAGCTGCTGAATTTCATTTTCCGCCTGCTGCTCTAAAGCAGCTTCATTATCTCCTGATGCTGTAATCCTCAGCTTAACTCTTGTTCCTACAGGAAGATAAGATAATGCCAGATTTTCAGGAAGTGCAAGTTCCCAGTTTTCAATGGTATCTGCAAGAATACTTTCGGGAATTCCCACTACGGATACAATTCTGGTATGGATATATTGAAGGTTAAATTTTTCCTTCAAGTAAGGAATAATCTGATCTTTGATCAATGGCTTCACTTCGTAAGGAACTCCGGGAAGACTGTAGCACAGTTTCCCATCCTGTTCCATCATCATGCATGGTGCTGTTCCATAATGGTTTTGAAAAACCAAAGATTTTGTAGGTACAAATGCCTGTTCTCTGTTTCTTTCCAGAATATCAGCACGTCCCCTTCTTTCCATATATCCTTTCAGATGGTTAAAAGTGACCTCATCCAGCGCTATTTCATCATTAAAAAATTCTGCCAGCGCTTTTTTTGTTTTATCATCTCTGGTTGGCCCCAGTCCTCCCGTTGTAATAATAAGGTCTCCCAATTCGAATGCGGTGCTCAATGTATTTTTGATAGTCTCAATTTCGTCTGAAATTGTAAAGATTTGCGAAACTTTTATGCCAATATTCTTTAGTTCAGAGGCAATAAAATTAGAATTGGTATCTATAGTATTCCCGGAAAGGATTTCGTCACCGATGGTGATAAGAACAGCTTTTTCCATATATCAATTTGTTGAAAAAAATTCTCTGCAAATGACGGAAAAATAGGTGGCTGCGGCAACATAAAATGATTTTTTCTATTTTTGGATAAAATTGTTTAAAACTATAATTTAAAATTATGTCTAAATATGATGATGCTTCATGGCATTATGGTGGTGATTTCCCGGAAGGACTTCCTCAGAAAAACGGAGCTACACATACGGGTATGTTCCTGAACTGGTGTGTTAATAACGATCTTATTTCCGATGAAATGAAAGAGGATGCAGGGGAAGAAATTGAACAGCTGAAACGAAGAGAGGTAACAGGTGCGGAATTTATAATGGACTGCTGTGACGGGAAATTTGCTGAGCATGACCTGAATGATCTGGGAAATAGCTTTGCAAAAGATTATTATGCAGATGACACCGATTTTGGAAACAGATATAGCTCATTTGCTGACGACTTCGTTAATATTTTTGATGGTAAAGCAGAGGAAAACGACTACGAGTATGAAACTTTTTATCATATCGAAGATACCTACGAAAACTATGATCTCATGAAACTGGTGATTGATCACCGTTTTGAGGAATGGAAAGAATATATCAGAAGTTAAAAAAACTAATGACGAAAGGGCGCTTTTGCCCTTTCATTTTATCTATCATGCTTCACCCAGATCAGTTCTTTTGTATTGTATCCAATTTTTCTAGCTTTTTCCAGGAAACGCTGTCTGATGCTTTCGGGGATATTGGTCGTTCGGGATAAGATCCACATATATTTTAAACTGCTTCCTGCTACAAGGGCATATTGATAGTCTTCATCAATATCAATAACATTATAACCTGCCCAGATCGGTTTGAAAAATGAAACTTTCAATCTGGCTTCAGTTTTATCTTTTACAAACTGTGCTTCTCCAATGGCCTCATCCCATATTTTTTTGAGGTAATTGTACCCTTTATTTCTTACCTGGATAGTACCATCCGGATTTTCGGAATATTCTGCGGTAACATTATCCATATTTTTTTCGAACCTGTAATTGAAACGGGCTATCTCGTACCATCTTCCGAGATATTTTTTAGCATCGAAATTCTTAACTGCTACAGCACCCCGGGGAATTCTTACAGAATAGGAGTTGAAAAGGATTAGTCCCAGTGCTCCCAATGAAACAGGAAGTATGATTTTGTGAATGGTTTTCATAACAGAAAGTTTTGGTATGACTGTTATAAGAGCTTCAAAAATAATGCCTTTAAGATGTTAAAAAACAAAAAAGTCTATGAAAATACTTTTAGAAACCCATCTTTAAAACTGCCTGAAACTTCTATTTCCGTATCGTCAGCAAGCATTACGGTTCCACTTTTATGATATGATTTAACAAAAGCTGTATTGATGATATGGGAACGGTGAACTCTTACGAAAGGGCTTTCTAAAAGATCATCAAAGTGTTTCAGAAAACGGCATACCATTTTCTTTGAACCGTCTGTAAGATATACCTGCGTAAAGTTCCCATCAGCCTGAAGTCTCAGAATATCTTCCGTTTTTACCACATCAAACCCTTGTAAAGTGGGAAGGATAAGCTGTTGCTTTTCCGGCCTAAGTTTTAAGTTTTCAAGCAGGATTTTATTCCGGTTAAGTTCATCTTTTTTCTCCAGACTCTCAGCGACTTTGTTCACTGCCAGTATCAACTCCTGAATATCAATTGGTTTTAAAATATAATAACTGGCTGACTTATTTAAGGCCTGTAGAGAATATTGAGAAAAAGCGGTAATGAAAATAGTTTCGTAGGAAAAATCTTTGGTAGCTTCCAATACATCAAAAGCATTTCCAAAAGGCATCTCTACATCCAGAAACACCAGCTGTGGCTGCTTTTCGGCAATCAACGGAACTGCATCTTTAATATTTTCGGCTTTACCAAGAATTTCAACCTGTGGACAGTATTTCGTAAGATAGCTTCTCAAAACTTCTCGGGCTATGATTTCATCGTCTACAATTACGGCTTTTATTTTCATTACGATCAGATATTAGGTAGCAGATTGCAGGTGCAAATTAGGAATATTTGATCAGTAGTACAATCTTACTCTAAGACTTTCTAAATTTTCTGATCTTATATTTTCTTCCATTGCCAGGCGTACTTTACAATCATGATCGTTATAATACACTCCAATGCTGCGAGAAAAATATAAAACAAATACCAGTCCGAAAAAGAGGATATACCGATAAACAGCATGATCAGCGTGAAAAATATTCCAAACACAATATTAAGGAACCTGTTGATCACCGGTTTTAAAATAAGGGAAAGAAATATCATTGCTGCTGGTATTGCCAGAATTGCTGAGGCTGTAAGTAACTTTAAGGGAGAATTCAATAAATTTTCACCTTCTAGAAGTCCCCACGCTTTTCCAGGAGTATACAGTTCAAAATAGTCGCCATATAAATAACATAACGTAACTGAAGCCCACAGCCCTGCCAGAATGATTTTCACATTAATCTGTACGTCTTCCAATTTTGTAGAATTGTTCATGGTTATTATTTTTAATTATAATTTACTTTTTTATTCCCTACTCCAGCAAGCAGCAGCCATAGACAGGTTCCTATCTCTCCTATTGTTGCCGGTAATGTGATATAACCTGATACAGGATAGTCTGAAAAATCAGGAACAACAGTTCTTCCAAAAACATTAACCATATATCCCAAACAGCCCAGCATTAAGCAAATTCCCAAATTTTTCGGAAAAAAACCGGATTTATACACCAGATATCCCAAGGGGAAAAGCAATGCTCCCCAGAAAACCTGCGCAATTAAAAGTCCTTTGTTATAAGTGCTCAACAAGAACATTATTTGGTTCTGCAGCTGCTTTGCATCAAACACTTTTAAATAATCCGCTCCTTCAATAATAGTAAGAACAGAAAATTTGTTTTGAAGATTGATAAAAGAAATGGGGATACTGATAAGAGCAAGAATAACCATCAGTTTTGCATAGTTTCCATTGATATTTTTCAACAGCTGATACAACGTTAAAGGAAGTAAAGTGAAAGCACTATAACAGATGATACTGCCAGCAATACTCAGCCTGAACAATTGTGTAGAAAAAGAGATATTGTGAAAAGTCAAGGCAGGGTTTTCCCAGGTAATAAGTTTTGACGGAACATACATTAAACTGAAAAATCCGGTTACTATAACTATGAGATAAAAAAATCCCGCGAGTCTGGCTGCTTTGTTAGGAGAAGTCATTTTGAGTTACGTTTTTATCTGTTAAGACAATTTCTGTTTCAAAATGGTTACATCATTTTTCAGATAACAGAGTGCAGACACGAGGTAAAAAACATTATAAAAGTTAAATTTTCATGCATTTACGGGACTTTTATTATATTATTTATTAATTTAGGCTTTATTAAAACGATGACCATTTAAATTTGAAACAGTATGAAATCAAAACTTCTTATTCTTATCTGCATGAGTGTATTCAGCCTTTCTTTTTCACAGATGAAAATATCAGAAAGAGAGGATATCAGCAAGATCAATAAAAACTGGAGATTGACAAAAACCAATTCCGGAACGTATGGAATTTCAGATAAAAGCGGAAAAATTATCGTTCAGCCAGTATATTCCAAGATTAATACATTCGGAGAGTACTCAGATGATCTTGCACTTGTAAAAAATATAACGGGAACTTATGGTTTTATCAACCGCTCAGGAGCTGAAGTCATTCCGGCTTATTATGAACTGGAGGAGATTAAAACCAATTTTTCAGCTTTGAAGAAAAAGTATATTAAATAAATGAATTTAATTACCAATTTATAAATAAAATGCATTAACCTTAGTTCAGGTTAATGCATTTTATTTTTATCGTAACCAAAACTCCGCCAGCATTTTCTTTATCTTTTACAGAGCAGGTAATATCTTTTTTGTAAAGATCATTCAGCAGCTGAATTCTTTCGAGTGTATTTTTCATTCCACGCCCTTCTCTTGTCTTCTGATGTGTGGTTTTCTGCTTTTTACTTTCCTCAATTCCTATTCCGTTGTCTTCGACGACAATCTTCAGAGATTGTTTATCTTTTTCAAAGCTTAATTTTAAAAGCCCTTTTTCGGTTCTATAGCGGAGTCCATGCCAGATTGCATTCTCCAGAAATGGCTGTATAAGCATTCCGGGAATCTGCTGACTTTGCAGGTTCAGATTTTCATCTACCTCAATTTCGTAATCAAATTTATCTGCAAAACGTGTTTTTTCCAAAGCAAGATAGTTCTGGAGAAGATCCAGTTCCTGCTGAAAAGGGATAAAATCATCAGCAGAATTTTCCATGACACCACGCATTAGCTTGGAAAATTTTGTAAGGTACTGATTGGCTCCCAGTTCATTATTGGTTGCAATAAAATGATTGACACTATTTAAGCTGTTAAAAATAAAATGCGGATTCATCTCTCTCCGAAGCGACTGAAGGGCAATTTTTTTATTCTTAATCTGAACTTTCTTCAGAGTTCTGAAAATAAAAATAATCAACCCTGTTAAAATAATCAAAGCTCCTATCAAACCATAATTAAAAACATTTTTCTTACGGATGAGCTCGTCTTTCAGTTCTTTTTCCTTCTCCAGCTGTGAAATACGCTGTTCTGTGTCTTCAAGAACTTTATTATCTACAAGGCTTCTGTCTTTCGAAACCAGATTGGGAAGTTTTCCCAGGAAGTCTCTGTACAGCTGTACCGAAGCATTTGTGTTTCCAGAGATAGCATACAGACTGTCCAGCTTTTTCACACTTCTCTGAGCCTCCAAAGTATGTCCTTTTTCCAACGCAATTCCATAGGCATTTTTCAACAAAGTAACGGCTTCCTGCGGATCATTCTTCTTTATATAAATATCAGCAAGCTCCTGAATCTGGTTGACTTTCTCCTGTGAATTTTCTTTCACAAAGTCTTCTTTCAGAACTTTCTTTTTGGCTTCAATAGCTTTGTCAAAATTTCGGTTTTCTACGTAGAGATCAGCCAGTTTCTGATTAATTGCAAGCGCCTGCTGCGGAGCTTCCTTTTTTGAAATCTTATAGGCATTATTCAGATTCATTTCTGCCTTAGAAACATCTTTCTGCTGTATATTGACGTCTGCCAGCTGGCTGTAGCTTTCTGCCAGTCCGGCCTGTTCGCTTTCTTTTGTACTCAGGTTGATATTATTCTGGATGGCTTCTGCCTTTACTTCCGGTGCAGGAGAAGAAAGCCTTGCTACGTCATTGGAGTTCACAGCTTTGCTTTTTTTACTATAGCCCATCTGTGCTGCCGTACTGTAATTGCTGATAGCCGGAGAAATTTTATTCTGTTTTTCCTGCGACTGGGCTAATCTTCGGGTAGCTTTTTCAATATTGAATTTATCATTAAGCTTTTCATACAGCTTTTTGGCTTTCGTATAGTATTCTTCACTCTTTGAAAAATTCCCGCTATTGAAAAATGTTTCTCCAATATTATAATAAGAACCTGCCTGCGCCGGCTCATCTTGATTATCAATGGCTTTCTGCAACTTCTTAGTTTCTACCTGAACTTCCTCCACAGTAGCATTGGAAGGATTATTAGTATTTTGGGAAAACATCTTATTTCCCAAAACTACCAATACAAAGAGTATAAAAAGTCTGAACATTTTCATAAAGCAAAGATATACATATATATATCTGCGCAAAAACTATTCACCAAGTGAAAGCTTCATTTCACCAAGTCTCCCAATTTCCAGCTTCAGATCTGCGTAATTTTACTTCAGAATTTAAAACAGGAAATTATGAAATTAAAACATTTTTTATTAATCGGAGTCTTAACGTTAGGGAGCTTTGTAAATGCTCAGGAAGTAAAGAAAAACGCAATTGAAGTAACGGGTGTTGCCGAAATGGAAGTAGAACCGGACGAAATCATCTTCAGTATCGGGATAAAAGCAGATAACAAAAACGATCTGGCGGATAATGAAAAGAAATTATTTGAAATTTTAAAAAATGCCGGGGTAAAGAACGAGGATATCAAATTCAAGTCGATGTATCAGAATTTATATTCCAAAACGGCTAAGTTTTCAAAGAATTATCAATTTAAAGCCAGCACAAAATCAAGTCTTAGCAAAATATTTGAAGACCTGAACCAAAAATGGGTAAGCAGTCTGAACATCGCAGAAATCAAAAACACCAGAATTGCTGACTTTAGAAAAACAGTAAAGATCAATGCATTGAAAGCAGCAAAGGAAAAAGCTGATTATCTGCTGGAAAGTATGGGTAAAAAAACAGGAAATGCTCTTGAAATTGTAGAGATCGAAGATTATACCAGCGATATGATAATGCCGGCAGCCTATAAAACCAGAATGAACAGCGTACAGATGGAAATGGCAGATGCTCCGGTAGACTATTCTTTTGATAACATAGAAAATATTAAACTTAAATACAGTATCAAAACAAGATACGAAATCCTTTAAAATAACAGATTTAAAAAGACAGCTCTCAACGGCTGTTTTTATTTTTTCACCCGCTCTCACTTTCACCAAGTCAAACTGCCACTTCACCAAGTTGCCCGATTTTCAACCTTAAATAGGAATAATTTTACTTCAGGAATTTAAAATAACAAACGATGAAACGTTACTTTTTACTATTAATCATGTTTTCCGTCACTTTACTGAAAGCACAGGAAATCAAAAAAGAAATTGAAGTAAAACAGGCGACTGTCTATCTTCAGGGGGCAAAAGTCTTTGGAACGACCAGTGTAAACCTTCAGAAAGGAAGAAATACCGTAAAGATTGTCAACCTTCCCAATAATCTGGATGAGAATACCTATAAAATCAATCTTGAGAAAAATACAACGCTTCTTTCTATTACTCCCCAAAGTAATTTTTTGAAAAATGATGAGCTTTCAGACAGTGAAAAGAAGATCGCGCAGGAAACAAAAAAGCTTCAAAGACAAGTCGACCTGCTGAATATACAGATCAAAACCCTGACGGGAGAACAGAATATTATCAATGACAATTTAAAAGTTTCTACAAACGATAAATCTACGCCACAGGAACAGCTGATTAAGCTTACAGAATTTTACAGAAAGAGAATGCTGGAAATCGACAATCAGGTTTTTCTTCTGAAAGAACAGAAAGAAGTTATAGATGAATCTATTGCAAAATTTGACAAGCAATCCATAGAAGAGCAAACTCATAAAAACACCAATCGCAAAGAGCTTCTTCTTGAAATTATTGCAGATAATGAAACCAACCTGAATCTTGGAATAAGTTATATCGTTTCTGATGCAGGATGGGTTCCTTCTTATGACCTGCGTGCACAGTCTGTAAAAAAACCTCTTGAGATGGTCTATAAAGGTAGAATTTACCAGAACACAGGACAGGATTGGAAAAATGTGAAGCTTTTTGTCTCTACTTACAGACCTTCATATAATCAGGACAGACCTATTTTGTCTCCGCTTTATGTAGCTGAATACACGCTGTATAACTCTCAGATGGAAATAGCGGGGTACAAATCTAAAAAGGAAATTTCAGCAGCCAATGCATATCAGATGAGAGAAGATATAGATGTAAAACCAAGCCAGATTCCGGTAGCTGCAGTTTCTGACCGCCAGATGAATGTGATCTATGAATTGAATTATAATCAAACCATTATAAGCCAGGAAAAGGAACAATATGTTATTCTGGATAAAAAACAGATTGAAGCTGCTTATAAATACCATACAGTTCCGAAAATCAATAACCAGGTATTCCTGATGGCTTTTGTAAAGAACTGGCAGAGTCTCAATCTCATCAATGGGGAAGCCAATATCTATTTTGAAGATAATTATATCGGAAAAACAAATATTACCAGCAATTATGTCAAAGATGAATTTCCGATCTCTCTTGGGGTAGATGAAAGAATTGCGGTAAAAAGGATAAAACTGGAAGACAGAACTTCTCAAAAATCCATGAACTCCAATAAATGGGAAACAGAATCCTATCAGATCAGCATCAGAAATAATACAAAAGAAACTATTGAACTTGAAGTTCTTGACCAGCTCCCAATCAGTGAAAATTCAAAGATTATGGTAAAGCCAACGGATTCTGGAGGAGGCAGCTTTGATGAAAAAACAGGGAGTATTCTCTGGAATAAAAATATAAGTTCAGGAAGCTCAGACAAAATAAGCTTTTCATACGAAGTGAAATACCCAAAAGAGATGCAAGTTCAATATTACAGCAGATAACCCATAAAATAAATAGTATGACCATTTTAAAAACTTTAGCACTCGCAGCAGGAACCGCTTTTTTAAGCTCAGGTACTCTTTCAGACAGCCACTGCTCCAAGAAGAATCCAGACAAAAACAGTCTGTCTGTACAAAACGCCTCTGTAATTACCGCAAATACACTATCAAAGGATAATAAAATTCAGGTAGCACTTTTACTGGATACCTCCAACAGCATGGACGGACTGATTGATCAGGCAAAATCCAGGCTATGGAATATTGTGAATACCTTGACCACCCTGAAGTATAACGGACAGGCTCCCCAGGTTGAGATAGCTCTGTATGAATATGGTAATGACGGAATTCGTGATGAAAATTACATCCGTCAGGTTACTCCTCTTACGCAGGATCTTGATCTTGTTTCTGAGAAACTATTTGCTTTAAGAACTAATGGCGGGAGTGAATATTGTGGTGCTGTGATTCGTGATGCTTCTTCCAATCTCAACTGGGATCGTAATGAGAATAGTATGAAACTGATCTACATTGCAGGCAATGAACCTTTCAATCAGGGAAAAATTGATTATAAAGAAGTTATTTCAAAAGCAAAGAATAGAAACATCTATACCAATACTATTTTTTGTGGAAGCCGGGAGGAAGGGATTCAAAATTTATGGCAAAATGGTGCAAGTATAGGCAGCGGTAAGTACTTCAATATCGACAGCGACAGAAAAGTGCTCTATATTGAGACTCCATACGACATCAGGATTTCTGAGTGTAATGCAAAACTCAATGATACCTACATCTACTATGGCAGCCATGGTTCTGAATACAAACTAAAACAGATTGCCCAGGATAAAAATGCAGAAATACAGTCAGTCTCTAATCTTGTGGAAAGAACCGTCTCCAAATCCAAAAAGAATGCTTACAAAAATGAACATTGGGATCTGGTAGACAGAGCTGAAAAAGATGCAGGATTTATTGCTTCTGTAAAAGAAAGTGAACTTCCCAATGAGCTGAGGGGGAAAAGTAAAGATGAAATAAAGAAAGCTGTTGCCATAAAATCGGCAGAGCGTGAAAAAATTCAAAGGGAAATTGAAATGCTCTCTAAAAAGCGTCAGACCTATATTGATGATGAAATGAAAAAACGGGGAACTGATAATTCTGATGATCTGGGAAAAGCCATGGAAAGCTCTATTCTGGAATTAGCTAAGAAGAACGGATATAGCCTGTAATACAGAATCCACTGAGTTTTAAACTCAGTGGATTCTGTATTTATCTTCCAAATTTAAAATATCGGGATAATGGATGCTTTTTGTTTTTCATGAAAAGAGAAGCCATTTCCATTCCTGTTACAGAAAAGGTAATTCCATTGCCGCCAAAACCTAATACAAAATAAGAATTTTTAAACTTTTCGTGTTCTCCTATATACGGAAGTCCGTCTTTTGTTTCACCAAAAGTTCCGGCCCACACAAAATCTGTATAAAAGTCATAATCCGGTTTTATTTTTCGTAAGGTTTTTAAAATTGATTTTTCCTTTTTATCCAGTAAAGCATCACGTTTTTGAGCATCGTAAAAATCTTCATCTCCACCTCCTATCAGCAGTCTTCCGTCATCGGTAGTCCGCATATACAGGTAAGGATCATCTGTATTCCAAACCAGTGTACTGCCAATATTTTTAAATTTATTTTTATCAATCTCAGAAACAACAGCATAGGTACTTTTCAGATCTACAAAATTTTCCTTCAATAGATTTTTGCTTTCATACCCAATGCAGTAAATAATCTTTTTTGCTTTGATCTGAAATCCGCTGTCTACCGTAACTAGATTAAAGCCTTTATGTTCCTTTACTTTTACCATTTCGGTCTTATCAAAGATCTTCATCCCTTTCTTTACATTATGCATAAAAAGCTCATGCGCAAACTGAAAGGCATCAATACTAGCTCCTTGTTTTGATAAAATACCACCATATGTATTCTCAAATTCAAACTGTTCTAAAATTTTTCCTGATTCCAGCCACTGCACTTCAAATCCGTTTTCTTTTCTCGCTTTATACTCCTTCTTCAACCATTCTACATCTTTCTTTTTTGAAGCAAAATAAAGTGATTTTTTGCGTTTAAAACCAGCTTTGGATCTTATTTTTTCCGAAAGTTTTTCTATAGTATCAATGGCGTTACTGCAAGCTTTATAACTTAACACAGCCCCTTTTTCTCCTATCTTGTCTATAAGTTCATAAAGAGGAACATCTATTTCATACTGCAGCATTGAAGTGGTGGCAGAGGTACTCCCGTTACAAAGTTCCCGTTTGTCTATGAGAATCGTATTATACCCCTCTTCCATCATCTGATGAGCAACCAAACTTCCGGTAATTCCACCTCCTACAATTAAGACATCACATTTCTCATCTGATTTTAAAGAAGGATACGATGCCATCAATCCATTTTTTAAAAGCCAGAAAGGTTCATTTGATTTAAGATCCATATTAATATTTTACATTATAAATAACAATATTTATACCTATTTTAACAACTTATTATTAAATTATGGTGTAGTTCTTGTTAGTTAAACAAAATCAAACCACCAAAAAATATTTATTATGATAACAATTATTCCAGAAGCTCCAGAGAATGTTGCGGCATTCAGTGCAACCGGAGAAGTAACGAAAGAGGATTTTGAAAGATTGGTAATTCCGCGCGTAAAAGAGAAGGTTGATCAATTTGGTGAGCTGAATTACTTACTGTATTTAGACACCGATCTGGATAATTTTACCATGGGCGCATGGCTCGAAGATTTGCTTTTAGGTTTTAAAAACCTGGCCAATTGGAACCGGGCAGCGATTGTTACTGATAAAGAAGGCATACAGAATTTCACAAGTATTTTCAGTGTTCTGATGCCTGGAGAGTTTAAGTCTTTCCCTAAGGAAAACCTATACAACGCCCTCTACTGGTGCAAAAATGGCGATGAAGTAGAGGTATAAAATTTATTTTGTAAAAAAGAGCCTGTTTCATACTTTGAAACAGGCTCTTTTTTATAGTAGTTGATTTCCTTATTTATCACAAGGAGTATATTCTGTTGTGGATTCCTCTTCATTCTGCTCTTTTGAACCATACAGATACATATATCTTATGCTGACTACCACTCCAATAAAAGTCATCCCCACTCCTACCAACGATGGATAGTTGAAAGGTAATCCATATTCTAATGGAATTCCTCCCAGAAAAGCCCCCATTGCATTGGCGATATTAAAACCTGCCTGCATAAAAGCAGCAGCCATCATTTCGCTTTTCGGGGCAGCTTTCATCATCATAATATTAATAGGTGCTGCAATAGACATGGATAATGCTCCGCACATAAAGGTCAGCACAAGAGCTATATTCTGATGTTCGGCAAGAAAGAATACTCCTCCCAGAGAAATCATCATTAGAAAAATCAGCAATGCACAGGTTTTCTCAGGTCCTAATTTATCTGAAATAAATCCTCCTGCCAGATTTCCAACTACCATACCGGCTCCTGCCAGCACCATGACATAGGCCATCTGACTGCTCTTAATGCCTGCCACGACGGTCATCAGAGGCGTTATATAACTCAACCATGTGAACAGTCCTCCAAATCCTATTGCTGTAATAGCAAGTACAAGCCATGACTGTTTGTTTTTAAGGAATTTCAACTCTTCCAGGAAGTGTGTATTCTGGTTAGATTCTGTTGCCGGAAGCCACAGTTTTAAAAACAAGATAGCAAAAAGGCCAATGACCGCTACAATAGCAAAGTATAATCTCCAATGGAAAGTATGCCCGATATAGGTGACCAGAGGTACCATCGCCAGATTGGCTACTGTGAGCCCCGTAAACATCATGGATATATAGAATGCTTCTTTCCCTTTTCCTGCCATTTTGGATGCTACTACCGTTCCTACTCCAAAGAATGCCCCATGAGGAAGTCCGGACATGAAACGTATGATCAGCATACTGTCATACCCCGGAGCAATAGCAGAAAGGCCATTAAATAAAGTAAAAAGAATCATAAAAGCTATCAGAACCTTTTTGGGTGGAAACTTCACAGAATAGCCTATAAGAATCGGTGCACCAATTACCACTCCCATTGCATAAGCAGAAATTAAATGCCCTGCCTGCGGAATCGTGATCTGTAATGTTTTAGCAATATCAGGAAGCAATCCCATGACGGTAAATTCTGTAGTTCCTATTCCCAAACCACCAATAGCCAGTGGTATTATTCTTTTATCAATCTTCATTGTATCTAAATCTTTTTTCTTAATTATTTTTTCATCAAACTAAAGCCGTTGCCGAGCTTTATTTTGAAAGTGCAAAAATCGTCAGAAAGTTTGAATTTCACTTCTCTTTGAATGATAAAAATTTGCTCCATATTAACCTTTTTACTTAATTTTAAATTCAGAAACAATCAAATTAGAACAAAATGAAAATTCAGAAAGAAATTATTGAGTTTGAAAATGGGAAATCATTCAAGCTGTTTGCTCCTTCGCTGAAAAATTGTTTTTTCTGGCATTATCATCCTGAAATTGAGTTGGTGTATGTAGAAGCCGTGAATGGGATCCGGCATGTGGGAAAAGATATTTCCGGCTTTACAGACAGTGATCTGCTGCTAATAGGAGCCAATGTTCCTCATCTGAATTTCGATTACGGTATCCAAACAGAATGTAAACAGCTTGTCTTGCAGATGCGGGAAAATTTTCTTCAGGATATTATTCTGCCTGTTCCCGAGTTCGAAAATATTAAAACCCTGTTAGAACGCTCATATCTCGGTTTGTCATTCTCCGGAGAAACAAAAAAAACAGTGGTTGAACGACTCAGGATCATTAAAGATAAAAACTCCTTTGAGTCATTGGTAGGACTGATTGAGATTCTTCAGATTTTGGCTGATTCAACAGAGGTAAAGGAACTCAATAAGGAAGATACAAGAATCAAATGGTTTCTTAATGACAAAATAAGAATGGGAACCATCTATGACTATATCCATGATAATTATGATAAAAAGCCCAACGTGAATGATATTGCCCGAATAATAGGACTAAGCACCCCTGCTTTCTGCCGTTATTTTAAAAAACAGACCAATATGACCTTCACAGATTTTGTCAATAACTACAGAATCAATCAGGCTAAGATTTTTCTGTTAAAAGATTATTCAATAACAGAAGTCTGTTTTCAGGTTGGTTTTGAAAGTCTTTCTTATTTTAATAAGTTATTCAAGCAGCATACCGGTGAAACACCTTCTGAATTTAAGAAGAAACATTTCAGACCAATTGAAATAAACGGGCGAATTGGTGTAATGAACAGAGATTCTTTATATCATAAATAATAGATTGAGTAGAATCAGGTTTTGCACAAAGCCGAGTCAAGCGGAATTTATATTTAATTAAGCGCACTAAAGCCTTTTTCTATTTATTTTTGAATTATTCCGTTCATTTTATAACTCCCGATCATGAACCTCTGGCTCGGCAGCTCTTAAAAACAAAAAACCGTTCATTTCTGAACGGTCTGTATTTTCTAATGAATATGTTTTTCTGCGTGGTAAGAACTTCTTACAAGAGGAGAACTTTCAACGTGTCTGAAGCCTAAACTTCTTGCAAAATCTCCAAACTCATCAAACTCTTCCGGAGTAATGAACTTTTTTACAGGAAGGTGTTTTTTGGTTGGCTGAAGATATTGTCCAAGCGTGATAACATCTACATTAGCATTTCTGATGTCTTCAATTGTTTGGAAAACCTCATCTTTGTTTTCTCCCAAACCAAGCATTACACCTGTTTTTGTTCTTCTCTGCCCCGCCTCTTTTAAATATCTTAATACGTCAAGGCTTCTTTCATATTTTGCCTGAATTCTTACTTCCCTCGTCAAACGTTTTACCGTTTCCATATTGTGAGAAATTACCTCTGGGGCTACTTCTACCAATCTGTCTATATGTTTTGTAATTCCCTGGAAATCCGGAATCAGCGTTTCCATGGTAGTTCCCGGGGAAATTCTTCTCACAGCATTCACTGTTTCTCCCCAAAGAATAGATCCCATATCTTTCAGATCATCACGGTCTACAGAGGTAAGAACGGCATGTTTGATCTTCATTAATTTAATTGAACGGGCTACTTTTTCAGGTTCATCCCAGTTTACATCAAGTGGTTTTCCTGTTTTTACTCCACAAAAGCCACAGCTCCTCGTACAGATATTCCCAAGGATCATGAACGTTGCTGTACCTTCTCCCCAGCATTCTCCCATATTCGGGCAGCTTCCGCTTTGGCAAATTGTGTTTAGTTTATATTTATCAACCAATGTTCTCAGCTCTCTGTAATTCTTTCCGGTAGGAAGTTTTACGCGGATCCATTTTGGTTTTTGAACGGTAGTGTCTTGAACTGAATTTTCCATTTCTAAAATTGAAGTTCAAAGTTAAGGAATTTTTAATGGAAACCATCAACCAGAGAAATTGATGAAATTGATAATTCAAAATTTCATTGTACATTTATGTTTTCAAAATTCTTCCCATGAGAAAAATAGTTTTCCTTTTATCTGTTGCATCCAGTACACTTTTTTTTGCTCAAGAGCAATTTCAACCTGCAGGTTCTACCCTGCTTGAAACCATAGACGGAGATCTGGATGGTGATAACATTCCTGAAAAAGTAATGATCTATACGACAAAAGATGAGGGCGAACTGGGCAAAATCCGTGAAATTCAGATTTTGAAAAAAAACAATGGAAAGTGGACCTTGCTTGAAAAATCCAGAAATGCAGTTATGGAAAGCAGTGCCGGAGGAATGATGGGAGATCCTTATCAGAGTACTGAGATCAAAAAAGGAATTTTGATCATCATACAGGCTGGTGGAAGCAGCTGGAAATGGGATGTTACCGATAAATACAGATTTCAGAACGGACATTTTGAGCTCATAGGTACCTCTTCGTCTGCAGGAAGGCCGGGAGATTACTGGAAAGATACAGATTTCAATCTTTCTACGGGACAGCTTATCTTTAAAAAAGAGGTGGAGAATACTGCTGAATATGGTAAATCTCTAAGTGAAACGTATATTCATAAAGGTTTAAGGATCGATCTTCAAAATAGAAATCAGGAAAAACAGCGAAAAATCACGCTTCCCAAGACGAAAGAAGAAGTTTATTTCTAATGAATGCCTTTGAAAATTAAGCTTTGGCTCAACCCCGGTTTTGAATTTTGTCCTTCTGACGAAGGAAGAATCTTATTGATGAACAAATTTATGAGATTCTTCACTACATTTCTGAACTACGTTCGTAGACCTTCAGCCTGTGTTCAGAATGAAACTTTTGAGATAACTTGTTTTATTAAATAACTTGATATTTCTGACGCTTAATTATCATCAAACTCATTATTCTTCAATAATTCTGCAAGAACCTTTTTGGCTCTCATTACCCTTACTTTAGTATTGGCCACCGAAATCCCCAATTCTTCGGCAATTTCTTTAATACTTTTTTCTTCAAAAAACCTCAGCTTGATAATATCCTGATAGTTGGCATCCAGAGATTCTATGGTTTTGATGATTTTCTTTTGCTCTTCTTTAGAAATCAGAAGTTCTTCGGGAGATTTTGCAAACTGATTTTTAACTTCGTCAAGATTTTCAATGGAGTCTTCATTTTCGCGGCTTTTTTTCCGCCAGAAATCAATAACTGTATTCTGAGCTATGGTGAGCACCCACGTTTTAAACTGAAAATGGGGATCAAACATATCCAGTTTCGACAATACTTTAGAGAAAACATTTACGGTAATCTCATCTGCATCGTTTTCATCTCTTACCTTTTTCATAACAAAAGAGAAAACATCCACCCAAAAAATATTAATGAGTTTAGTCTGGGCCTTCTGATCTTTGTCTTTGGCCTTCTGGATGAGCAGGAATAGCTGTTCGTCGTTCATTAATAACAAATATAGAATATTTGGGGCAGAATTGCAAAGGGATAAAAAGTCAAAAAAGCTAATTTGAACATTAGCGGAATCCCTTTCTTTACTTTGTGCTGTCTTCCTTCTGAATTTATTATCTTTGCACCATAAAAATTTTAAAGTAAAAAATCAATGAATTCCTTTATAGAAGAACTGAAATGGCGTGGTCTGTTTGCCGATATGATGCCAGGAACCGATGAACAACTGAATAAAGAGGTAACTACTGCATATATTGGTTTTGATCCAACGGCCGATTCTTTACATATCGGAAGTCTTATTCAGATAAAAATTTTAGCGCACTTCCAGCAACATGGGCACAAACCTATCGCTTTGGTGGGAGGTGCTACAGGAATGATTGGAGATCCATCCGGGAAATCGGCTGAAAGAAATCTTTTGGACGAGGATACTCTTTTACATTATGTTGACTGCTTAAAAAATCAGCTTTCAAAATTTTTGAATTTTGAAGGAAATGAGCCGAATAAAGCTGAATTGGTTAACAACTATGACTGGATGAAGAATATTTCATTCCTTGATTTTGCTAAAAATATCGGAAAGAACATCACGGTTAACTACATGATGGCTAAAGATTCTGTGAAGAAGAGATTCTCCGGAGAATCTGGTGCAGATGGAATGAGTTTTACAGAATTTACTTACCAGTTAATTCAGGGATATGATTTCCTTCACTTATATCAAAATAATAATGTAAAGCTTCAGATGGGAGGCTCTGACCAGTGGGGAAATATCACCACAGGAACAGAATTGATCCGTAGAAAAGCACGTGGAGAAGCATTTGCATTAACGGTTCCATTGATCACAAAGGCTGACGGTTCTAAATTTGGAAAATCTGAAAGTGGAGAAAACTACTGGCTAGATAAAAAGAAAACATCACCTTATAAATTCTACCAGTTCTGGCTGAATGCTACAGATGAAGATGCTGAAAGATTCATCAAATTCTATACATTCCTTGGAAAAGAAGAAATTGAAGCTTTAGTGGAAGAGCACAAAACTGCGCCCCACGAAAGAAAGTTACAGAAGAAACTTGCTGAGGAAGTAACCGTTTGGGTACATGGAAGAGAGGAATATGAAAAAGCGCTAAAAGCTTCGGAAATTCTTTTTGGACGTTCTACCTCTGAAGATTTAATAAGTCTGGATGAAGAAATCTTCCTTGAAGTTTTTGATGGCGTTCCTCAGAAGGAAGTTTCAAAAGCTGATGTATTGGGAGTTAATATTATTGATCTTCTTTCTGAAAAATCAGGATTCTTAAAGTCTAAGAGCGAGGCGCAGAGAGAAATAAAAGGTAATTCAATTTCCGTGAATAAGGAAAAAGTAAATGATACTTTCTCTGCCAATGAGACTGATCTTATTGATGGAAAATTCCTATTGCTTCAAAAAGGTAAGAAAAGCTACTTTATTGTGAAAGTAAACTAAGCTTAAGCACCATATAAAAACTGGCGCTGAGATGAATCTCAGCGCCAGTTTTATTTCCTAAAATGACTTAATATTAAAATGTATAGCTTGCAGAAGCAGATAAATACTGCCCGCTGGAAGTTCCTTCTTTTTTCAATTCTCCGTCTACCCAGATCTGAACCTTCAACGTAGAAGAAGCGTTTGCCCCGATTGCATTTACAGCGACATTAGCATTATATGCTCCCGGCTCTGATGTTATCTCAGGACTGGACCAGATTGTTCCGCTAAGGCTTGAAGCTGTTGTAGGATTACCATCAATTCCGTAAACCGCTACATCAATATTACTTCCCGAAGAAGCGATAGCTTTAAAAACTACTTTATGGCTTTTTCCTGCTCCGTTCACATGGTTATCATCGTCATCATCTTTACTGCATGAAGTCACCAGCCCTATAAGCATTGCTGCCATTACGGCAATAAATGTTCCTCTTAACAGCTGACTCATTTTCATTTTTTTCATAATCTTTTTGTTTAAATTTTAGTTACTATATTGAATATTCTATGATTAATGATTTGATACCTGCAAAGCTATGGGAGTCATCAATTTCTATCAATCCTTAAAAACAGGTAATTTTTTCTACCTAAATTCAGGTATTTTTTATACTGAAATTTTTAAT
Source organism: Chryseobacterium sp. 14P4.3.2 (assembly GCF_057799275.1). Lineage (NCBI taxonomy): Bacteria > Pseudomonadati > Bacteroidota > Flavobacteriia > Flavobacteriales > Weeksellaceae > Chryseobacterium > Chryseobacterium sp. 14P4.3.2. The sequence continues at coordinate 256,719 of NZ_JBYOKO010000004.1, forward strand.
TAAATTGAACTTTTAAAAAATATCCTACAGAATTGATATCCAATGAAGAGATTACTTATCCTATTAAGCCTATTGTTGTCATTTAATTTACAATCCCAGCAAATCATTCCGCTTAATGAGAAATCTTATGTAGACAGCTTACAAAATATTACAAAAAAAAGTCTTCCTGACCCTTCAAAAGCAACAGCACTTTTTCTTCTGTCTAATTATTACAGAAACATTGATTCTCTTTTGAGTAAAAAGTTCCTTGAGAATGGGAAAATACTCGCCAAAAACGATCCTTTAATTTCAGCAAAATATTATTACTACGAAGGACAATATTATCTTGACCGGAACAGGACGAAAGCAGCAGTCTCCTATGAAAAGGCTATTAAAGCTTTATCTAAGTTCAGGAATGAGGAATCGGATTTCTTTCAGGCATTGGCCTGGTACAGCTATGGAGTTTCTCAAAAAAATAAAGAGGGTTATCTACCATTGGTCAAGATTATTCTTGAAAAGAGTCTTCCGCTTGTCAAAAAATATGAAAACAGCAGAAATCTAGGCTTTTTATACACACAGCTTGCTGTTATTCTTACTTATAATGCCCAGTTTAAAAAGGCAGAGAACTACAATAATAAAGCGTTAGAAATTCTTGAAAAAAAATTTCCAAATTCTGCAGAATTATTTTTCACTTACCTCAACTCCGCTAATAATTTCTGCTATCAGGCTAATGGAGATGAAGCTCAAAAGTATCTTAACAAGGCGGAAAAGTTAATTGAGCCTTATCCGGAATCTTCATCCAATGCTTTCTATTATTATAGCAAAACCCTTTTTTATATTACGAGGCAAAGGAATTCAGAAGCGCTCCCTATTATTGACAAAGGAATCTTTTACGCCAAAAAATTCAATCAGAATCTTCTCGCACAAATGTTTTATTTCAATAAATATGACATTTTAAAAAAGCTTAAAAGATATCATGAAGCCAAGAGCACTCTAGAAGATGTTTTAGCAGAAAAAACCTTAGCCATTGATCTCAATAACAGAAAAACCTTCTATAAACAACTCTCTTTACTAAATGAGGAACTAGGAGATACGAAAGAAGCACTGAAGTGGGAGCAAAAGTATTCCAAACTCAATGACAGCCTGAATATTGAAAATGTAAAACTGGAGATCAATAAACTTGAATCTAAATTCAACACTGCAGAAAAAGAAAGAAAAATAGCCACCTTAAACGCAGAGAAAAACCAAAAAGATCTGGAAGTAAATAAGAAAAATTCCTATTTATGGGGAATGGGACTCGTCCTGTTGCTGGCGTTGAGTCTCTTAGCTTTCTTTTATATTCTTTTCAGGAAAAATAATAAAATAAACACGCAAAAAATAAACGATATTAAGCAAAAGGAGGAATTATCACTCACCAAAGCTATTCTTGACGGTGAAGAAAGAGAAAGAGAACGTATTGCTCGAGACCTTCATGATGGTCTAGGGGGAATGCTGGCCGGTGTTAAAATTAATTTTTCGACCTGGTCTGCCAACCATTTACAGCCTGAAAAAGATGAAGAATTTTATAAGATTTTAGGACAGCTGGACAGCTCTGTAAGTGAACTCCGCCATGTAGCACGAAATTTAATGCCGGAATCACTGCTTAATTTTGGGCTCGAAACGGCCTTGGATGATCTTTGTGAATTCTATACCAGGAAAGATCTTGAAATTGATTTCCAAGCAATTGGCATTGAAAAAAAAGTGCCTTTAAATATTCAGCTTAATATTTACAGAATTGTACAGGAGCTTTTAGCAAATGCAGTAAAGCATGCACAGGCTACCAGTATCTTACTTCAGTGTTCCCAATCGGGAGAAAATTTTCTCATCACTATTGAAGATAATGGAAAAGGATTTGAGAAAGAGGTTGAAAAGACGACTAAAAGTATGGGACTTCATAACTTAAGAAACCGTGTCAACTACCTGAAAGGAAAAATGGAAATAAACTCTGACCATCAAGGGACAACTATTAATATAGAGCTTAACATTCATGGAGAATAGAAAAATAAGTATTGTCATTGTAGATGACCACCCTATTGTCATCGAAGGATTAAGAACCATGCTGAACAGCCAGCCATTTTTCAATGTTACCGAAACCTTCACTTCGGGTTCAGAAGTGATCAACTTTATCCGGTCCCATACTGTGGACATTATTTTTCTGGATATTACTTTACCTGATACCAATGGTACAGAGCTCTGCAGAGAAATTAAAGCTATTTCACAAGAAACGTCCGTGATCATGTTCAGTAACCGTTCTGAACGAAGTATTATTATTCAGTCGATACAAAACGGAGCAAGCGGCTATATTCTCAAAAACACTTCTATTGACGAGCTTGTCATATGTATCAAAGGGGCCCTTTCAGGAGATATTGTTTTTTGTAATGAGACGAAGCAAATCATCAGTCGGCCGGCTCACAACATTCTCCCTATTCCAAGGCTTACCAAAAGGGAAAAACAGATCCTGCAGATGGTAGCTCAGGGAAAAACAAGCAACAGGATTGCTGAAGAGCTTTTTCTAAGTCCGCTTACTGTAGATACCCACCGTAAGAACTTACTGCAAAAGTTTCACGCAAAAAATTCAACAGAGCTGATTAATCTTGCTGTACAGCAACATATGATTGAAGAATAAAAAAAACCGCTGTTAAAGCGGTTGTTTTGTATATCGGTATCAATTTTTTTAAGGTTCCAAGAAGCTGTAATCAAGAGAAGCGACTAATACTCCTTTACCTTTTTTCTTAACGGTTCTGGCAACTTCCCCATCTATATAAAGGTTAATAGTCAATTCTGAATTATCATCCGGCATCGTTGCGTTTGCATCCAGATTAAGCTGTGCCTGGCTAGAGTTTACAAAGAATTCTCCGCTTGTCCAAGGTGATGTTACAGGTGATGTTGGAGTGTTATAAATGGTATTCTGAGAAGTACCCACTTGAGTTATAACGCTTATGATCTTACCTCCGGTAGTAGTTTTCACTTCAAACTGCACCACATGATCCTGAAATTCATCATCATCATCTTTTTTACAAGAGCTGACCACGGTAATGACAGAAAATAATAAAACGAATAAAAAAGAAAGTCTTAGTAAACTTTTTGAATTGTAAAATTGCTTCATTTCTCCAAATAGATTTTTTAATGTTTCAAATATAAGTTTTTTATTAATATAAAAATAACTTTTATGAAAAATTTCCAACAAAGATTTACAAATAATATCAAATCGACAAAAAATACACACAGGCTCTAAAACACAATAATACAGCTCAAATAATCAATCGTTGAACATCCGCCAGTCTATCATTAAAGTTCATTGTACACATAACAAAAGTTGATTTACAATGTAATTTATTAATTATATTTGCTGTATGAATTTAGATTATATAGTAAGAGAGCCGGAAAACATTACCCCCAGCACCCCTGTTCTTTTTATGCTTCACGGCTACGGCAGCAATGAGCAGGATCTTTTCAGTTTCAGGGAAACCCTTCCCGCCGACTGGCTTATTATCAGCTTCAGAGCTCCCAGAGATACACAGTTTGAAGGATATTCATGGTATGATATCAACTTCAATGATCCTGAAAACTTTATTGACGTACCTCAGGCGAAAGAATCTTTAAATGCTGTATTAGAAAACATCTTGAAACTGATCAACCATTATGGTCTTACTGAAAGCAGAGCACATTTGTGCGGCTTCAGCCAGGGTGGAATACTATGTTATGCTTTAGCTTTAAAATATCCTGACCTTTTTAATTATGTAGCCTGCCTTAGTGCTTATCCTGAAGATAAAATCCTGGACGGTGTCATAAAAGATAAAAAGAAACTTGAAAAACTGCGTTTCTTCATTTCCCATGGTACAGATGATGCTGTCATCCCGCTTGACTGGGGAAGAAAAGGGGCCGATCTTCTTTATGACCTTAGCTGCTATTTCACCTTCAGAGAGTATATGAGCGGTCATGGTGTGAATCAGAAAAATTATATGGACCTGATGGAATTTTTCTCCAAATAGTACATGGTACGATTTTAAAATAAATTTAACATTTCACACTACTTTATTGTAGTTTATATAAACATTCCTGCATTTGGAATGTTTTTTTATTACCATAACTATAATTTCAGTAAATTCAGTAAATGAAAATTAGGTTTCTTATACTGGGATTATTATTAGGCATTATTGTAAGTGCCCAAAACTCTTTTGAGCTGATCAATACAAAAAAAGCAGTCATCCCTTTTAAGTTTATCAACAATCTTATTTTTATCCCTATCAACGTTAATGGTGCGGAACTCACTTTTCTATTAGATTCGGGTGTTTCCGAGACTATTCTTTTCAGCCTTGAAAATAAGGAACTCAGGCTGGAAAATATTGAAAAAATCAAATTTTCCGGGCTTGGAGGAAGCTTAGATATTGACGGATTAAAATCCAACCGAAATTTGGGCAAAATAGGTGAAGTTCTTGTTAATACATCTATGTCTTTTTATATTATTATTGATGAAGACTTTAATATCTCACCCCATGTCGGAATTCCTGTAAATGGAGTTATAGGATATTATTTCTTCAAAGACCATCCTATTTCTATAGATTATGTTACAAAAAAAATAACAGTTTATGAAACCCTTGATCCTTTAAAAAAGAAGATCAGAAAGTTTGAAGAATTCCCTATCACTATTGAAAGAGACAAGCCTTATCTTCATGCTGATGTAGAGATGACGGCAGAAAGGAAGGATTCAAAACTTCTCATTGACCTTGGAAACAGTGATGCCATATGGCTCTTTCCTGCTCTCATTAAAAACTTTGTGTATAACAGACCCAATATTGATGATTTTCTGGGCCGTGGATTCAATGGAGATGTTTATGGTAAAAGAAGCAGAATCCATAATTTTTATCTGGGAAGCTTTAAGTTTGAAAAGCCGCTTACTGCTATGCCTGATGAGTTTTCTATCCAGCACGTCAATCTCGTAAAAGACAGAAAAGGCTCCGTAGGGGCAGAAATTATCCGCAGGTTTACCGCTATTTTTGATTATCCCAACAAAAAGCTATATCTTAAAAAAAATAAGTATTTTGATGATCCTTTCCATTTTAATATGAGTGGATTAGATTTCATGCAGGACGGCTTAGAATGGTCGGAAGACAAGTTAAAAATTGAAACCCAAAAATCATCAGCTGTAATAGCTGAAGTTTATAGAGACTCTTTTCAGTATAAATTCAGCTTGAAACCAATCTTTTCTATTGCAGGGGTAAGAAAAGATTCTCCAGCCTATAAAGCGGGTCTTCAAAAAGGTGACAAAGTACTAAGCATTAACGGCAATAAAACTGCTGATATGACATTGGAAAAAATTGTAGAACTTATGAGATCAAATGAAGGCCGAACCATTACGATTGTTGTTCAGAGAAAAACCGAGCAACTGACTTTCAGATTCAGTTTAGAAGATCCCATTCCTTATCAAGAATAGCATATGAATACCGAAGAAACCACCTTAGACAGAATAAGAACCAGACCCAGATTCAAAATGTTTACACATCTTACCAAGGAAGAGTATGCTGAGAACCTGAAACAATACTTTACAGAGCATAAAGATGAATTTGCCGGGAACATCAACAAAGAAGTAGCTACCATCTGGGTAGAAACCAAGTATGACAATTATTGGAAACCCCGCCTGGCACTGCGTGTAGAGATGGAGGATGAACATACGGTAATACGGGGAGTATTCGGTCCCAGCTCGGCAGTGTGGACGTTTTTTATGTTTCTCTATTTTTCCTTTTCTATTCTCTGGATGGTCTTCTTCACGATGTACTATGTAGAAAAACAAATAAAAAGCGCAGAATACCCGTGGGCACTGAGCGCTTCTTTTGTAATGTTATTTTTTATTCTCCTCACTTATATTGCAGCAAGGTTTGGCCAGCATAAAGGGAAGAATGAAATGCTTAAACTGAGACGTTTTGCCGAAGAATCTACTTTACAATTTGAAAAGTTCATTAATTAGATAGCGGTTCTACAGGCTTTTCATTTTGTACAGGAGCCGCCATTGCTTTTGCAGCTTTTATTGAATCTGCTACTCTTTCTCTGTTGCTTTGTTCTTTCAGCATTTTTGGAACATCCGGTTCCAGCAGTTTCGTAAGTTCTTCCACTGAAATATTATTGGCATTGGGATCATTCAGAAGCTTTTTCCAGGGTCTTCTTCCGCCCCAGTTATAATCTCCGAATACCATTACGGCTGTACCCCGTGCTTTTGTAGTTGCTCCTCCAGGGTTTAGAATCCATGTATCTGCATAAGAATACAGCCATTGTGCATCTTTTCTGAGCAGTCTTAAACAAGAGTGTGAAGCCGGATATCCCGGAAGTGTATATTCATGCCATCCGATACCGCCTATATTATGGATATTAAAGTTATAAGGAAGCTTCCATTCACTGCTGACAGTAGAAATAGACAATTTCTTTTTCCAATTCGCAAAGGTAAGCCCCCTTGTTGTCTGAGCCGCCTTTTTCCCCATACTGGTTGGTCCCCATTTTACAAGGCTACCGTTGGAATATACAGCATAGGCCTGAATAGGATATGAAAAGATGACAAACTTTTTTACTCCGCTCAGCACATCCAGCTGCATTGGAAATGGTGAATAAGCCATCAGTGTAGTATCTATTTTTGCAGGAACTACCAAAGTATCGGCATTCCATTTACTTTTAGAATCTAACCTGTTTAAAGCTAAAATAGCAGTACGTTCCTGCTCATTATATTTCTTACTGAACTGCGCGTATGCAGAATCTCTTGTTTTCTTATCTTTTGGAATCACAAAAGCATTATAAAACCCGTTCTCCTGCATCACCGGTGGTTCAGATTCTTTCTTTACAACCGGCACGGAGTCTTTTTTTATAGAATCTTTTTCTGCTTCCGGCATTTCAGAGGCAGCAACTGTATCTTTAAAAGTATCGCTTATTTTTTCTATTTCTTTTTTACAGGAAACGAGAAATACACCACATAAGCATGCATATAAAAATGATTTTTTCACAGATATGTTTTTCATAAATAAATCGGCCGTTTAGTTTGGCTACCCAGTACAAATATCAGACCTAAAATTGAATAACAAAAGACATTGATTAAAATACCGTAAAAAAACGGAGTTTTCAATTTATATCTTAAATTCACCGGAAACTTCAAAAACACAATTCCTGTTGTAAAAAATAAAGTCAAACAATAAAGCTTTTTAAACTATTTTAATTATTATAAATTACTATATCAGCAGGGTTAAAATCATAACCATCACCTTTTTCATATAATAATCAAAAATAAGACCTCCACAAGTGAAGGCCTTTATTTTTATTTCAAAATTTTTATGTTTTCAGAATACTTTAATACGTTTATCAAGCCGCATCGTTGGGAACTTTAAACTTGACGATGGCAAAAGTATGGATTAATATAAGACACTAAAAATAAACGACATAGAATATTATCAGATACTTTATAGAATTAGTTCTATATCACATCCCTCTAATATTCTTCTGGCTCGACAAAGCAAAACATTTTACATTCTTTCTGAAAAGGTATATTGGATCAGTCTCAAAAGTTGGGGGCTAAGCAAAAGTGATTGTATTAAAAAACAAAAAACCTGTAAAGAGACTTTACAGGTTTTTATGATCTTAGCTGCGATCCGGACGGGACTCGAACCCGCGACCTCCGCCGTGACAGGGCGGCATTCTAACCAGCTGAACTACCGGATCAATTTTTTTAAAGTAAATTGATAAAACTTATGCGATCCGGACGGGACTCGAACCCGCGACCTCCGCCGTGACAGGGCGGCATTCTAACCAGCTGAACTACCGGATCAATTTTTTTGAAGTAAATTGACAAAACTTATGCGATCCGGACGGGACTCGAACCCGCGACCTCCGCCGTGACAGGGCGGCATTCTAACCAACTGAACTACCGGATCAAAAATTTAAAGAACTTCGTTTCTTTTTCGTGGTTGCAAAATTACAACTTTTTTTATTCCCTGCAAATTATTTTCAAAAAAAAGCCTCCCAATCGTGGAAGGCATTCATTATCAAACTATTTTTTTTTATAAGTGAGCGCTTAATTTTTCAGCGATTACCTCTTTTGGAGTTACTCCAACTAATTTGTCTACAACTTCACCGTTCTTAAAAATAAGAACAGTAGGAATATTTCTGATACCATACTGCATAGAAATCTCCTGATTGTTGTCCACATCTACCTTTCCTACTACTGCTCTTCCTTCAAAATCTGATGCTACTTCTTCGATGATTGGTCCTAAAGTTCTGCAAGGTCCACACCATACTGCCCAGAAGTCTACTAATACTGGTTTATCTGATTTCAAAACCGTATCCTGGAATGAGCTGTCTGTAATTTCTAAAGCCATGTTTGTCTCTTTTATTTTAATTAATATTATTCTCTTGTTTTTATCTCTATTGAGTCCTCAAAATTACGACTTTTACATCATAAGACTATCTATGCTCAACATTAGTTTTTTCTATAGTGTAATCACTTGATATTTCTTTCAAAGCGTTCACCAGGGTATCGATATTCTCTTTGGTAGTCATATGGCTGAAAGAGATACGTAGTGGTGTACAGTGATCCATTTCATCCTCAGAAAGCACCATCATCATCACCATAGATGGTTTAGATGCCCCGGAAGAGCACGCACTTCCCTGCGAAATAGCAATTCCTTTCATATCCAGCTGAAGACCTATCAATGGATTTTTATAAGGCAGTAATGCGCTTAAAACAGTATAAAGGCTGCTTTCCTTCTCTGCGCTTCTTCCGTTGAATTTAATGCCATCTATTTCTGCAGAAAGCCTTTCAATGGCATAGTCTTTAATCTCCTGCATATGATGGGTATATTCATCCATATGAGCTAAAGAAATCTCCAATGCCTTCCCTAGTCCTACAATACCCGCTACATTTTCTGTTCCGGCTCTAAGACTTCTTTCCTGAGGCCCTCCCGTGATAATTCCTTTTAGGCCTGAAGCTTTTCTGATAAAAGCAAACCCTGCTCCTTTAGGCCCATGAAATTTATGGGCACTACATGAAGCGAAATCTACAGGAATATCTGAGAAATCCAGGTTCATATGAGCCATAGTCTGTACAGTATCTGAATGGAAAAGAGCATTATACTCTTTGCATAGCTCGGCAACCTTTTTCAGATTGATAAGATTTCCTATTTCGTTATTGGCATGCATTAAACTTACCAATGTTTTTTTATCTGAAGCTTTTAATAATTCTTCTAACTTATTAAGGTCGATATCTCCCTTTTCGTTAGGACGAATGTAACTTACTTCTACTCCTTTTCTGGTTTTCATATCCAGAATACTTTCAGAAACACATTTATGTTCCATAGGAGAACTGATGATTCTCTGTACTCCAAGATGTTCTACGGAGGACTTAATGATCATATTGTTTGACTCGGTTCCACAAGAAGTAAAAATGATTTCAGCAGGACTTACATGAAGATAGTCTGCAACCTGTCTTCTTACATTTTCAATAAGGATCTTTGCTTCCTGACCAAAACTGTGAGTTGATGACGGGTTTCCGAAATTCATTTTCATAGTGCCCACCATTGCATCTATAACTTCATCTGCAAGCGGAGTGGTTGCGGCATTATCTAAATATACTTTATCCATTATTATTTTGAATATTTTAATTCTACAGAGGTAAACTGGTAATCTGCAGGAACAGTAAAAATAAACCAGGGATTTGAGATCACCTGAATTTCCATTCCACCGGAAGGTTCTCCGGCCGGAACTTCTACATACAGAATTTTATTATTTACAGAAATACTTTTGATTTCTGAAATAGTATGGCTTCCTGACCTGAAACTACCTAAATTGTAAAGAACAACTTTTTTATCCTGAGGAAATGGTGGATATTTGATGTAAGATTCCGTTGCCAGACCCGCCAGACCAAAACTTCCTCTGATGGTGCTGCGAAAATCTTTTTCATCTTTAATAATTCTGAATCCAGCCTTATCTGCTCCTCCCTGTGATTCAGAGACAAGCAGTTCAGTCTTTTCCTTTATGGTATCTGATTGATGAGACGGCGCGGATGCACAGCTCATAAAAATTATCATACATACCGATAAAAGGCTTTTCATTTTCTACAATTTTATCTCCCAAAATTAATGAAAAAATTGGTAATGTCCCTCATTTGCCCATTTCAACATTGGCCGATCACCGGAAGTATCACCAAATGCGATAATTTTATCGTATTTAGAATCGTTAATTTCTTCTTTAATTCTTACTAATTTCTCGGGTCCGTTACAGTTTTTACCCACAAAGTTTCCTGTGAAAACACCGTTCTTAAACTCTGCCCGCGTAGAAACAAGCTCCATTTTAAGTTCATCAGCAAAAGGCTTCACCCAGATATCCAGTGAAGCAGTAACCAATAAACTTTGTGTATTATTCCTATCGATATTTTTTATAAAGTCTAACGCATTCTCCCTCACAATTTCAGGATAATGATGTTCAAAAAACTGCTTAGATTTCATTTCAATCTTTTCCTGAGTCTGCCCTCTCAAAATAGACCCGATAAAGCTTTTTTTTACTTTTTCTGTTTCAGCCAGTTTTAGCTTCAGCAGAATAAAGAGCGGTACATGTCTCAAAAATTGTATCCGGTATTTTGTAGAATTGTAGAATTTAAGATACATAAACATAGTATCTTTGTAGGTAAGAGTCCCATCAAAATCAAAACAATACAATTTTTTCATTTTTTTAAAGCTTTAATTTTTTAAATATAAATTCAGGAATATTTCTGATAATCAACATGATAATACTCCAAACCGGCAAAACATATGCCACATTATTTTGTTTTTTGAAGGCTTTGTAAATACAGGCTGCTGCCTGCTTGGGACTGGCAGTCAATTTAGGGTTTAATGGCAGACCTTCCGTCATTTTAGTGGCCATAAATCCGGGTTTTATGGTAAGAACATGTACTTTTTTATCAAAAAGATAATTCCTTAAACCACTTAAATAAGCTGTAAAGGCTGCTTTTGCACTTCCATAGATAAAATTACTCTGTCTTCCTCTGTCTCCTGCCACTGATGAAAGCCCAATGATTGTTCCTGATCTTCTGTTTTCAAATTTATGGGCAAAATAATTCATTACAGGAACCAGCTTGGAATAATTGATATCAATAATACGCTGTGTATTCTTATTATCATACAAACCTTCTTCAGTTCCTTCTCCCAGATATCCTACGGCACAAAATAATACATTTGAATTGATCGTATCAAATCTGTTGTAATCAATTTCTTTTGTCAGATCCAGTTCAATCACTTCAGACTGCTGGAGAAACTTTACATCAATATGTCTTGCAAATCTCTCTGTAGTTTCTTTATTTGAGGTAAAAAGATAGATTTTTTCAAATTTTTCACCTTCCTGAAGTGCTTTTTCCACAAAAGCCTGTGCTACTTCAGATGTACTTCCGAGAACTATCATTATGAGTTGTTATTTATGATTCTTTTGTGCTGTAAAGACACAAATTTGGAACTTCTAATATTTTTCAGGTAATTGGTAAGCGATGATCTGCTCATGCTGTCCTTGGTAAGGTAAATTCTCCCTCCAAATTCCTGTACAATGCCATCAAGCTGGTCTACCAATTTCTTTAGCTTTGAATTCACTTTAAAATCGAGTGCCAGGGTGTATCCTTCCATAGGAAATGAATTATAGGCATCGGGATTATGCTTTCCAAAAAGTTTTAAAACAGCTAAGAATGATCCGTTTCCGCTTTTGGCGATCGTCTCGAGAATTTTTTTCATTCCTTCTTTTCCGGCTTCTTTAGGGATGACCATCTGATATTGTATAAAACCAGATTTACCATAGATTTTATTCCATTCATTCACGGCATCTAAAGGATAGAAGAACGTCTCATAATCAATAAAGTTTTTAACTTCTTTTTTAGATTGCTTTTTATAATATAACCAATTGAAGAGTTTTACTGTCAGGGCATTCAATACAAATCCAGGAAAATAAAAGGGAACAGTTGGCTGCAGTTTTTTCTTTAATCGTAAAGGTGTTTTTCCAAGATTTTGAGGAAGCTCATGTTGAAAGGCATGTTCCCCTCTCATCAGAATACTTCTTCCGATATCCTTTCCTTTCTGAAGACAATCAATCCAGGCCACTGTATAAGTCCAGCTTTCACTTTCATCAAAAAGCTTAAAAATCTCGTCCAGATTTTCTGCCTTGATACTTTCCTGACGGATGTAGGCAGATTCTATATTTTTAAGTTTAAATTTTGCAGTAAGAATAATTCCTGTAAGTCCCATTCCTCCGATTGTAGACCAGAACTTATCTGAATTTTCTTCTCTGGAGCAGGTAATAATATCTCCGCTCTCAGTCATTAGCTTGAACTCAATAACATATTCTGAGAAACAACCTTCGGCATGATGGTTCTTTCCATGAACATCAGATGCAATAGCGCCCCCTACAGAAATAAACTTGGTTCCGGGAGTCACATAAAGGAAGTATCCTTGGGGAACTGCTATTTCAAGGACATCCGAAAGCAATACTCCGGACTCACATTCTATAATGCCGTTTAAACGGTCAAAACTGATAAATTTATTTAATTTTTTGGTAGAAAATATAGATTCTCCTAATGAGGCATCTCCATAACATCTTCCATTTCCTCTTGCGATAATTTCGTTGTGATTGAGTACAAAATCTTTTATTTTTTTGAAGCTGTCTTCAGATCGCATTTCTTTTTCTACTACCGGGTAATTACCCCAGTTTGTAACTTTTTGTGTGAAATTCGGCTTCATTTTTTAAAGTAAATTTGAATTAAAAATGTGGCAACCCAAAGCAATAGAGTAACCTGTATATAACGGTCTCTGTATACAATTTTGGTAGGAGATTCTGTTCTGTTGTAAACTAATGTCTGCTGAAGATATCTCAGCAAGGCAAATACTACAAAAACTACGGTATAAAAAACCCGTTGATGGAATCTTGCCTGAACTTCCGGTGACAGGGTAAACATCAGATAACAAACGATAGCCAGTGTAATGGAAATAGATAATGCAATATCTGCAAACTGAACATTATACCCATCCAGAGATCTCCTTGTCTTTCCTGATATCTGTGCATTAATAAGCTCTCCTCTCCTTTTACCGATCGCCAATACCAGCGCCAATACAAAAGTCAATAAAATAGCCCATTGTGAGATGCTGATCCCCGTAATATACCCTCCGGCAAGTACCCGCAGTACAAATCCGATTGCAATGATAAAAATATCAATAATCGGAACGTGCTTAAGCCTGAACGTATAGGCCAGATTCATTACGACGTAAAAACCTATGATGACAGCAAATTTCCATAAGGGCTGCTGAAAATAAAACTGTGCTAAAAATACGAGAATGATATCTGCTACCACCAGCCCTATAAGAATTCCTATAGCATTTGGTTTTGAAATAGCTCCGCTTGCCAGAGGTCTTCTTCTCTTTTCCGGATGTTTCCGGTCTGCCTCAATATCATTATAATCATTCAGGATATAAACAACGCTTGCTGCAAGCGAGAAGATAGCAAAAGCGAAAATGCTTTTAGCAAGCAGATCAAAGTTGGTGATATTACCAGAAAAGAACAGAGGGACGAATACAAACAGGTTTTTCACCCATTGCTCCACACGGAGCAGTTTTAAATATTTCTTCATTTATGTTGTTTCAAATGCAAAAATAGTAAATTCAAAGTTTTCCAAGGATAAAAATACAAAAAAAACCGCCGGAGCGGTCTTTTACGAAAATATTTATATGTTAAATTACTTACTGCCCTTGTTTGGCATCGTTAATCATTTTCTCATTTGCAGTAATTGCGAATTCAACTCTTCTGTTTTTAGCTCTTCCTTCATCAGTATCATTACTTGCAACCGGCATATTTTTACCTTCACCTTTTGTAAACATTCTTGATGAAGCAACTCCTTTACCTGATAAGTAAGATTTCACAGCATCGGCTCTTCTTTGAGAAAGTGCCAGATTATAAGCATCTTTACCTACGCTGTCTGTATAACCGTAGATATTAATGTTGGTATCCGGGTTATCTGCCAATACCTGAGCCAGCTTATCAAGGTTAGTTTGGGCCACAGAAGTAAGGTTTGAAGAATCGAAAGCAAAGTTGACAATACTCTCGTTCATTGTTACTTTGATACCGTCTCCTACTCTTTCTACCTGAGCTCCCGGCAGTGTTTCTTTAATATCTTTAGCCTGCTTATCCATTTTGTTACCGATAACATTACCCGCAACACCACCGATAATACCTCCAAGTACAGCACCAATAGCACCATTTCCTCCCCTACCTACATTGTTACCAAGGATACCACCAAGAACGGCTCCTGAAGCAACACCTACAGCAGTTCCTCTCTGTTGGTGATTCGAATTCTGAACCGCTTCACAACTTGTCAGTAATAATGCTGATGACAAGAAAAGGGCTCCTACGTATGTTTTAGTAAATTTCATTTTTTTGATCTTTTATGTTGATAAATTATTTCATTCCTGCTCTCTGGAAGTTGTAAACAACTTTTACATTTCCTCCTTCAAACGGAACATCTTGCTGAAGTGAAAACTGATCTGTAGTCTGGTTAATCAGCGTCAGGGTATATCCTGCTGTATTTTGTTTTGCTTTAGTACCATCAGCAATTTTTTTAAACATAAACGTATTACCGTCTTTTACTTCAAATTTGATGGGTTGTGTAAATGCCGGGCAATTTCCACCACCGTTTAAAGTATACGCGCCTGTCCAGTTGTTCGGAATCAGTCTCCAGTGGCTTCCTACAAAACATTGTGCATCTGCACCTTCATCAAAGGGTTTAATTTTGAAACCTTTGTCGTAATCTACACTCACGATCTGCCAGTCTCCTTTCATTTTTAGAAAGTCTGCTCTTTGATTTTGAGAGGTAGCTGCTTTATTCGCAGAGGAACAAGACACTGCAAAAAGTGATGTTCCTAACATCCCTGCAAGTAGTAACTTTTTCATTTTGTTGTTTATTATTTTGTTACTATAAAGTTACAAAAAACCGTGCCAAAATTCATAATAAAAAATAAAAAGTCCGAAAAAATTCGGACTCTTTATGGTTTCTCCTTAAAGACAGGAAGATAAATTATTTTTTAACAGCCTTTTTTACGGATTTCGAAGGCTTCACAGTTTTGGTTGGTGCTTTACCATTATAAAAATGGGTATAAGCATATTCTGCTGCTCTTTTTACATCAATAACCCCTCCGGCCTGCGAATACTCTGCGAAACCATTGGCCGTACTTGGGTTGCTGCTTTTAACAAGGGATTCAATAATCTGGTAAGGCTTCAGATCCGGCATATATGCCAGTAAAACCGCCGCGGCCCCCGCGGCAACAGGTGAAGCCATCGAAGTCCCCTGAAGATATTTATACTCGTTTTTAGGAACGGTAGAATAAATTTCTTCACCCGGAGCGAATACATTAACCATTTTCTTGTTATAGTTAGAGAAATCGGCTCTTAATGCACTATTTTTATTAGTACTGGCACCTACTACCATTACATTGTTTACAAATGGTTTTTCATCTGTAACTTTTTTAAAGTTGGTAGGATAAGCCAGATGTTCTGCAACATCTTCATTTTCGTTACCAGCTGCTTTTACCAAAAGAACGCCTTTATCTTCAGCATATTTAAAGGCATCCCAAACTACGTTTTTACCTGGTGAAACAGGTTTTCCGAAGCTCATGTTAAGAATTTTAGCTCCATTATCAACTGCATATCTAATTGCATTAGCAACATCTTTGTCTCTTTCATCTCCATTGGGAACGGTTCTTACAGACATTATTTTTGCTACTTTGGAAGCCACTCCGTACTGAATTTCATTTCCCTGAGGAAGACCGGCAATAATTCCTGCTACGTGGGTTCCATGCTCCGCATCAGCACCTTCGTAATGGTTATTTCCATAGATTTTCTCAGAGTAATCATCATAATTATCTCCTACGATTTCTTTTCTTGTGTCATAACTTAAGTCATATTGCTTAGCCTGAGGAGAATAGTAATCAATGGCTTCTTTCATTTGATCTTTAATCGCTTTTTCAAACTCTTCGGAAGATTTTCCTTTAAATTCCGGGCTCTGAGATACTCGCCCCAGGATATCTAGTGCGATAGCATCTTTTTGATCTGTAGGAGGTTTTATAGCGGCTATAGTTTGTGCATTAACTGGTTTTCCTCCTAATAATTTCACCATATTAGGAATCAATTCGTTAATCATTGTATAGGTCTGAAGGCCCTGTTTTGCTTCTACACTTTTCTTATTGAAAAGTTCTTTAGACTTCATATACATTGCAAATTCTTCCGGCATTTTGGCCTGATTTGCTTTATTTTTTGTGGAATCGTCACCTTCAAAAACAGGTTTATATTTGGCAACTACTCTTGTTACCTCCATATTATCAATATCAACATCCCCGTTCTTTCCTCCCAGGAAATTCCAGCCATGTACATCGTCGATATATCCGTTCCCATCATCATCTTTACCATTTCCTGGAATTTCGTTAGGATTCGTCCATAGATTATTGATCAATCCCGGATGATCCACCTGTACTCCACTGTCCAAAACCCCAACAATTACAGGTTTAGGCTTTAGTCCTTTAGATTCCAGATATTTATAAGCGTTTGCGGTATTCACTCCATATACTTTTGAAGTGGAAAAATCTTTATGATACCAGGTCATAAGATCTTTATCTTCCTTAGGGTCAATACTTTTAGTTTTAGTCTCCTGTGCAAAAGAGAAATTAAAACCTGCTAAAAAAACGGCAGCTAATAATACCTTTTTCATATGTTGATATTTAATTTTTAAGGTAATATATAATCGCCACATTCATCTGTCTTACTAATGAAGAGTTGTAATTGCAACGATTTTATACTAATACAATTGTTTTATTTTTTTTATGTAGACCAATGATTCAGGCCCTTTGTTACAAACAAGGTCAAGAATCGATAAATCTTTCAAAAATCCGAATTTGTCTGAGAAAGTCTGATAGTATTCATCCATTTCAAATTCTGAAGGATTTTTTGCCGAAAACTTTTCTCTGAAATTGATCTCATCAGGATTTCTGATATATTCTTCATTCAAAGAGTGTGCCTTTTCTGTTTTCAGTATCTGTTGGATCACTTCTAACCCTTTAAGGTTAAAATCTAAAAGAAACTTTTCTTTGAGATCAAATATTTTCCTGAACTTATCTTCGTAATATTCAAAATAAGGAGAGCTCTGATAAGCTGTTTTAATGGACTTCCAGTGAAGATTTCTCCAGTCTTCTCTGTAAGAAATCTCAATATCTTTCGTCTCTCTCTTCCCATTATGATTTATAGGAATGATTAATGATAATTTTCCGTTTGCACCATAGATATTCGCTCTGTTTCTATAGGTTTGTTTTGGAAAACTTTCAAACTGTTCAAATACAATTTCCTTTTCAGCATCTAAAAACACTGAAAACCATGAAACCGGTGGCATATAAAATACCGGTAATAAAATATTTTGCATAATAATATATTCTAATTTTTAGGATAAAAT
Source organism: Chryseobacterium sp. 14P4.3.2 (assembly GCF_057799275.1). Taxonomy (NCBI): domain Bacteria; kingdom Pseudomonadati; phylum Bacteroidota; class Flavobacteriia; order Flavobacteriales; family Weeksellaceae; genus Chryseobacterium; species Chryseobacterium sp. 14P4.3.2. The sequence continues at coordinate 274,225 of NZ_JBYOKO010000004.1, forward strand.
ACCCTTCCTACAATATCTTTCTTATCCACAAATCCCAAAAAACGGGAATCCATGCTCGCATTACGGTTATCTCCTAAGAAAAACATTTTTCCCTGCGGAATTCGCAGAGGTCCGAAGTTATCTGCGGTCCAGTTCTTGTGATACACTTTATTAATATCCTGATCGGGAGCCTGATTGATAAATCTTTCGTAGGTAAAACTGTTATTAAGTTCTTTATCACTCAACTGGGTAATGAAGTCGTTTTCATTCATTTGAAATATCTCATGATCATCAAGACCTTTTAGGGTAAGATCATTGGCATATGCACGATCTATTTTATAGGAATGTTTAACGTTAAATTGATCTATTAAAACATTATTAATGTATAAATTCCCATCTTTAATCAGGACGATGTCATTCTCCTCTCCTATCAGTCTCTGCAGATATACTCCTCCGGGATAGTTCTGGTTATTCTGATTGTAGGCAAGCATGGTCAATTTCTCATAAGGCAGAATATTACTCATGAAAACGAACGACTTTCTTTTGATGGTAGGTTCGTTTCCCGCCTGGGGTACAAAAGCATATTGCAAAACCCCGGAGAGTTTTGCAATAATAAAAAGAGTTACAATAAAGCTTCCTGCTAAAAGGACTCTATTAAATATTTTATTTTTAAACACTATTCTTCTGTGTTTTTCTTTTTAAATAACTTCATGAAATATTCCCATCCGAAGAATAGTATCAGAATCATTGCTGCAATCCACCAGTAAGAAGTTTTATTTGCTTCTCCTGTATTGGTTGCTTTAAACATTCTTTCCCAACGGATTTTGAACGGAGCCTGATAAGTAGAACTGCTGTCTGCAAACGCTCCCTGAATACTCATCCATGTAAACATCGGCTTTCCTACGATATTTTCTTCCGGAACGAAACCAAAGAATCTTGCATCTAATGACGCATCTCTGTTATCCCCGATCATCATATAATAATCCTGCTGAATTGTATATTGATTGGCTTCTTTTCCGTTGATAAATATCTTTCCGTTCTTTTTCTCTAAACTGTTGTGCTCATATTCGGAAATAACCCATTGATACATTGGAAGAGTTTCGTTATTGATAGCAACAACATCTCCTTTCTTAGGAATTCTAAGCGGCCCGTACCAATCCTGATTCCATGGCTTGTTGATTGGGAAGATAGATTGGGTTGTATCAATTTTTGTTTTAGCCTGATCTCTGTAATATACAGCAGCTTCTCCTTTTACAGAAATATCTTCTGTCATGTTGGTCACATGAGGAATTTCTTTAATTTCTTTAGCTACTTTATCTGTTAACCCCTGAAAACCATAAACATAACTTCCGTTATCCTGTTGAAATTCCTGAACTGGTAAAAAACCATAGGCCTTATATAATGAAGGAATATCTAATTGGCTGTCCGTTGTTACAATATATCTGTGCTGAACCTCCTGATCACCTAAAACTACTTCCGGCTTTCCGTTTACGAAAAGTCTTCCGGCTCTCATTTCAAAAGTATCACCTGCTGTAGCCACACATCTTTTCACATAAGGATCTTTTCTGTCAATCGCTGTATGAACGGAATCCTGAGGATAGTTGAACACAACTACATCATTTTTTTGCGGTTTATTGAATTGTAAGATTCTTGTATAAGGTAATTTTACTGCGTCTACATAAGATTTCGGATCATCTTTTGGATTTCCCTTCTTCCCAGTATCCATAATTGTTCCCTGAAGGAAAGGTATGGCTACGGGACGCATTGGCAATCTGTATCCGTAGCTCCATTTGTTTACAAAAAGGAAATCTCCTACTAATAAAGTTCTTTCCATAGATCCTGTAGGAATCCCGAAAGGCTGTGTTACAAAAACGTGAATGATGGTTGCAAAAACGACTGCAAAAGTGATAGATCCCAAAAATGTATCTTTCTTCTGATCGCTTACCTCTTCATCGGTAAGAAAAAGATTTTTTGTATTTTCATCTTCCAGTTCTAGATCTTTGGAATAGTTGATAACCGCCATATAAATAAATGGCAGGATCACGGTAAGAATCTGATCTTTAAAAAGAGTTTTTCCAAATTTCTTCACCAGGTAAAGATGGAAAACAGACATCATGATTGGTCCTACAATCGGAAGATATGAAAGAATCGCCCACCATTTCGGATGTTTGGTTTCCTTCAGGATAATGAAATAGTTGTAGAAAGGTATAAAAGCGAACAAGGGGCTATACCCCATTTTCTTGAACAGCTTCCAAGTTGAAATCCCCATTAATACGGATAAAATGAGGACATACACTGTATACGTTAAAAAATAATTCATAGTTTTTTTGTGCCTATTCTTATGATATAAATGATAAATGATGAGTAATAAATGATCACAGCTTTCGCTCTATTTACAATTCACTATTCATCATTTTCTGTTATTGGTATGCAATTTAAAGATTTTGTTACAAATTAAAGCCCCAAAACGTCTTTCATTCCGAAGTTTCCTTTTTTATCTTTAATCCATTCGGCAGCAACTACGGCTCCTAATGCAAAACCGTTTCTGTTGAAAGCGGTATGTTTGATTTCGATTTCGTCTACTTCACTTCTATAGTATACGCTGTGAGTTCCGGGAACTTCATCTTCACGTACGGCAAAAATACCTAGCTGCTTCCCTTCTGTTTCTGCCAGTTTCCAAGCATCAAATTTCGGATTATTCTGAATAATGCCTTCTGCTATGGAAATAGCGGTACCACTTGGGGCATCTTTTTTATGGATATGATGAATCTCTTCCAGCTGGCAATTGTATTCATCAACGTTTTTCATAAGACCCGCAAGCTTTTCGTTTAAGGCGAAGAATAAATTGACCCCTAAGCTAAAGTTTGAACCATATAAGAAAGCTGTATTATTTTCTACAGCCAGTTTTTCTATTTCTGCTTTTTGCTCCAGCCATCCTGTCGTTCCACAGATTACAGGAATTTTATTTTCAAGACAAGCTTTAATATTTTCAAATGCAACTTCCGGCAGCGAGAATTCAATCACAACATCCGGGTTGTTAAGATTTTCAGCAGTTGGAGTCTCCTTCAGGCGGGCCACTACTTTATGACCTCTTTTTTGTGCGATCTCATCAATGATCTTCCCCATTTTACCGTAACCAACTAATGCTATTTTCATATGCTCTTTTCTTTTATAATTGACCGTACAAATCTTACGGCTACCTGTTTAAATGTTTAACTAAAATCTATAGCTTAAACTAAATCCTGTTTTTGGCGCATCATATCCATACTGATCCTGAATAATGGATGGTTTAAAACTAAGATCCGGATCATGACGGCTTTCGTAAAGGTGTGCATCTACTACGGCGTCTACAATATTCAAAATATAAATTAATCCTGTAATTGCTATAGCATAGTCTCTCTGCCTTTTGGATCTGTCCTGTGCATTTCCCAAAGCTACTTTATCCAGCCAGGGGTGGCTGTCTACAAATTCATTGGGCGTACCATTCAGTTTCGCTACATAGTATTCACGATACTTTTTATACTGGTTATCATTCCAAATTGCAATTCCTACTCCGGCTCCTACAGCTCCCCAAACGATTGGAATCTTCCAATATTTTTTATTGTAGAACTGTCCTAATCCTGGGAAAACAGCTGAGTATAATCCAGCTCTGGTAGGATTAAGCTTTACCGTTTTCTTAGTAGGCCCATTGGCTTTTTCGAGATCTGCAATAATCTTGGATTCTGTTTTTCCCGGTTTTAAAGCAGGGATTTCCTCTTTCGGAGGGACCGGCATCCGAACAGTATCAATTGGCTTCACTTGTGAGTAGGCCATTGCGGCAATACACAAGAAAAATGTGAAAAATATTTTCTTCATTATTTAATATGAGATAAAATATACTCCAGCTCCTCTTCATTTTTGAAGTCCAGAACAATTTTACCTTTTTTACCGTTTCCAGAAGCTTTGATCTCCACTTTTATATCCAGGATATCTGCGATCGTCTTCTGGGCTCTTTTATAATTGTTAGAAAGCTCCACGTTTGCTTTTTTACCAGCCGGAGATTTAGGGTTCTTCAATGCAGCAGCAGCCTGCTCTGCCTGACGAACGTTTAATTTTTCTTTAATAATCAGACCAAATAAAACCTGCTGATCTTCTTCACTTTCAACACTGATAATTGCTCTTCCGTGTCCGGCAGAAATTTCGCCGCTTCTGATAGCATTCTGAATATCCGGATTCAATCTTAATAATCTGATTGAATTGGTAATCGTACTTCTGTCTTTTCCTATCCTCTGGCTAAGATTCTCCTGAGTAAGCCCGATTTCTTCCAAAAGTCTATGATAAGTCAGGGCAATTTCGATAGCATCAAGGTCTTCTCTCTGAATGTTTTCAACAAGAGCCATCTCAAGAAGTTCCTGATCGTTTACTAAACGGATATATGCCGGAATAGTTGTAAAGCCTGCAATTTTACTTGCTCTGTAACGTCTTTCCCCTGATATAATTTCGAATTTCTCACCGTCTTTTCTTAAGGTAATCGGCTGGATCACTCCTAAGTTTGTGATAGACTGTGCAAGTTCGTTTAATGCTTTTTCATCAAAATAAGTTCTCGGCTGCGTCGGATTCGGATAAATATCTTCAAGCGCAACTTCGACAATGTTTCCTACAAACTTATCTGCTCCCTCATCGGTAGCTGAATTGACCGTTGCTTTGGATTCTGCACTTAAAATGGCGCCCAAACCGCGTCCCATAGCTCTTTTTTTGTCCTTCATAGATATAACTGATAAATGATGTTTGATAAGTGATGGCTAACATTCACTTATATTGGCCATTTATTATTAATTTAATTTTTTACTAAATTTTCGTTCCTTAAAAGAACCTCTTCAGCTAACTGAATATACTGAACAGCTCCTTTACTTTCGGCATCATAATTCAGGATGCTCTCTCCAAAACTTGGTGCTTCACTCAACCTTACGTTTCTGCTGATAATGGTGTCAAAAACCATCTCCGGGAAGTGTAAATTCACTTCTTCCACAACCTGGTTAGACAATCTCAATCTGCTGTCATACATGGTAAGAAGAAGACCTTCTATTCCAAGATCTTTATTATGGATCTTCTGTACGTTTTTAACGGTATTTAAAAGTTTCCCAAGTCCTTCTAATGCAAAGTACTCACATTGAATGGGAATAATCACAGAATCTGCCGCAGTAAGTGCATTTACTGTAATAAGACCTAAACTCGGCGCACAGTCGATGATGATATAGTCATAATCATCTCTTACACTGGCCAATGCTTTTTTAAGCATATATTCACGGTCTTCCTTGTCTACCAGTTCTATTTCTGCCGCCACAAGGTCAATATGTGACGGAATAATATCCAAATTGGGAGTCGTAGTTCTCTTGATGCAGATTCTGGTATCTGCACTATGCTCCAATAGATTGTATGTAGAGTATTGAACATCTTCCACGCCCAGACCTGATGTAGCATTCGCCTGAGGGTCAGCGTCGATGATTAATATTTTTTTCTCCAATACTCCTAATGCTGCTGCCAAGTTTACGGCGGTAGTTGTCTTACCAACACCTCCTTTTTGATTAGCAATACCTATGATTTTTGCCATTATTCGAACTTTAAGTTTCAAAAATACACTTTTTTCTTTGCTCCCGATGAATGGTGAAAATTAAAATTGAGTTAAAATACTGTTAATAAGCATTTTAACTATTAAAAAAATTATCCACAAAAAAAAATCTTTGTGGATAACTATTTAATTTTTGTTTTCAGGATCAATTAATCAAACTTCATAGAGATCGGAAATTTAAAATAACTTCTTACAAACTCGCCTTTTTTATTTTTGGCGGGAGTCCATTTTCCCTTGTTAGAGATTGATTTAATTGTTCTTACCGCCTCATTGTTAAAGTCGGCATTAGTTCCATTAGCTTTTACCCCTGATATCGTTCCGTCAATTTCTACAATAAATGTAACGGCAGTTTTCACCACGTCTTCTGATTCAAATCCTGAAGCATCAAAGTTATTCATCACTTTACTTCTGAAGGAGTCTATTCCCCCTGCAAAACTAGCTTCAGACCCAAGCTCTCCAGGTTCTGCAATTTTATTTTTATCAACTGGCTGCGGAATTACCGGAGGAGGCGTAGTAATTACCGGTCCTGTTCCTACTGATACATGGGGAACACTTGGTGTATTAGGTATTACCGTTTCTCCTTTAAAGTGGTCTGTAAAGCCCGCGACAGCATCATCAGGAACGGGATCTTTTTTCAAATTATCCTTGGCCGTACTTGATGGTGTAGGAACTGTACTATCAAACGTTTTTACGGCGGGAGGCGGAGGAGTCGGCTTTACAACTTGTAATGGAAGTTCTTCTGTTTTGTCAACATCCTTGAGATCAACAGGCCCTGGATATTCACAAATTATGGTAGATCCTTCTGTAGTTTTGAATGCAGAAATCACAAACGGCGTAATGGATATTGCAGCCATTAAACTCGCTCCTATAAAAAGTGCTTTGGTTAATATTCTATCGGATTCGTTTCTTAATGCATAGGCACCATATTCTTTGTTTCGGTGCTCAAAAAGAACTTCGTTGAAGCGAAATTCTTGATTTTGGTTCAGGTGTTTCATCACTACTACTATTTAAACTGTTAAAAAAAAATAGATTATTAATCTGTTAGTTGTTATCGATAAGCAATGTTTCAATATCAAAACATCTGCCATAATTTTACCAAAACAACATAATATTAGAAAATTTTATGATAAAGTTTAAAATTTAACATTTTTAAATAGAGAATTATGTAGTAAGTATCTGTTTTTTGTTTTTAATTCTTTAAAGGAGAAATTATAATCATCTTTAATGAGGGCAGGTCAGGAATCACAGAATTCTTACTGGGGTTTTAAACAAAAAAAAGAGACTATCATGTGACAGTCTCTTTCTTATTTTATTTTCTAAGAATATTAGAATAATTCTTTTCTGATGATGTTCTGGCTTCTTTCCGGTCCTACAGAAACAAGATATACATTAATTCCTAAATACTTCTCAATAAATTCGATGTATTTCTGCGCATTGTCCGGAAGTTCATCATAGCTTCTAGCTTTGGTGATATCTTCATCCCAACCTGGAAGATCCTGATAGATTGGTTCGTAGTTGTATAATTTCTCTGTTGATGAAGTGAAATAATCAATAATTTTTCCATCTTCAGTTTTGTAATGAGTAACGATTTTAAGGTTTTCAATTCCTGTAAGAACATCTAATTTTGTAATGACAAGGTTATTGATCCCGTTAATCATACAAGCGTGCTTTAAAGAAACCAGGTCTAACCAACCTGTTCTTCTCGGTCTACCGGTTGTAGCTCCGAATTCACCACCAATTTGTCTGATTTTCTCGCCTAGTTCGTTATCCAGTTCAGATGGAAAAGGTCCGTTTCCTACTCTTGTACAGTATGCTTTTGCAACACCGATCAGGTTCTGAAGTGAAGTTGGCGGAACTCCTGCTCCTGTACAAACTCCTCCTGTAGATGGAGAAGATGAAGTAACGTATGGATATGTTCCGAAATCGATATCCAGCATTAAAGCCTGCGCTCCTTCAAACAGAACGTTTTTACCATCTCTGATGGCTTCGTTCAATTCTAATTCAGTATCAACGATTCTGTCCTGAAGCTCTTTTCCGATTGCTAAGTATTCGTTGTAGATTTCTTCAACGTCTAATGTTGGTTTTCCGTAATATTTTTCAAAAAGAGAATTCTTAACTTTTAAGTTTTTCTCAATTTTATCTCTTAAAATTTCAGGATTTAAAAGATCTACCATTCTGATTCCGACTCTTGCGATTTTATCTTCATAACAAGGTCCGATTCCTTTTTTGGTAGTTCCTATCTGAGTTCCTCCGTGTTCTTCTTCACGGTAAGTATCCAAAAGGATGTGGTAAGGCATGATCACATGCGCTCTTCTGCTGATAAAGATATGATCTGATCTTAAGCCTTTGCTCTCAATCTGACCAACTTCTCTAATAAAAGATTTAGGGTTTACCACTACTCCGTTCGCAATGATACATTTCCCTTTGCATTGAAGAACTCCTGAAGGAAGAAGGTGTAGAACGAATTTTTCATCACCTACATAAACCGTGTGACCAGCGTTGTCTCCACCCTGGAAACGCACTACATAGTCTGATTTAGCTGATAAAACATCCGTGATTTTTCCTTTGCCTTCATCTCCGTACTGAAGACCTACAACTACATAAGTTGACATATTTTACTTTTGTTTTTAGATTCATGCAAAATTACTCTGAAAAAAAATGACGGCCAAATTATAGGGGATATTTATTTTTAGTCGGGGTGAAAATCACTTTATATTCTTATAAAAATTACATTATATTTGATCTATAGACAACTTTGTAATTATGATATCAAAATTTATTATTTAGGCTATTGCAATCAGGTGTTTGACTATGATAAAGAAGTTAAAGATTTATTGCATGAAAAAGAAAAGTATTAATATATTATTCTCGTTTTAGGCCTCTATTTTTTATCACACCTATTTTTCTGAATAAAAATAGTGACATCAATTATTTTTAAATTTACTATTTGCAGTGATTAATAATTACCTTAATACTTTCTAAAGAAACTTAATACAATTTAAAATTCCAATGAAAAATATTTATCTTCTTTTTTTTATATTTATTCTGGGAGTTTCTTTGAGTTTTTCACCCAAAAGAATAGAAAAACGAAAATATAAGCTAACTGGAAAAATAATAAGTAATATATCTTCTCATCCAGGTTGTGGGTATATCACTTATGCTACAGTTATGGAATTTGAAATTATTGACTCAGACCTAAAAAATTATACGGATAAAAAAATTCCTATTATAGTAAAATGTCCTGATTTTTATGGTGATCACTTTTTTGAAAAGGATAAAATTTACACGTTACAACTTATTGATAAAAACCAGACTGATTTTGGTTGGACTATTACAAATTTAAGTGTAGAAAAGAAATATAATATGGATAAAAGATTATGGGCAATATCAATAAAAAAAGAGGAATAGTTTCTGTTCATCACAATTCCTTATTCCCTATCTTTGATTAGCATTTAAAAAAGTTCCTATGCCAATATCCCAAACATCATCATACCTTCCCTCAAAAATAAACAGTGATTCCCAGCTTTTCTATACTCTGTTTTCACCTGAAACAGCCAAAGCCACGCTGCTCATTGTTCACGGTATGCAGGAACACAGCGGAAGATATGCAGAAATAGCTGCCTATTTTTCTAATCATGGAATTGCTGTATTAACGTATGATCATCTTGGGCATGGAAAATCTGTAAAGGATAAAAAAGACATTGGTTTCTTCCAGCTTGAAAAACCTGATGAAAGGCTTATTTCAGATGCCGAAACAATGGCTGATTATCTTGCAAAGCAATATCCGGATGTTCCACACTTCATTCTTGGCCACTCAATGGGTTCTTTTATTACCCGATGTCTTCTGCAAAAAGCAAGCGGTAAATTTTCAGGAGCTATCATTACAGGAACCGGCGGACCTATACCGGGTATTGACCTATTAAGAGGCTATTTATCATTAGCGAATAGCATAGCTCCTAAATACCGTACTTTCTTAAATTCTGTTTTCACCACGGTCAATAACAAACATTTTAAAAAGGACAAAAATTTCAGTGATACCAGCTGGCTCAGTATAAATCCCAAAAACAGAAAAGCTTTTGAGCAGGATAAACTTTGTGGAATTCCTTTTACCAATAATGCTTTTTATACTTTATTCACGATTTATAAAAGGGCTACGGCAAAAAATTGGGCTACTTCTATTTCTCAATCTTTTCCCTTCCTTTTTGTAAGCGGACAAAATGATCCGATCGGCGATTTTGGAAAAGGCGTAATGCATACGGTCAATAATCTAAAATCTGATGGTTTTCAAGATGTAGAGATACATATGTATCAGGAAATGCGCCATGAGATTCTGAATGAGGAGATACGGGAAGAAGTTTTGGATGGAATATATAAGTGGATTTCTAAGCATTTCTAAATACACTTTTACATTTAAAAAGAATTCTAAATTAGAGTGCAGGAAAATCAAAATAACCATCATGACCCTAGAAGAACTATTTAAAGACAAAACAATAAAATCAAAGGAAAAAGCTAAAGTCATGAGCCAGTGGATCATAGAAAAATATTTACCAACTGATGAATTAATTGCTTTCGCAGAGAAGTCAAAAGATCCAGTGAAGGCTGCATGCATCGAAGCTTTAGAATATGCAACAAAAGAAAATCCTGATCTTGCCGATGAAAGTGTATTCTTATTCGTAATCAATTCTCTTACTGAGAAAGCACCCAGAATAAAATGGGAAAGTGCAAAAGTAATCGGCAATACGGCCCATTTATTCACTGAAAATCTGGATCAGGCAATTAAAAACCTTTCTTCCAATACAGAACATGAAGGAACTGTGGTACGCTGGAGCGCTGCTTTTGCATTGGGTGAAATTTTGAAATTAAAAACATCACATAATACGACACTGCTTTCTGCTCTTGAAAACATCAGTGAAAAAGAAGAAAAAAACAGTATTAAGAAAATCTACCTTGATGCCTTTAAGAAAACAAAGAAGTAAACAATTTAATCATAGAAATAAAAATCCCGGTCAGTCTAAATTACTTTCCAGAATTTGTTTTTTTAAGCTTTGGGTCAGAGTCCGCTCATATTGAAATAAAAAAGTGTATTAATAAGGGTCCAACAGCCACATTGTACGTCCACATTTAAAATTAGACCAACATCACTTCCCTATCTATTCCAATTTCCTCCAGAAACTTCTCATCATGCGAAATCACCAGCAGTGTCCCATGATAATCTTTAACAGAATTTGTTAGAATTTCCACATTTTGCAGGTCAAGGTTATTCGTAGGCTCATCAAGAACCATCATATCCGGTGCTTTATTACTGATGGAAAGTCCGCACAGCAATAATCTCAATCTTTCCCCTCCACTCAGTACTCCGCATTTTTTATCCCAGGTATCTTTTCCAAAAAGAAATCTTGATAATAAAGTTTTCACATCGGATTCCTGCATTGCACTATCATTAAAAGTCTGTACAAAATCGTAAAGAGTTGAATCATTATCTATGAGGGAATATTCCTGATCAATATAAATACTGCTGAATTCTGCTTTAGTCAGATTGCCTTCAGAAGGATTAATACTTCCCAGCAAGAGTTGTATCAAGGTAGTCTTCCCGGATCCGTTGGCCCCTTTAATCCAAATTCTGTCACCGCTCAAAATCTCAAGACTAAGATTATTCTGCCAAAGCTTTCCTCTTCCATAACTGAAATTAATATTTTCAGCTGCAATTAAAATTTTACCGGAATGTAAACCCGAATCGCTAAAATTCACTTTCATCTGATCAGCATTCTTTAAAGAAGAACGCAGTTCCCTGAGATCACCCGAAATACCACTTATTTTATCAGCATGAACGCTTTTCAGTTTTGATGTATTTTTTTCAGCATTGTTCCGCAGAGTATTCATCATAATTCTCGCTACTCCGGATTTCTCCTGCTTTTGCTTTCCTTTTACATCCAGCTTCTGCTTGCGTTCCAGAGTTTCTCGTTCTTTCTCTTTTGCTTTTTTCAGTGCCCGTTCTTTTGCGTGGATATTACTATGTAAGGCTTCCATCTCCACTTCTTTTTGTTGCGCATAGAAATCATAATTTCCACCATAGGCTGCAATTCCCTGATTGCTTAATTCAAACAGGCTATCAACAAGATTGAGCAAAGTTCTGTCATGGCTTACGATAACAACGGTGGCATCTGTTTTATCAATAAGATCGTATAATAACTTTCTTCCTTCAAGATCAAGATGATTGGTTGGCTCATCTAAAATGACGATATCAGGCCGATTGATCTGAATTCCCGCAAGAAAAACCTTGGTCTTTTGTCCGCCACTTAAACCTTCAAGGGTTTGGTTCAACTGAAAATTTTCAAGTCCCCAATGTTCCAGAGCATTCTGACAGCGTTCTTCGATATCCCAGTGATCATTTAATATTTCAAAATAAATTTCATCTGCATGTCCACTTGTAATTTTTTGGAGTGCGTTTAGTTTTTGATCTATTTTTAAACATTGAGCTATGGTGAGGACATTAAAATTTCCAAACATCTGAGGTACATAGAAGATATCCCCTTGAACATTAGCGGTTCCGCTTAATGGCTGTATTTCACCGGCAATAATTTTCAACAGGGTAGATTTTCCCATGCCGTTACTTCCTACCAAAGCGGATTTGGTATGAGATTGTATTGTTAAATTGATATGATTGAATAGCAGGTTTCCTCCCGGAAACCCAAAGGACATATTTTGTAGTAAAATCATGATTTCTTTCTCAGTAATAGTTAAACATCAATAACTCTTTGGCTATCGTTTGATCAAATCTGAAAGAAATTATATCCTACATGTCTGTATTTTTGGGTTTTGAAAGAACAAAGATAGCACAAATCAAGGATTAAACACAAAAAGATTTTAATCAAAAATCAAAAATCCGTAACTTTGCCAACTACTAAAAATTTTATGGAAAGCATTAAAGTTCACGACAAAACTTTCGTTCCTTATTTAGAGGATGCCGAAATTCAGGAAATTGTAAAAAAGACAGCGTTAAGAATTTATGAAGATTACAAGGATGAAGTTCCTGTTTTCATTGGCGTTTTGAACGGAGTAATCATGTTCTTCTCAGATCTTTTGAAGTACTACCCGGGTGAATGCGAGATTGCTTTCATTCAAATGAGTTCTTATGTGGGAACTGAATCCACGGGAATTGTTTACCAGAAAATGGAACTGACAAAGGATGTAAGAGACCGTCACATTATTCTTGTAGAAGATATCGTTGACACAGGAAACACTGTAGAGAGTCTTTTTAAGTATTTCAAGGAAACACAACGTCCTAAATCTGTAAAACTCGCAAGTTTCTTATTGAAACCTGAGATTTACAAGAAGGATTTCAAACTGGATTATATTGGGATGGAAATTCCAAACAAATTCGTACTTGGATATGGATTGGATTATGATGAATTAGGAAGAAACCTCCGAAATTTGTATCAGTTGGAAGACGGACAAATCAATCATTAATTCTTGTCATTAGCTACTGGCTTTTGGCTGTTAGCTTTAAAATTTAATCGAAATAAAAGTAAAATATTAACTTAAAAAAGCTAAAAGCCAACAGTATATTGCTAAAGGCTGGCAGCGAATCAAACTTATGATAAACATCGTTCTGTTCGGCCCTCCAGGAAGTGGAAAAGGAACACAAGCTCAGAATCTAATCGAAAAATTCAATTTAAAACAGGTTTCAACAGGTGATCTTTTCAGATATAACATGAAAAATGACACGGAACTTGGAAAATTGGCTAAGTCTTATATCGATAAGGGAGAATTGGTTCCGGATCAGGTAACAACAGATATGCTGATTGATGAGATCAAAAAGCCTACTGATACCAACGGTTTTATCTTTGATGGATATCCAAGAACGACTGCTCAGACAGAAGCTTTGGAAACTATCGTTAAAGAGGAATTGAATGACAAGATTGATATCTGTCTTGCTTTGGTGGTAGATGATAAAATTTTGGTGGAAAGACTTCTGAACAGAGGTAAAACCAGCGGAAGATCTGACGACAGCAATGTAGAGATCATCGAAAACAGAATTAAAGAATATTATACTAAAACAGCAGAAGTAGCCGAGCTTTATAAGCAGCAGGGGAAATATGTAGAGGTAAACGGTGTAGGGGAAATTGATGAAATTTCCCAGAAACTTTTCGCTGAGGTACAGAAAATTAAATAATCGAGGTTCGGGATATGGGTTTTAAAATTCGCCCATAGCTTGCCACTCGCAACACAAACTATATGTCTAACTTTGTAGATTACGTAAAAATCCATTGTAAAAGCGGACACGGAGGTGCTGGTTCTGCCCACCTTCGCCGTGAAAAGTATATTCCTAAAGGAGGTCCTGACGGAGGTGACGGAGGTCGTGGCGGCCATGTCATCATGAGAGGAAATGCTCAGGAATGGACTTTACTTCCACTTCGATACACCCGTCACATAAAAGCAGAACGTGGTGAAAACGGAGCGAAAAACCAGCTGACCGGAGCTGACGGTTCTGATATTTACATCGATGTTCCCATTGGGACTATCGCTAAAAATGAAGAAGGTGAAATTATCGGAGAAATCCTTGAGGACAAGCAGGAAATCATTTTGATGCAAGGTGGAAAAGGTGGAAAAGGAAATGAACATTTCAAATCCTCAACCAATCAGACTCCAAGATATGCTCAACCCGGAATGGATGGTGAAGAAGGCTATATTGTTTTCGAACTTAAAATTTTGGCTGATGTAGGACTTGTTGGCTTTCCCAATGCTGGAAAATCTACACTTTTAGCATCTGTTTCTGCAGCAAAACCAAAAATTGCCAATTACGCCTTTACAACACTGACTCCTAACCTTGGAATCGTGGATTACAGAAATTACAAATCTTTTGTAATGGCTGATATTCCCGGGATTATTGAAGGGGCAGCAGAAGGAAAAGGTTTAGGACACAGATTCCTGAGACATATTGAAAGAAACTCTATTCTTTTATTTCTGATTCCTTCCGATTCTGAAAATCACTTCCAGGAATTTAAAATTCTTGAAAATGAGCTAAAGGAGTATAACCCTGAACTCCTTGATAAGGATTTCATTGTTTCTATTTCAAAATCAGATCTTTTGGATGATGAACTGAAAAAGGAAATTTCAGCTGAGTTCCCGGAAAACAAACAGCCTCTGTTCTTCTCAGGAGTTACAGGAGAAGGGCTTATGGAGCTTAAAGATGCAATCTGGAAGCAGCTACACGGATAGAAATCTGCTTTAATTTACTGTTCTAAATATAAACAGCCTCAGGTTTTTCCTTGGGGCTGTATTTTTTATATCCACCAAATGTTCCGTATTTACTGCTTTTGGAACAATTGTTGGGAGACTCTTTTAAATTGAAAAAACTATGAAATATCTGCTAGCCCTTTTTGCTTTTGTATTTTTACTTTCTTGTACAACGTCTAAGAAAGTAAATTCAAAATATACTAAAATAGAATATCAGGCAGGTCCCTGTTTTGGATTCTGCCCTGTTTTTAAAATAACCATCAACCCAGACCGGACTGCTGTTTTTGAAGCAGAACATTTTAATTTTGGTAATAAAACTTCAAAAGATGAGTTTTCAAAACCCCGTGAAGGAACTTTTACTGGAACCATCAAAGAAAAAGACTATAATAAACTGATCAGTTTACTGGATGGACTAAACGTAAAAAGTTTAGATGACAAATATGGAAAAAGAAATATCACAGATCTTTCAACTTCTTACTTAAGAATCAGTTTTGCAGATGGTACACAAAAAAATGTAGAAGATTATGGAAAACGTGGCAGCGAAAAGCTTTCTGAAGTATATCATTTTTTTGAAGACTTAAGAAAAAATCAGGAATGGACTAAGGTACAGTAGTCCTTTTTAAAATATTTAAATTATTTTTGTGCAATAATTCCTTCATTTTGGAGGAATTATTTTTTTAGAAAACAATAATCGATTAATTCAAAAAAACATGAAAAAGAACTTTTTTTTCGTCTTACTACTTGCTGCTTCAGCTTTTATGAATGCACAAACCCAACAATCAACAAAAACGGAATCCTCTGTAAGCTTTGGTGTGAAAGGAGGTTATTCTTTATCCAGCATGAAGTTTTTTGATGAAAAACTGGATTCAAAATCTTATTTCTATGCAGGTATTGTGGCCGAGCAACCTTTATCACCAAAATTTGGATTACAGGCTGAAGTTCTTTATACTCAGTTAGGAGGTAAAATTGCCTATCCTGCAGTAGCCATAGTAGGAAATGAAGTTGTGAATGTAGGAAATATGACAGTAGAGTATCGCCTTAATCAGATTCAGGTTCCTATTTCTGCAAAGTATTATATTATTCCTAATCTTTCTGCTTCTGCAGGGATGAACTTTGGATTTAACATTTCAACAAAAGCAGAAACCAGCAATGCTATTACCGGAACTGAAAAAAGTAATTATGATGGAATAAAAACCTTAAATCTTTTTCCATTTCTGGGTGCAGAATACAAGATTAATGATAAGTTCTTTGTGGACGCCAGATATCATTTTAATTTTATAGAAATCAATAAAGGAAACGGTGTTCCTGTAAAAGTAGGCTTTCTGCAGGCTGGTGTAGGTTATAAATTTAAATAGTTTCTATTTCCTAATAACAAGACAAATGGCTGCTAAGGTATGAGCGGTCATTTATTATATAATACCCTCTATCAGGAAAAACCATCTGACCTTAATAAGTCAAATAGAAGAATTAAAATTTTTAATTTTTTTTAGACTACCTTTGCAGGATGTAATTCTTTCAAACAGAAGGAATTTTTATATAAATTTTAAAATAATTCATTTGAATTTTACAGACTTAAACTTAATAGAACCTATTGCAAAAGCAATTCAGGAGCAGGGATATACAACTCCGACTCCTATCCAGGAAAGATCTATTCCTGATATATTAGATGGCAGAGACTTTTTAGGCTGTGCCCAGACCGGAACAGGAAAAACAGCTGCTTTTTCTATCCCCATCCTACAGAATTTATCCAAAAATAAAGTATCCAATAAACATATAAAAGCATTAATTCTTACTCCTACAAGAGAATTGGCTATCCAAATTGAAGAAAATATTAATGCTTACGGTAAATACCTTCCTTTAAAACAGCTTGTTATATTTGGAGGTGTAAAACAAGGAAACCAGGAAGCTGCATTAAGAAGAGGAGTTGATATATTGGTGGCTACACCGGGAAGACTTCTTGACTTTATTGCTCAGGGCATTATCAGTTTAAAAAATATTGAGATCTTTGTTCTTGATGAAGCAGACAGAATGCTTGATATGGGTTTTGTACATGATGTAAAAAGAATCATCAAGCTTTTACCACAAAGAAGGCAGACCTTATTTTTCTCGGCAACAATGCCTGGAGAAATACAGAAACTGGCTAATTCCATTTTAAATAATCCTATAAAAGTAGAAGTTACCCCTGTTTCATCTACTGCAGATACGATCAAACAGTCGGTTTATTTTGTTGAAAAAGAAAATAAACTGAATTTATTATCCCACATTCTGAAAAATGATATTTCAGATTCCGTATTGGTATTTTCAAGAACGAAACACGGGGCTGATAAAATCGCAAGAAAACTTCAAAGCGATCATATTTCAGCTGAAGCCATCCATGGTAATAAATCTCAGAATGCAAGGCAAAATGCATTGAATAATTTCAAATCCGGAAAGACAAGAGTGCTTGTTGCAACGGATATTGCAGCAAGGGGAATTGATATTGATGAATTGAAATTCGTCATCAATTTCGAACTGTCTGACGTTTCTGAGACTTATGTACACAGAATCGGAAGAACGGGAAGAGCAGGCGCTGAAGGAAGTTCCATATCTTTTGTGGACGGACTTGATCTTTTAAACTTAAAGAATACGGAGAAATTAATTGGGAAGAAAATTCCTGTAACCAAAGACCATCCGTTCCACACTGATGATCTGGTTGCCCAGAAAAGGGATTCCAATAACAGACCCTCTTCTGGAGGAGGTGACAAGCCAAAAGGGCCAAGCAGCAGTAATTCAAGGTCAAATAACAACCGTAAAAAGCCTTCTAATACGGCTTCAATCGGCTTAAAAAAACCTAAGAACAAGAATTTCACCAGAAAGAAATAAAAATAAAACCCTTTTCAATGTTTGAAAAGGGTTTTTCTTTATCTTACCGTTTAAAATACTTTTTATCTGAAAAGATTCTTCGCATTCTCTGTTGTAATCCTTTCTATCTCAGTAAAATCTTTTCCATAAATATTCACCAGTTTCCCGGCTACCAAATCCAGATATGAACTTTCGTTTCTTTTACCTCTGTACGGAACGGGGGCCAGATATGGAGAATCTGTTTCTAAAACGATTTTATCTAAAGGAATTTCATGTAAAAACTGATCTATTTTCCCATTTTTGAAGGTCACTACTCCACCGATTCCTAAAATAAAATTCAGATCAATGGCGTGTTTTGCCTGCTCCAGGTTTCCCGAAAAACAATGGAAAATCCCTCTCAATTTTGGATGTTTCTTTCTTTCCAGTACCTCAAAGGTCTCATCAAAACTGTCTCTTGTATGGATCACAATCGGAAGATCTTTTTCTATCGCCCAGTCAATTTGCTGTTCAAAAGCCTTTACCTGAATATCTAATGTTGTTTTATCCCAATACAGATCTATACCAATTTCCCCTACTGCCGGAAAATGTTTCTGATCAAGATATTTTTTTACAATGTCCAATTCTTTTTCCCATGAGTCCGGCTTTACGTAACAAGGGTGTAATCCCATCATTGAATAAACCTGACCAGGGTATTCTGTTTCCAGCTGCAGCATTTTCTCATGTGATTCAGAATCAATTGCCGGAAGGTAAAATTCGGTAATTCCTTTATCTAAAGCTCTTTGAATAGCTTCTTTTCTATCTTCATCAAATTCTCCTGCATATAAATGCGTATGTGTATCAATCATTTTCTTATTGTTTTAACAGATCTTCGTAGGGATCTTCAAGATTCATCAGCATTCCAAATGCGGGTTCTGTTTTGATTCCCTGTTTTTTAAGTTCTATTATTTTCAGTTTAAATTCTTCTCCTTTTTGCTGCAAAATATTGTATTCTGCGATCATATGTCTGTAAGCGTTCTGTTCTGTAACAGGTTTATTCTGACCAAAAATCTCAATAGGAAACTCTTCCAGCATGAAGTTCAGAACGATACTTTTCTCCCCTTTAATCCTACTATTTTCAATTTTCAAATCAGCATTTGCCGGTATTAGCCCGCTTAACGTTACCTCATTCAAAAATTCATCTTCAAACCTGAGGTCAACTTCACAAATAATATCAAGATCGCTGGTCTCAATATCAATTTCTATGGGAATAGTTCCTGCCAATACCGGAGAATAATTCCTTAACTTTTCAAGAACTTTATATTGGGTAAGAACTTCGTAAGCTCTTTTCTGTCTTTCATTACCGTTTTTCAAATAGCCAATGCTGGTAAAGTCAATCATTTAAAATATTTTATGCTTTACTTTCTTACGCTGACATTCAATCCTTTCATCCAATTTTTCTCTGAATTCAATAAATTTAGGATCTTTTTTATCATTGGTCTTATGCTCTAGAGCCCGGATAATTTTAAAATTTTCTTTAATAAAATTTTGGGTATCTCCTGAAAAATAAGCATTCCCAAATTTATCAAAAATATAATTAACTGCCTGAGGACTTGGATGAATCATGTCTTCTTTGTAAAAGCGGTAATCTCTAAGATCATCCATTAAAATCTCATAAACGGGGAGGTAATGACAGTCTTCAAACATCGAAATAGATTCGTGAATGGCCGTAATTAATTTGGATTTACTCAGTTGATTTTCTACCATTCCGTCTTTGGTATGCCTTACGGGAGAAACAGTAAACAAAATCTGTACTCCTTCTTTACAAATATCTTTAAGATCTAAAACAGTCTGATAAATAGAGCTGGTAAGTTCCTGATGGGAGAGCAGCCTTTTTTCAAAAAATTTCTGCGGAATTTTATGACAGTTGGCCACCAGTTTTTCTTTCGGAACAAATTCATAGATAAAGGAAGATCCATAGGTAATGATAATCCAGTCTGCCTCCTGAAGGAAAGCATTCCCTTCTTCAATCTCTTTATTGATCTTATCCAGGGTCTGATGAATATACCGGGTATCAAAACTACTGTGATGATCTAAAGAAATGTATTCATTATTATAGATAATCAGCTCTTCTTCTTCATAAAATGAGGAATCATGAAGCCTTTTTACCGCATTATTGATGGAATATGGGTTAAAAATAGTTCCAAAAGGATTATTAAGGGTCTGAAGTTGCCCGTCTTTCAGTAAATCAGTCATTTCAGAAGCAAAACATGATCCTATTGAAAATATTTTATCTTCAATCTCTATCTTTTTTTCTGATGCGGGAATATCTACTTCAGTTCTGAATTTCATTGTATAGGAATTAGGTTGCAGGAAATAGGTTGCAGGTAGATTACCAACTGTCACCTATACCCTGCTGCCTATATTTAGCTTTCTCTTCTCAGCAAGTAATTTGCCAGTTCTATGAATGGCTTTTTCTTTTCTTCAGGGATATCTATTTTCTTAAGATAGCTTTGTCCGATTTCGTTATGTTTTTCGATCAGGCGTAATGCTTTTTCGTCAACTTTTGTTCTTCTGAATATTTTTTCTACCCCGTATACCTTATCTACGTTTTCAGTCTTTTTAGAATACCAGTAGTCAAGTTCTTTTCTTTCTTCATCTGTAGCATGTTCTCTTGCTAACAGGTATAGAACGGTCTTTTTATTCTCATAAATGTCTCCGGCATGTTTCTTCCCGAACTGAGCCTGATCTCCGAATACGTCCAAATAATCATCCATGATCTGAAATGCAATTCCAATATGCTTTCCGAAGTTAAAGATAGCTTTGGCATCTTTAAAATCAGCTCTTGCAATCAATGCTCCGATCTCAAAAGAAGAAGCACTCAGTACTCCAGTTTTATAAGTGATCATTCTGATATAATCATCGAATGTAACATTCTCCTGAGTTTCAAAGTTGATATCATACTGCTGTCCTTCACATAATAGAAGTCCTGTATGGGTAAAGATTCTGATACATGCTTTAAAAATTTCAGGTTCAAGATCTTCAAAAAACTTATAAGCTTTAAGCATCAACCCGTCTCCGGAAAGAATACCTACGTTAATTCCGTGTAAAGTGTGTATGGTGGGCTTGTTTCTTCTTAAAGGAGCTTCATCCATTATATCATCATGGATCAGCGTAAAATTATGGAAAAACTCGATAGCCAGTGCCGGCTTGATCGCCTCTTTAAGATCACCTCCAAAAAGATCACATGCCATCAGCACCATAATAGGGCGAAGACGTTTTCCACCGTGAGAAATGATATAATTCATCGGATCATATAACTCCGTAGGTTTATCTTTAAAAGTGTACTTGTTAATGGCGTCCGCAACAATCTGCTGGTATTTGTCTAAAAATTCCATAAAATCTTATAATTTGAACAAAAATACAATTTTTCGAGGCTTTATAAAACAAAAAACTTTGCCCAAACGGACAAAGTTTATATGATAATATGATTTTGTATTTTAAAAAAGGAAAGTTACTACAAGATAGGTAAATGCAGCCACTATTGCAGAGATTGGAATTGTTAAGACCCAAGCCCAAAGAAGACTTACGGTAATCCCCCATCTTACTGCTGAAATTCTTTTGGTTAATCCTACCCCAATAATAGAACCTGTGATCGTATGTGTGGTAGATACAGGAATACCGAAGTGGTCTGTGATAAACAAAGTAATTGCTCCTGCCGTTTCAGCACTCACTCCTTCCAGTGAAGTTACCTTTGTAATTTTAGTACCCATTGTCTTGATGATCTTCCAACCACCACTCATTGTTCCTAAAGCAATTGCAATAAATGAAACCAAAGGAACCCAGATATAATGCTGTGCAAAATAGTTGAAACGCTCTGCCGAAGGGATATCCAGATACTGCGCATCCTGAAGCATATTAACGTGATAATAAATTACCGCTGCTCCAATGATTCCCATTACTTTCTGAGCATCATTCAAACCGTGTCCTAAGCTAAACAGTGCTGATGAAGCCAACTGCAGTCTTTTGAAAGATTTATCTGCTTTATAAGGATTTGATCTTTTATAAAGGTGAACAATAATTAAAGTAATAATAATTGAAATAATCATCCCTATGATCGGAGCCATGAAAATAAATAAGAAGATCGGAATCACCTTATCAAACTTCACAACACTCTGATGGGTTACCTGATTGGCAGCTTCTTTTACAGTTTCCCACCATCCTAAGTTAGGCTGGGCAAGAGTAACAGCATGATAATCAGACATAAAAGCATGCATAAGAGCAGCCCCTAAGAATCCTCCGATCAGCGTATGAGACGATGATGAGGGAATTCCAAACCACCATGTCAGAAGATTCCATGCAATAGCTGCCATAAGGCCGGAAAATATAACTTCAAGGGTGATAAAATTCTCGTTAACTGTTTTGGCAATTGTGTTACCAATTTTGAATTCTCCAATAATATAAGCAGCAATAAAGAAAGCTGCAAAGTTCCAGAGCGCCGCCCAAAGTACAGCCTGGAATGGAGTTAAAACTTTTGTAGAAACTATAGTTGCAATTGAATTGGCAGCATCATGAAAACCATTGATATAATCGAAAATCAGGGCCAACGCAATAATAACTACAAGTAAAATAGGAAATTCCATTTTTTGCTATGTATTAGGCGTATTTAATCATGATGTTCTCAATCGTGTTGGCAACATCTTCTGCTTTGTCTGTTACTATTTCAAGATAATTAAGTACAGATGAAATTTTAATGATATTGATGGCATCATTGGTTTCAAATAATTCTACCATTGAGTTGGAAAGCAGGTCATCTGCAATATTTTCAATAGAGTTTACCTTGATACAAGCTTCTTTTACCTGCTCCATGTTTTTGAATCCTTTAAGATTCTTCATTGCATTCTGAATTTCCAGACACGCTTTGTGGATCAGTAAAGAGAAGTCTGAATAAGCCTTCATCTCCGGAGATTTGTATAAGAAGATATATTTTGTAGAAGCGTAGATATAATCGGCGATATCATCTAACCCTGTTGCCAGTGTATGAATATCCTCACGATCGAAAGGTGTAATGAAGTTTTTCCCCAGTTCAACGAAGATCTCGTGCGTAAGCTCATCATTTTTATGTTCAAAATCACTCATTTTTTTCAACATAGAATCGTCATTAAGATCGAAATCTTTGATTCCTGTATTGAATTCCTCAGACATTGCAACTAGATTTTCAGTTACCTTTTCAAAAAGTACAAAGAAGATTTTATCTTTTGGTTGAAAAGCGTGGAAAATATTACCAATTCCCATTTTTTAGTATTTATAATTCGAGTGCAAATTTCCTAAAAAAGGATTGCACGTGAAACTATATAACATTAAGTTTTGTTAACATTCGCTTATCACCTGAATATCAAATAAAAAAACCGACATTGCTGCCGGTTTTGTATGGTATGAAAAGAGATTAGTTAGCCACTTCAGCTCTCATATCTTTTCCTTTAAATTTCATTGATTGAATATTGCTTAAGACATTGTCTTTAAACGATTTTTCAACTTCGAAGAAAGAGAATTTCTCTAAGATTTCGATATCACCGATCTCAGCTCTTTTTTTGGATTTCCCATCACCAGTAGCTTTGTTGATAATATCTAAAACATCAAGTTTCTTCAAGTGATCTTTCTTTCCAAGGTTGAAGAAGAATCTAACCATGTTTTCATCTTTTCTTCTTGGCTTAGAACTACGATCTCTGTCTCTTCCACGATCTCTGTCTCTGCTATCTCTACTGTCTCTGTCACGACCTCTATCTCTGTCTCTATCACGTCCACGATCTCTTCTAGAGTAATCATCATCTCTGCTGCTGAATTTCTGCTCAGCAAGATCATGTTTGTCTTTGTAGTATAAAGCAAGATCTTTCAATTGGAACTGTAGCAACTGGTGCACCAATTCTTCTTTTGTAAACTTACTTAGATCCGGGATCAGGCTATCATCAAACTCGAAAAGATCTTCATGCTCTGTTAATAACTTTTCGAAAACACCACCTACCTGAGCTTTGATAATATCTTCTCCTGTAGGAATGAATTTCTCATTGATTTCGATCTTCGTTGCAGACTTGATCTGCTTCAGTTTTCTACTTTCTTCAGGCTTAATCAAAGCCATTGAAATACCATCTTTTCCTGCTCTACCTGTTCTTCCGCTTCTGTGAACGAATACTTCAGGATCATCAGGTAAAGAAAAATGGATAACGTGAGTAAGAGAGTTTACATCCAATCCTCTTGCTGCAACGTCTGTTGCTACAAGAATATCAATGTTCTTCAGTCTGAACTTCTTCATTACGGTATCTCTCTGCGCTTGAGAAAGATCTCCGTGAAGAGCATCAGCTGCGTACCCATTCTGCATCAAGAAGTCAGCAACCTCCTGAGTTTCCATTCTCGTTCTACAGAAGATAATGGAGTACTGATTAGGGTTTGCATCGATAAGTCTCTTCAATGCTTCTTTTTTCTGACGGTACCCTACCACGTAATATTCGTGCGTAATGTTCTTCTTCACTTCGTTGATAGAACCTACTGAAATACGGTGTGGTTTTGTAAGGTAGTTTTTGGAAATTCTTTCCACTTCCTTGTTCATCG
Organism: Chryseobacterium sp. 14P4.3.2; assembly: GCF_057799275.1. Lineage (NCBI taxonomy): Bacteria > Pseudomonadati > Bacteroidota > Flavobacteriia > Flavobacteriales > Weeksellaceae > Chryseobacterium > Chryseobacterium sp. 14P4.3.2. The sequence continues at coordinate 298,472 of NZ_JBYOKO010000004.1, forward strand.
TAGCCGAGAATAAGAAAGTTTGTTTTGTTTCCGGAGTTTCTCTCAAAATGGTTTCCAATTCATCCTTGAATCCCATAGAAAGCATTTCATCTGCTTCATCTAATACCAACCAATGGATGGCAGAAAAGTCAAGCGCTTTTCTGTTGATAAGATCGATTACTCTTCCTGGAGTTCCTACAATAATCTGAGGCTTATCCTTCAAAGATCTCATTTGATCTACAATGCTACTTCCACCATAAACCGCAGTAGTTTTGATGTCTTTCATGTACTTAGAGTAGTTCTTTATGTCTTTCGAAATCTGAAGACATAATTCCCGTGTCGGACAAAGCACCAATAATTGGATTTTGCGACTCGTATCGTCAATCATATCCAAAATCGGAAGCGAAAACGCTGCTGTTTTGCCTGTCCCTGTCTGCGCAAGTGCGATCAAGTCGCGAATATCTGAAAGAATAAAAGGGATAGTCTGTTTTTGGATTTCTGTTGGGCTTTCGTAGCCCAGTTCGCCAATTGCCTTAAGGATATCAGGACTTAAATTGGTTTCCGTAAATAAATTCATTAACTATTTTAAAATTTTTGCAAAGATACAACAAATATTTGATTTGTTTTTGAATAAAGTATTAAATATACAAACTTAAATTCAGAATCTTTTAATGTATTTTTAATTTTTTGAAAATTAAATCCAAAAAAACAAGCATTGGGTTAAAAAGTTGTTAAACATTATTTTTTTTTATTAAATTGGATTGATTTTTTCTGTGTTATTTATGAATTTTCAAAAATAAAACCATGAAACGCAAATTTTTCCTTCTGACATTCACTTTTATGGGGCTCGAAATATTTGCACAGTCGGCCAATTATCCAGCCAGCTGGACGCTGGAAAATTGTATAGAGTATGCAAAAGAGAATAATATCTCTATCAATTCACTGCGACTTTCAAAAAATTCTGCCGAACAGGATCTTCTTCAGGCAAAAGATGCCAAATATCCAAATCTGAACGGAACTGTATCTCAGGGGCTTTTTGCTCTAAATGGAGGTAATGGTCTTCAACTCAACAGTGTTCAGGCACAGAGTATAGGAGCTAATTCTTCCATGACCCTCTATCATGCCGGCTACATCAAAAATAATGAAGCATCAAAAAACCTGCTGGTTCAGATGGCTGATCTTTCAGTACAGGAATCACAGAATAACATTACGATAAATATTGCTCAGGCCTATTTAAACATCCTGATGACCCAGGAAAATATAATATCCCTTGAAGGTGTTCTGAAAACAAGCCAAACCCAATTAAAACAAGGGAATCAGTTTTATGCAGCAGGGAATATTTCAAAACTAAACTACCTTCAGATCCAGGCACAGGTAGCTCAGGATGAGTATAACTTAACCTCTTCTCAAAATACTTTGCGTACCAATATTGTTAATTTAAAACAAATACTGCAGCTGCCCTCTGGTTATGATTTTCAGATTGTAAAACCCGACAGCATCATTGTGGACAATCAGCTTAAATCATTACAGGAAGTTCAGGATCTGGCACAGAATCAACGTCCCGAGGTAAAATACGGAGAACTGAATATTGAAAATACCAATACTGCTTTAAAAATGGCCCGGGCTTCCATACAGCCTACTTTAAATCTTACCGGAAATATTTCTACCAACTATGCGTATGGAAACGGTAATTATTTTAACCAGCTAGGCACCAATTTTTACATGCCAATCGGGCTGAGTCTCGGAATTCCGATCTATAACAACAGAATTTATAAAACTCAGGTCGAAAAATCGAAAATTGCCATTGAACAGGCCAATCTGGATTTATTGAATACGAAAACCGTCCTTAACCAACAGGTTGAGCAATCCTATATCAGCCTGCAGAACGCATTGTCACAATACGACTCAGCATCCAAACAAATGGACCTCAACAAACAGAGCTACGATATCATGAATGCCCAGATGAAAATCGGCAGTATTGACTATGTACAGCTTCAGCAGCAGCGATTGCTCTATATACAGTCTATCCAAAATTATCTGCAGGCTAAATATACTGCAGTACTCAATAAACAGATCTATGAATTTTATGCAGGTAACCCTATAAATCTAAAGTAAGCTATGAAAACAAAGAATAAAAAATGGTTGTACTGGGTTGTGGGCGGCATCATTGCTATTGGTGCAGTCTGGTTTTTCTTCATCAGAGAGAAAGAAATCAAAATACAACTGGAAACGGTGAAACCTGAGATGGGAGACCTCTCCAATTCTATCACAGCAACAGGAACTGTACAACCTGTAGATACTGTTGCTGTAGGTACGCAGGTATCAGGTATCATTAAAAGTCTTTATGTAGACTTCAATTCTACCGTCAAAAAAGGGCAACTTCTGGCTACTTTAGATCCTGACCTACTTCAGTATCAATCAGAACAGTATAAAGCTAATCTCCAAAACGCAAAGAGCAATCTTGCCTATAATGAGATCAATATTAACCGACAATCACAGCTTTACAAAGTAGGCGCCATCAGTAAAGCCGATTTTGACAATGCAACCAATCAGTATAACGCGGCGAAGGCTCAGGTAGGTACGGTAACAGCCCAGCTTTCTACGGCCAATAAAAACCTATCTCTTACGAATATCTATTCACCAATAGATGGAACGGTTCTTAACAGAAATGTAAGTGAAGGGCAGACAGTCGCTTCAAGTTTCAGCACACCTACCCTTTTCAGTATAGCCAAAGACCTTACCAAAATGCAGGTTCGCGCTTCAGTAGATGAAGCAGACATTGGGAATGTAAAAGTAGGTCAGAAATCTACCTTCACTGTAGATGCTTTTCCTGATGAAATATTTAAAGGGCAGGTTTCTGAAGTACGTCTCCATCCTACTGTTTCGTCGAATGTTGTGAATTATACAACAATTATTAATGCTGATAATTCCAGTTTAAAGCTAAAGCCTGGAATGACTGCCAATATTACTATTTATACTCAGGTTTTAGAAAATGTAATGAAAATTCCTGCGGCAGCGACAAGCTTCAGACCAGACAGTATCATTATTAAGAAATACAAGGTCAATTCACCTTTTGCTAATGGTAAAAAACATGAAAAAGGACAATGGAAAAAACAAGGAAAAGGAATGGATAAAAAGAATGAAGCAGCAGTCTGGATAATTGCTAAAGACAGTACCATCTCACGTAAAAGGATAAAAACAGGGCTGGACAATGATACGGAGATCCAAGTAATTTCCGGCCTGGATAAAAATGAAACAATCATTACCGGCTATAAAGTTCTTTCTAAAAAAACCCCCGGCGGACAGGCTAAAAGCCCTTTCATGCCGCAAAGAAGGAGTGGCGGAAACAATAAAAGCGGTGGTGGCAATGGCGGCGGCGGTGGACCGAGATAAAAGATTTTGAATTTAGTATTCACATTCTAATATCAATTTTCCATTTTCAACTTTAAATTTTCAATTTTCAACTAACAAAAAGGTTATGGCAGAAAAAATTCTGGAGATCATAGATCTTAAAAGAGAGTTCAAAATGGGTGAAGAAACCGTTCACGCCTTAAAAGGGGTAACATTTTCTGTAGAAAAAGGAGAATTCGTGACAGTGATGGGAAGCAGCGGCTCAGGAAAGTCCACTTTACTCAACATTATTGGCTGCCTGGACAAACCTTCAGGTGGAGATTATATTCTGGATGGGGTGAATATCAAAAACCTTGATCGTGATGAATTAGCTGTTTTGAGAAATCAAAAAATTGGATTTGTGTTTCAGTCCTACAATCTTCTGGCCAGAACTACAGCGAAAGAAAATGTGGAACTTCCTCTTCTCTACAATTCAAAAGTTTCTACTGAAGAGCGTCACAACCGGGCTCTAAAGGCACTTGCTGCAGTAAAACTTGAAAGCAGAGTTGACCATCTTCCGAATCAGATGTCAGGCGGACAACAGCAAAGAGTTGCCATCGCCAGGGCTTTAGTAAATGAGCCTGTAATGATTCTTGCCGACGAAGCTACAGGAAATCTTGACACGAGAACTTCCTATGAAATCATGGCCCTCATGCAGGATCTTAATCAACAGGGCCGAACGATAGTTTTCGTTACCCATGAGCCCGACATTGCTACTTTCAGCAGCAGGACCGTCACTCTAAGGGATGGCATAGTCATTAAAGATGTTAAAAATGAGAATATAAAATCTGCCAAAGATGCACTGGAAAACCTTCCTGTCAATGACGATTATAAATAGTTTAAATTAAAAACCAAAAGCAATGAATGTTTTAAATCTCTTCAGAATTGCCTGGAAAGCTCTTTTACGAAACAAACTTCGTGCATTTTTGACGATGCTGGGGATCATTATTGGGGTAGCTTCAGTAATTGCAATGACCGCTATTGGAGAAGGTTCAAAAAAAAGCATCAGTGACCAGCTTTCTTCGATGGGTTCAAATATGATCACCATACGGCCATCAAGTAACGTGAATGTTTCCGGAGGGGCCAGAATTGGCGCTTCGGGGCTACAGACGCTGAAGCCACAGGATGCTGACGCTATTTCCAGGGGTGCACCGGATGTTTCATACGTCTCCCCTGCAGTACAGACTAACGGACAGTCTATCAATGGTCCGAACAACTGGCCAACGCAGCTTCAGGGCGTTAATGAAGAATACTTTAAAATAAGAGACTGGAATAATTCTGATGGCAGTCTTTTTACTAAAAAAGATGTTTCTTCATCCAATAAAGTTTGTCTTTTGGGCCAAACTGTTTATGCCAATCTTTTTCCTAATGGTGAAAGCCCTGTAGGATCAATAATCAGATTTAATAAAGTTCCCATGAAGGTTATTGGCATTCTGGCAGCTAAAGGTTCCAATGCTTTTGGACAGGATCAGGATGATGTGATTATAGCTCCGTTTAACACCGTTCAGAGAAGATTTTTAGGAATCACCTATGTTCAGACCATTTATGCTGCTTCTACGAATGAAAATACTTCACAACAGGCGACAGATCAGGTTTCAGAAATTTTAAGAAAACAACATAAACTTCCTGTTGATGGAAGTAATGATGATTTCATGGTAAGAACTCAGGCTGAGCTTATTTCTACCATGAGTTCTACCAGCCAGCTTCTTACCGTACTATTATCTGCCATTGCCGGTATTTCCTTAATTGTAGGGGGAATCGGAATTATGAATATCATGTATGTATCCGTCACTGAGCGTACCAAGGAAATTGGACTGAGAATGTCTATCGGAGCCAGAGGAAAAGATATTCTTTATCAGTTTCTTATTGAAGCGGTACTTATCAGTATTACCGGTGGAATTCTTGGGGTAATTTTAGGTGTTCTGTCTTCAGAACTGGTTTCTTTTTTCTTGTTGTGGCCTACGTTTATCACAGAATCGTCTATTATTATTTCGTTTATCGTATGTGCTGTGACGGGAGTGTTTTTCGGATATTACCCCGCTTTGAAAGCTTCTAAGCTTGATCCTATTGAGGCATTGAGATATGAATAGTTTTTGTAAATTTGGTAAACAGCTGAGAATTGATAATGGAAAATTCAGAGTGGGGAGTGCTTTGAAAAAAGATTGCTTACGAAATACACTCTTCCAACTTCCAGCCAGTAAAACGAATTACGAAAAAAAATCTCTTAAAATATGTCAGCAAACATTTCTTCCAAAACATTTGATTTTCTAAAAAAGCTAAGCAAAAATAATAACCGCGAATGGTTTAATGAAAATAAAAACCTGTATACAGAATCTCAGCAAAATGTGGTTTCATTTCTGGACGATCTGATAAAAGAAATGTCCGGTTTTGATGAAGATCTTGCTAAACTTGATGGTAAAAAAGCATTATTCAGAATTTTCCGTGACGTTCGGTTTTCAAAAGATAAATCGCCTTATAAAACCAATTTCGGAGCATCCTTAGGAATGGGAAAAGGAAATCAAAAAGGAGGTTATTATCTTCATATGGAACCGGGTAAATCTTTTTTAGCCGGAGGAATCTATATGCCTGAATCTTCTGCACTAAAAGAGGTACGAAAAGAAATCTCTCTATACGGCGAGGATTTTCTTAAAATTCTAAATCATAAAGATTTTAAAAAGCACTTCCCTCAACTCGATCAGGAAGATAAACTCAAAAAAATACCTCAGGGCTTTGAAAAAGAAGATCCAATGGCTGAATATTTAAAGCTTAAGAATTTCATTGTGGTATATCAGATAAAAGACGAAGAGGTTTTGGATAAAAATGCAGCAAAGAACATGACAAAGATTTTCAAACTTATGAAACCTTTCAATGATTTCCTGAATACGCCTTTTCTATGATTTTCTGATATTTTTTAACAACCCACAGATTTCACAAATCGGGCAGCTCTTTTCAGTAAGTTGTCTGCGGTACAGAGACGTCTCTGTGACAAATTGAAAATACAATAAAGGGCAACGTTCTACAAAACAGACCCTAAACATTTCCCACTGAAAATCAATTCATTATAATTAACATTTTTTAAGATAAGTTTTACTTTTTTGCTTATCTTTGCTGTTCGTCAAAAAGTTAAGGATGTCTTTATACCAAAAAATTGCAGAAAAGCTACAATATATAAGTCCGAATTTCTACAAAAAAAGATATTTTAAGAGCTTAAACAATCTTAATAAAGATAATTTTTCGGAACGTAATGTAGAGCCGGAACTGGTATGGATCAAAGAATACCTTTCTAAAAATGCCATAATACTGGATATTGGTGCAAACGTAGGAACTTTTCTTTACCAGCTGGAAGATAAGTTGGATCATGAGCACGTGTATGCTTTTGAACCCAATAAAAAGCTCTACAGAAGACTAAAAAGGCTGTTCCCGACTATGCGGGTACTTCCTTTAGCACTTTCTGACGAAAATACGGTAGCCGAGTTCAAGGTTCCGATTATCAACGGAAAAACGATTGCTTCCCGTGGCACTTTAAATACCTCCTACAAGGAAAAGGGTGAAGAAAAAAGCTACACTGAAAAAGTAAAAGTTATCAAGTTAGATGAATGGGCGGCACTAGAGCACTTCAACAGATTAGATTTCATCAAGATTGATGTTGAAGGAAATGAAATAAAGACTCTTTTGGGGGCCAGAGAAACCATCAAACAGTTTCTTCCAACCCTTATGGTTGAAATGGAACAACGGCACCACGAGACACCAATATGGGAAGAAATTTCTGAAGTGATGAGTTGGGGATATGAAGCAAAATATCTGAACAGAAAAAGCTTTCTCCTGGAGACTCTTACTGAAGAAATTATCTCGCAAAACACAAACGACGAAAAAAATAAAACTCAGTACATCAACAATATTATTTTTATACCTAAAAACATTTAAAACGACTTATGAGTGTAGTAGCGAGACAAGGCTTCAAATATTCCATTATCGGTTATATTGGGTTTTTGCTGGGCACAGTTTCTGCAATATTTATTTTCCCGAATGACTTTGAATTTTACGGAAAACTCCGCTACATTCTTCCTACTGCTGAAATGCTGGTTCCTTTTGTTGTATTGGGAATCTCTTATTCTAATGTGAAGTTTTTTCACAAGGTAGAAAAAGATGGTAAAAAACAGAACATGCTGTCTTTGTCACTGCTCACTGTTTTTATTAATTTTATCATTTTCACAGCCGTCTTTTTTGTTCTGCCCTTTTTCTACCCAAAGTTTAAGCACTCGGAGGCATGGAAGATCAAGGAAATGATTCTTCCATTAATTTTAATTCTTTCTTTCTGTGCTATTTTTAATAAATACACCTCCAATTACAAAAGGATCGTAGTTTCCAATATTTTCGATAATCTTTTTCCTAAAATAGCCAATCTTGGAGCCTTCTGCCTCTTTTATTATTTTGCTTTGTCCCAGAAAATCGCATTTGCTTTTTTCTTCGGAATATTTGCATTAATGCTCTTTGGATATGTTTATTATACGAATAAGCTTGAAAAGATTCAGCTTGACTTCAATACGGATTATTTTAAGAAAAATGATTTCTGGAAAGACTTTTTCAACTACAGCTTCTTTGGATTTTTAGGAACTTTCGGAAATTATCTGGCGATCAACAGCTTTATGATCGGAGAATTTATGGGAATGGAAGAGGTAGGAATCTATTCTGTGCTGTACGCTTTGATCTCATTGATTTCCATTCCTCAGCTGGGATTGTTTAACATTTCCGCTCCTATCATCAACAAAACACTTGCTGACGGGGATATGGAAGAACTGGACAGGTTCCACAAAAAAACATCTTTATCGCTATACTTTTTAGGAGCTGTTTTATTCTCCTGTATCATGGTAGGATTTCCTTATCTGACTCAGTTTATGCCGAAAAACGGAACTATGCTCAGGGAGTATGAGCCGGTAGTATGGATCTGGGGCTCTGCTGTTTTGGTAGATCTTGCAACAGGTTTCAACGGAAATATTATTTCACTTTCAAAATATTACAGATTCAATATCCTGGTAATGCTTTTACTGGCAGGCTTAACGATTGGACTGAATTATTATTTCATTAAAAACACGGACCTGAAGCTTATTGGAATTGCCTTATCTACAGCTATTTCTCTTACCATCTACAATGTGATTAAGATCCTTTTTAATTATATTGTATTTAAAGTTTCGCCACTTACCATTGAAATGATCTTTGTTTCCATCATATGCACTCTTGCTATCACAGTAGCCATAGTACTTCCGAACTTTAACAGCAACCTGATCAATCTGATCTATAAACCTTCCGTTGTACTTGTGCTGATCTATATTGGAAATTATTTCACAAAAATATTCCCTATTGAGAATTATCTTAATATGAAGTTTATTAAAAGTGTATTTAAGTTTAAGTAGTGTATGGGTAAGGCTTAAGAAGAAAAGGTATTTTTCTTAGATAAAAGAGAATAAAAACGTTCTTTTTAAGCTTAAATAAGATTATTTAAAAGCTTTTCTACTTTTTTTTGCACGCCTCCCTTTCCATAAGTTTTTTGAAAGTCAAAATCAACTTCAGGAAGATCATTACACTGTTCAAGAATATTTTCTTTTTCAGGAAGGATAAATTCAAGTTTTGACGGATAATTCTTAGGAAAAACGGCCCATTTTCCATAATTGATGGCGTCCCCCAGATTTCCTGTCATTTTGGTAATCCCATATCTCTCTTTTAAGCTGAAAAATACTGTTTCCAGCTGAATCGGACACCAAAGCACATCTGCTTTCTGCATCCATTTTTCAAAGTCTTCAGAAGAAACTCTTTCTGAAAAAAAGGTAATATGGACATTTTCAGGCACGTCAGCAGATAATTTTTTAAGCGCTTTCAATTCATTACCTTGTGCTTTTCCCAGAAATATAAATTCCCAGTTTTTATCTGTCTGTAAATGCTGAATGGTTTTAAAAATAGTATTATAATCTCTTCTTTTCTGTGAAACTCCGCCGGGTATAACGACACTCCAGTTTTCATTTTTAGCTTTATCAAAATTTCTGGTGTAAAAAAGAGGAAAAAAGCGATACTTTTCAGAAGCTAGAGCTTCATCCAGTACCAAAAGATGCTTTGCTTTCTGATAAACTTCTGACGAATAAAATAATCCTTCTTTCCACCAAAGTTTCAACCTGTAGATCACATCTTCCTTGAAGATACTCTTCATCAGATCCTGCTTTGAGGCTTTTGTAAAATTGAGATTATGGGTAATAACGGCAGTATTATATTTCTCAGTAACGGCCAGAAATGTATTAAAATAACGGTGAACTGTTCCAATAATCACAAGTTCATAGCCTTTCGTCTTCAGCTGATCCAAAATCATAGAACTATCTGACAGGTATACCGTTTCACCATGCTTACCAATCTGATCTTTGATTCTTTTTGAAAAATAATAATCTACGGCAAAATGTTGATTATCTTCCATGATGTCCATGAAAGCCTGGGCAATTTCTGCATGGGTATCTATTTCTATGTAGGCTATTCTTTTCACTGAAATGATTATTCTTTATTTTATTAAGTTTTAGCTGTTTTTATTTTTTATTAAGTGGGTTAAAGTTCATCTTTACTGAATTGAATAACAGTATATTCAATTTAAAATATTTAAATATATTATTTTCAATTATTTTCGCAACTCTAATTTACTACATTTTCAGCCATTTCTTCCTGAGCATTCTCCAACGTTGATCATTAACGGCTTTTTGCTCTTCTTTTGTAATCTTCAGTTCCAGCTTTTTAGATCTGCAATTCTCATAAACGTTCACAATATCAAAGAAAAATGCCACAGATTTACTTTTCATCGCTTCTTTTGACGAGGCAATATAAGCGAGAAACCTGTGTAATCCTAAAAAATAAAAGTATCGGCCATAGTAATCGGCTGGTCTTATGGTATAATCAGCACCTTTTACCTTTATCAGCTTTACATGAAGTTCCGGAAGAACGATTTCTTTCCAACCTAGATTTTCAAGTAAAATAGAGTCTATGTTATCCCAACCCAATGTTTCCCGTAGTCCACCAATTTGAAGAAAACATTCTTTGCGATATGCCTTCATAGGTCCTCTCACATGATGTTTATTAGAATTCCCTTCGTACACCCAGTTCTCCCCTTTTTCTATATACAGCAATCCTCCTACCAATCCATATTGCGGATTGTGGGTAAAAGCATTTGCAACTGTTTCCAGATAGTTTTCCGGGAGAATGATATCGGCATCAAATTTACAGATGACATCAAATTCATCTGTAGATTGTGTATGAAGTCCACTTTTAAAAGCATGAACAACCTTAGATCCTGGCTGATGTTCAGATTTCTGAAGATTAATGGTTCCAAAACGGACATCAGTCTCTGTATATTTTCTTATTATTTCAGGAGTTCTGTCTGTAGAACCGTCATTCACTATCACGACTTTAAAATCTTTGCAGGTTTGCAGCTTTAAAGAATCAAGGGTAAATGAAAGGTTTTCTTCTTCGTTATGGGCAGGAATTATAATTAAAAACCTCACGAATTATTGTATAAAGGATGAATGATAAGTGATAAATGATTACTCACTGAACCATTTATCACTTATTGTTTTTTTATTATTTATTATGCGGTTTCAGCATGTTTTTCGGATCAAGAATCTCATCAAGCTTTTCCTGAGAAAGAATTCCTTTCTCCAGAACAAGGTTGTAAACGCTTTTCCCGGTTTCTAATGCTTCTTTAGCAATCTGTGTAGATTGTTTGTACCCGATATATGGGTTAAGTGCTGTAACAATACCAATACTGTGTTTCACCATATTCAGGCAAACTTCTTTATTGGCAGTAATGCCTACTACACATTTGTCACGAAGGGTATCTAATGCATTGCAAAGGAAGTTGATATTTTCCATGATTGCATGAGAAAGTACCGGCTCCATTACGTTAAGCTGTAGTTGTCCTGCTTCTGCTGCAAAAGTCACTGTAAGATCATTTCCGAATACTTTGAAACAAACCTGATTCACTACTTCTGGAATCACCGGATTTACTTTACCAGGCATAATGGATGATCCTGGCTGCATTGGAGGAAGATTGATCTCAAAGAAACCTGCTCTAGGTCCTGATGAAAGTAATCTTAAATCGTTACAGATTTTTGATAATTTCACGGCAAGACGCTTTGTAGCGGAAGAGTAAATTACATAAGATCCTGTATCTGGCGTAGCTTCTACCAAGTTGGGTGCTGAAACAATAGGGTAGCCTGTAATCTGAGCCAGGTTTTTAGCACAAAGTACAGCATAGCCTACCGGAGCATTTAATCCTGTTCCAATAGCGGTTGCCCCCATATTAACTTCTACAAAAAGACCTGCGTTGTTATTCAGTTTGGAGATATCCTCTTCCAAAGTGGCTGCATAGGCTTCAAACTCTTGTCCCAATGTCATTGGTACGGCATCCTGAAGCTGCGTACGTCCCATTTTAATAACATCATGAAACTCCTCTCCTTTCGCGCGGAAAGCTTCAATAATTTTCTCCAGTCTTTCTACAAGTCCGATATTCATCTGCAACAATCCCATTTTGATTGCTGTTGGATAAGCATCGTTTGTAGACTGAGAAAGGTTGATATGGTCATTAGGTGAGCAGAATTCGTATTCTCCTTTATTTTTCCCTAATTTTTCCAATACAATATTGGCAATTACTTCATTCGCATTCATATTGATTGAAGTTCCTGCTCCTCCCTGGATCATGTCTACCGGAAACTGGTCATGATATTTTCCTTCTACAATTTCATCACACGCTTCTGCTATTTTGAAATACAAGTTTTCGTCCAGAAGTCCTAATTCATAATTGGTTTTTGCAGCTGCTTTCTTTACAAAAGCCAACCCTCTGATAAAATCCGGATATGAAGACAAAAGCTGTCCTGAAATTTTGAAGTTGTTGATAGCTCTTTGTGTCTGAACCCCATAATAAGCATCTAAAGGCACATTCAGTTCGCCTAATAAATCACTTTCTTTTCTGAAATTTTCCATTACAGATATTTTACTGTTTTTGATCGTTTAAAGATAGCAAAAACGCATCTAACCGATGCGTTTTAATTTGAATTATTTTACAGGGTATTTTTGATTTAAAGCCTGCAGTATTGCCCATGTTTCAGCGTCCATAATTCCGTCATAATTCTGTGGACGGAAATGGTACTGGAAGGCTTCAATAGTTTTCTTGGTACCGTCATCCCATTTTCCGCTGAGATCCAGTCCGTAACCAAATTTCTGCAATGCAGTCTGAATAAGGAAGATAAAAGAAGGATCACTATACCTGGTAGAGAAATCCGCCTGTGCAATTGTGAAAAAATTCTGTTTTGTCATTTCATCATACCACATTCCCAACTGATACTCATCATAGAGCTTTTTCCATGGGAACATAGGTCCCGGATCTTGTTTTCTTGTAGGTGCAATATCTGAATGGGCAAGAACATTAGTTGGCGAAATCTGATATCTTGCAGCAATATCCTTTGCCAATGCAGCTACTTTTCTCACCTGTTCATCACTAAACGGCGCAAATATTCTTTTACCGGCACCATCTGTAGAATAACCCGCATTTACAATTTCAATCCCAATGGAAGTATCATTAAGGTTCTTATCATTTCTCCACGAACTTACGCCTGCATGGTAGGCACGCTTGTTTTCATCCACAAGCTGGTAAATCTCGTTATCTCCTGTGTTGTTTACCAGATAATGAGCGCTTACCGCCTGCTGAGTAAGAACGGTAATAGATTTGTCATCCGGAATTGCTGTATAATGTAATATTAAATAACGCTGTCTGAAATTCTGCGCAATAGCAGGAAAATAAGTTTTCACTACTTTATATCCTGCCGGTTTTGCAGACACTATAGAACCGTAGCTTGCTGTATTATCATTTTTTGCCGGGTCTGCTATATTGGTAGTAAAAAAGTCTACTCCATGATCAGATACAACTTTTGGTTTCTGAGCTTCCGAGGTCTGTGTCTGAACAGTCGGTTTCGCCTGTGTTACCGGGGTTTTCGGTTTGTAAGTATTTTTTTTCACATTTTGCTGGGAAGTACATGAAAAAACGAATGTGCTTAATCCGATGATATATAATGTTTTACGCATCAGTTTGGTTTTTGAATGATTTATTACTTCAAAAATACACAAAATTTTCTTGAATTTTATTTGGTAAATAAAGAAATCTATTCTATATTTGCACTCGCAATAACGGAACAACGATCATTAAAAAATAAACAAAAAGGAGGGTTGCCAGAGTGGTTAATGGAGCAGTTTGCTAAACTGTCGACGCGAAAGTGTCGCAAGGGTTCGAATCCCTTACCCTCCGCTTTTTTTATATATATTCGGGGCGTAGCGTAGTCCGGTCATCGCGCCTGGTTTGGGACCAGGAGGTCGCAGGTTCGAATCCTGCCGCCCCGACTGTTTTAGTAGTTTTATCAAAACTATTTAATGGGTGCGTAGCTCAGCTGGATAGAGCATCTGCCTTCTAAGCAGACGGTCAAAGGTTCGAATCCTTTCGCGCTCACTTTATTTAGACTCACAATATTTTGTGAGTCTTTTTTTTGTACTATACTCTCAAGATTTTGGATCAGAACTGATAGAGAAAAAGTGGATCAGGTGCAAAAGTTGGGGGCTAAGCAAAAAGTTTGGTTAATCTGAATAGAAAAAACGATCTGTCCTTCACCCCTCTGAGCTGCATCCTGAATATTAAATCTATATGCAAAAATTTAGTTGCACCTTCGATCAGATGGTATTCAGTGAAGGCAGAGATATTCTCATCTTATTTTAAAATATACGTTTGTATAGTAACCAATATATTTAGTTGCAGTAAAAATCAAATTGTTTAATTTTGTCTCTCTCTATTTTAAATTCAATGAAAAATTTTAACATCATTATTGCTAGCTGTTTACTTGTTTTGACTGTCTCATGCAAAACAACAGCTCCGGTTTCAACAGCTTCTGTTCAGGAGGCTCCTTATCAAAACCTTGGTCATCACGGAAAAATATATGCTGCATTTTATCAGCAGAGAGCGGCTGAATATGAAGCGCTTTGCTTACAGGCATATAATATTGCTAAATTCCGTTTGGATGAAGCTTTAGCACAGAAATCAGAGAAGCCTTTAGCCATTGTTTCAGATATTGATGAGACCTTTCTGGACAATTCTTATTATGCTGTGGAACGTTCAAAAATGGGTAAAGATTATGATCAGAAGACATGGGAAGAATGGACTGCCAAAGGAATTGCAAAACCACTTACAGGTTCCCAGGAGTTCTATCAATATGCTGCCAGCAAAGGTATTCAGGTTTTTTATGTTACCAACCGTATAGAACAGGAACGTGCGGGAACACTAAAAAATTTAAAAAAGTATAATTTCCCTATTCAGAACGACACCAACCTTATTCTTCGATCTAAAGAAAGCAGCAAAGAGAACCGAAGAAAGGATATTGCTAAAAATTACAATATTGTATTACTGCTAGGTGATAATCTCGCGGATTTTGCGGATATTTTTGATAAAAAATCAGAAACAGAAAGGTCAGCGGCAGTGAAAAATTCAGCAAAAGATTTCGGTAAAAAATTCATTATCATTCCGAATGTTGGTTATGGTGACTGGGAATCTTCATTTTATAATTACAAATACGATTACACAAATCAGCAGAAAGACTCGATGATGTATGATGCAGTGAAATCTACTCCTTAAAAAAATAAAGATTGATTGTCGGCTAATTTCGTTATCAATATATTATCTAAATTAAATTGGAGCTGGTTTGATCAGCTCCAATTTAATCATATCTTACATTATCAAGCGTTTTTGGACCCATCCCCGCTTTCTTTTCCCGCTTAAAACCCTCAAATCAAGCATTCATATTCTGGGTTAAGGCTATATTAAATTATGTAGACTGGAACATTTACGACCTGATAAGCTTTTGAATTTCATCCTGATATTTCCGGTTTTGCTTTCTCACTTTTACAACGAAATATAAAAATATACTCAATACTGAAAGCCCTATAATAATTGCAGCAGTAATAAAATAGTTGTACCGGGTTATTACTTTCTCGCTTTTTTTCTGTGTCTCTGTATTATGGACATCGATCGCATGATTAATGGAACTTAATTCATTCTGCTCTCTTTTAAATTTCGTTTCAAAATACTTTTTACTGTACACCTGATAAAGAGGAGCTTTTCCCATGGCCAGATAGTTATCAGCCATTTCTTTATATATCCCCTCATTCAGAGTAAGATCTCCAGCTTCGTTACCAAGAGTTTCAGCTTTAACCAGCAGTGCGAGAGCTTCCTGATTTTGGTGTTTTTGTTTATTCATCTCTGCCAGGCCTTTTAGTGCAAATGCTTGCAGACTTTTAGCTTTGATCAAATCAGCCAAACTCATAGATTTTATAAAGGCCGTCCTTGCATTTTCAAGCTGATTCAGGTTAAGGTAGCAATAACCAATATTATAATAAATGATACTCTGATTAAAATAGGTTTTATTTTTTTCTTTTATTTTTTCAAAATTTTTGATTGCGATCAAAAATTCCTGAAGAGCGATTTCGGGATTAGACTGGCTCTTATAAATCATTCCCCGTAAGGCAAAGCTTCTGGCTGTTTCGAAATGTTTTAAATAGGAATCCTCAGATAATTTTTCCCGATATTCATCTGCTTCATCCAGTGTTTCAAGGCTTTTACTAAAAAGTTCCATCTGCTGATACTGCATAGCCGCTGCAATTAAAAAACTGGTCTGTATTTTGGGATCATTTGTTTTTTGAACCAGCTCCCTTGCTTTCAAAATATACTGTAATGATTCATCAAAGTTTCTTTTTGCAGTTCCTGCTGTGGATAGAAGCAGATAAATCTTAATTGATCTACTCAGATCTTTTTCTTTTTGAAGCAGCTTTTTTCCAATATTTATAGCTTTATCAGGGTTATTATAAATTTCGTGATTGGCTATTTTCATCAGGGAGTCATCAGAAATTTTCTGTCCATAGAGAGGAGCCTGAGAAATCAGAACACTAAAAAAAATAATAGGGGTCAATAATTTCATGATTTTTTATTTTTAATAATTTCCTGAATATAGGTATGCGGGGACATTCCTGTAATAGATTTAAATACATTGGTAAAGGCTCCATGCGATGAAAATCCTGAGTATTCTGCGAGATAGCTCACTTTGTAATTCAGATAAGCCGCATCTGTTTTGAGGAGATGTGCAATATGATTAATCCTTAATTCATTGATATATCCATTGAAGTTCTTTCCTTTATTATTATTGATTACTTCTGACAAATACTTAGTATTTATTCCTGTTTGTGCGGAAAGAATGGCCAGCGACATATTTTTATTCAAATAGTTATCAGACAGTTCCCATTCTTCCAGTTTCAGTAGAATTTCTTCTTCTTTTTCTTTTGAAATTTTGGACGGATCTCTGTCCGGTGTTTTAATTTCCTTTTCTATTTTCTCTTTTGGCCTGTTGGCATGAGCCAATACAGATTCTTTTTTCTTTTTAAGTTTTTCGAAAAAATCGATCTGTTTTTTCAGGTCCTTGCTTCTTCCGGATTCGTTAAAGAAATAAGCAACAGCTGCTGCAATCAGAATTAAACTCATAACAACTGTTATTTTGAACTGCCTTAGTTTATTTTGTCTTTCAAACTCAATACTTTTCTTATGATAAGTTTCCAGAAGTTTTACTACATACTGTATACCTTCCTTTTTATTGGAGTCGAGCTTCGCTTTAAGATCAGTATACAAATTATTGTAATAGTAATATTTTTCATCATTATTAAGGGCCAGATAATTCCGCGAATACAGGTCATAAAAAATGATTTTCAGGTCATTATAAGGGAGCTTTTCAATTTCGGAAAATCCTTTATCCAGATTTTTTACCGCAGAAGTATAGTCTTCTTTGAGAAAAAAATACCGGGACAAACTTTCATATGCAAACGCAGAAACGAAAGCATTATTTCCATGTTTTTCAATCTCTTCGATAACCCCGTCAAGAAGTATTTTTGACTCTTCCAGTTTATTCTGCCGCAACAGAAAAGAGGAACGGAAAATAATGTTTTCCCATTTAATAATCCTGTTTTCGTCATTGGTACCCGTCAGATAGCCATCACTTTTATCCAGGTTCAGTAAAGCAGTATCATAGTTTCTCGTAATCCCTGAATTTATTGCCTGAAGCTGAAAAAGCTTAGCAAAGACCATCCGTTCTTTTGTATTCCTGCTCTTTAGCAGCTCCGGATCTTTTAAGATATCTATAATGATTTTTTTTGACTGCCCGTACAGTCCTAGATTCTGGTACTGATCTGCCAGATTGTAATCATCAAACAACTGAATAAAACTTGAGAGACCTTCTTTCTTGTCATTATCTTCTTTTTGGTTTGAAATACTTACCGACTGTATATAGTTCCCTTGTAATGCATATGCCTGAGAAATAATATTCCTTAAAATAACTTTGTGCTCAATATTCTTATCACTCATCAGGAGACTCTGTGAATAGCTGATACATTCTTCAGGATTCTGATATAATTTTTGGAAGGCCTTATCTGTCAGAATGCTGAAATCCGGATTTGCCTGTCCAAGTATAAAAGCCGGCCACCATAGTACGAAAAACAATATTGGTCTATTACTTTTCAGTATTTCCTTTAAAATGCGGATCATTTTCCTACTATTTTTATTTGATATCACTATCATCACCCCTTTTAAAGCAGCACTCAAAACAACACTGATTTACAATATTTTACATTTTAAATTCTTGTAAATTCAATGAATTATGCAAGCTGATTTCTTGATCAAGGGCAAATATAACGTTAATATTGTTCAAACCTTTAAAGTGATTTAAAATATTAGACTTATTCTCAAATTTTAATGAAATCATCACACCTATTAAGCATTATTATTATAAAATAACTAAAGAAAATTCTATAATAAATCAATATATGATTTTCACATACAGTTCAGTATCCCAATATTCGTATATGAAGTGAAAGAATTTATAAAATTCCCTACAGTAATTAATTCTACACTCATTATCCGGGAACAATCTGGCTGATAGAGGACAGTATACTTAACCCTAAAATAGAAATAAAATGAGAAAACACTATCTATTATGGATGATTTTGCTCCTTTCGGTTTTTAAACTGAATGCACAGACTTATTGCATCCCTGCTGCAGGGTCGTCCAATCAGGCTAATTATCTGAAAAATGCAGTATTTTCAGACCAGGGAGCCTTTTATTATGATGCAGATTCCTACCAGGCTTATGTGGATAACACAGCTAAAGTAGTAACGTCTTATCCCGGAGGAACTGTCAATGTGCATATGGAACCCAGTACAAGCGGATCCAAGTCTTATGTCTGGATAGACTGGAACAATGATGGCGATTTTGATGATTTTTACGAAGACCCAATAGGCCCATCCAGTTATACCATTGTTGATGATATTTTTTATGTACCGCCAACACAGGCTCCCGGAATTTATAGAATAAGAATTGCCACCGGTTCTTCAATTGCTGCGCCGGGAAATCCCTGTGGATCTAATAATTCAGGAAATTTTGTAGACTTCAGTTTAAAAATTGAGGCTAATCCCACCTGCTTTGTTCCTTCGGCTCTTACTTCCAGCAATATAACAAACAGCAGCGCTGCCATTTTCTGGACAGCACCAACTTCTGCCCCAGGCATCGGCTATGAATATTATTACTCATCATCCCACATTGTACCGGATGCTTCCACTCCTGCAACAGGAACCAGTACAGCTTCATCAGTACCTGTTAGTGGACTGAACTCATTTACTACCTACTATTATTATGTAAGATCAGTATGTGGTACATCTGATAAGAGTGCATGGTCTCTGAGAAAAACATTTAAAACCAAATGTGATCCTCAAACGTATATGTTTGAAGACTTTGAAACTGCCACAACAGGAACAGGCTATATTCTAAACTGTTGGGATAAAATAATTTCAGGAACAGGCTACCAAGCTATCAACACCGCAAGCGGGGTTAATAATTCAAAAGCAATGTACCAAAGTGCCAGTAGTACGGCTAATACAGTAATTGCAGTTCTTCCTGCTTTCAGTAATGTAAATGCGGGTACACACTGGCTGAGATTTAAAGCCAGAGTAAGTGGTACAACAGCAGGAGTATTAGATATTGGCTATGTAATCAATGATACAGATGCATCCAGTTTCGTCAACATCCAGTCTGTCAATATTGGTAATTCTGTATTTGATGGTTATGAGTATTCAGTAGTTATTCCCAACACGGTTCCTGCTAATTCACGGTTAGCAATAAGACATGACGGAGTCCCTTCCACCCCTGTATATTTGGATAACGTATATTGGGAACCTAAACCAACCTGTCTTACTCCAGGCAATGTTGTTTTATCTAATATCACCAGTATAAGTATAACTGCTGCCTGGTCTGCTCCTGCTTCAACTCCAGCTATGGGATATGATATCTATTACAGTACAGACAGTACTCCACCTACCGCTTCAACAGTACCTAATATAACTGGTATAACAGCTAATACTTATCTTTTACAGGGACTTAATTCTGCAACGACTTATTATATTTGGGTCAGAGCAAAATGCAGTAATACAGATCATAGTTCATGGACCAATATTACATCAGCATTGACATTGTGTGCTCCCATAGCTTCTCTTGTTGAAAATTTTGATTCTTACAATACCGGATTCATAACTAATGCACCATGCTGGGGAAAATTAGTTACCGGAACAGGAAGTGTAAATATTAATGGAACAGGTGCTTATTCAGGGACAAAACACATTATGCAGAGACCTTTAACAGGTTCTTCTATGGCTATTCTGCCTGAATTGAGTAACGTAAATGCAGGAACACATTCATTGAGATTCAGGGCATATTGCAGTACCAATGCAGGGATAATGCATATTGGATATATAACAGATCCTGCCAATATTAACTCATTTGTACTCATCCAAGACCTTCATATTACCAACACCTCATATACCGGGGCCAGTGAATATATAGTGAATATCCCCAATACCGTTCCTGCCACAGCAAGACTGGCCATACTTACTGATGGTGCCAATCTTATCTATTATTATGATGACCTATCCTGGTCACCTACTGCCGGCTTAGGAGTAAATGAAATAACAGCAAAACATGACTTGGTTGTTTATCCTAATCCTTTTACGGATGTAATTAATATTCCCGGAAATACTGAAGTATCCTCTGTCACAATATATGATACTGCCGGCAGAAAGATTACAGAATTGAAAGCTCCATCATCATCTATATCCTTAAAGAATATATTACAGGGAACCTATATGATAAAGATTTTCTTTAAGAACGGAACCAGTAAAACTGTAAAAGCAGTAAAGAAATAATATGTTGTCTCTGCCATTAATAAGCAGCGGTGATACTGCCGCTGCTTGTATGGCAGTTTTATCATGAGGCTGATTTTTCAAGCTAAGAATTTTGTTGTCTGCTGCATTCAACAGGATATTAAAGAAATATACAGGTAATAAACAACAGCAGCTATACTGTGTTACTAAAACAGAAAATTCAATGACAATAAACAATATTTACCATTTGACAAAACCTGTTTTACTGAAAAGGTTTTTGTTCAGTTTGATTTTAATCTTTTTTGCGGCAAGCCCTCTTTTTTCACAAAGAGATACTGAACATTGGTTTGCCCCGATAAAGCAAGGTTTTACTGCGGACACCAATAAACAGGCTTTATTTCTATCAACCGATTCTATTACTCCTTTTACTGTTGCCATTTATAATAACAATACGATAATTGGAACAGTTACGATCAGTAAAGGTAATCCTCAGTCTTTTGATATTCTTAAAGATTATATGATTACAGAATCTCAGTCACAAGTATTTACGACCACAAACCGAGGACTTTATCTGAAAGGAGAAAAACCTTTCTTCTGTACTTTCAGATTTTCAATAGATAAGCACGGAGAGATCCTTACCTCAAAGGGAAAAGCAGGAATAGGGACCCAATTTTACGTTGCTCATGTAAATTTACCTCAGCCTGATTCTACTTATAATTTTAGCTGTGGTATTTTAGCTACAGAAGATAATACTACAGTAACAGTGTCAGGTTACAGCCCATCTGTTCAATTTTCTAATGGGAACACCGGCGCAACCACTCCCACTATGACGATCTCCTTAAATAAAGGACAGTCATATACAATTGACGGCAAGGGTTCTGTTGCGGGAAATCTTACCGGTTTCATCGGAGCTAAAATAGTGTCCAATAAACCGGTATCTGTAACTAATGGTAATTTTAACGGCCAACAGACTTTAATAGGTAATGGTGCAGGCGGAAGTGACATATTCATGGATCAGTCTGTTCCTGTGGAGCGTCTTGGTGATGAGTTTGTGTTAATGAAAGGAACAGCACCTCTTTCTTATGAGCTTGAAGGAGCTATTGTTGTTGCAACAGAAGATAATACCCAGGTTTATCTAAATGACGAAACTATTCCCAAAGCAACATTGAATGAAGGACAATTCTATCGTATCCAATCAACAGGTTATATCAGCCAGAATTTTAGCGGTCATTATAATATGCGTGTCCGCTCTACTAAAAAAATATATGTATATCAGCTGATCTCAGGAGGAGGTTCCGGAACCTATTATAATACAGGCGGGGCTAATTATATCCCTCCTTTAAACTGCTTTTTACCTAAGAAAATTGATGAAATCGGGATGATTAATGTTCTTCCTTATTTTACAGCAATCACTCCTAATGTAAGACTTCAGATCATCACAGAGTCTGGCGCAACAGTATCTGTGAACGGAACCGTTCTGTCAGGTATCCAGGGTCCTTATCCTGTTACAGGCAATCCAAACTGGCAAACCTACGCCGTAGAAAATGTCACAGGCAATATTACAGTACAGTCAACAAAGGCTGTCACCGCAGGTATTACTGCAGGTTATGAAGCTGTTGGCTACGGCGGTTACTTTGCAGGATTCTCTTCTATTCCTGTTATTGCCAAAAAGAACGGCAATTGTATTCCGGGAATAACCCTGGAAGCAGATGATAGCTATGCTTCGTATCAGTGGAATTTCAACGGATCAGTGATCCCAGGGGCTAATACCAATACGTACATCCCTTTACAACCGGGAAATTATACAGTAACAGTATCAGCGGGAGGAAGCTGTCCTCCCGTCACAACGCCTGTATACAAAGTATTTTCCTGCATTTCCAGTACAACAAAAGCATTAACTATCTGTTCGGCGGGTACCCCTCTAACA
This sequence comes from Chryseobacterium sp. 14P4.3.2, assembly GCF_057799275.1. Classification (NCBI taxonomy): domain Bacteria; kingdom Pseudomonadati; phylum Bacteroidota; class Flavobacteriia; order Flavobacteriales; family Weeksellaceae; genus Chryseobacterium; species Chryseobacterium sp. 14P4.3.2. The sequence continues at coordinate 321,075 of NZ_JBYOKO010000004.1, forward strand.
ATAACACCGGCCTTTACCAACTCTTCTCAAACTCCGGTTCCGGGTACTGTACAGATTGTGACTCCCCCTGCCAACGGTACACTAACCGTAAATCCATCAACAGGAATACTTACTTATACAGCAAACCCGGGAGCCACTGCTGATACTTTTATGTATAAGTTCTGCGGGAACGTTCCTGAATTTACAGACTGTGAAGAGGTGAAAGTAGGTATCGCTGTACAGTCCGTAACCGCAGTAAACACTACCCTTAAAGCCTGTAATAATAATGGTACCGGGCTTTTTGATCTTACCATCGCTAACGTGGGTGGGCCTGCCGGAAGTATAAAAAAATATTATCCAACCTCTGCCGATCTTTCTGCCGGAACTAATGAAATTATTCCAGCCAATACTTATACCTCTTCTGTATCTAAAGATATATATGTAAAGGTATTAACTCCAGAAGGGTGTTATGCTCAGGCAAAAATAAATCTCGAGTTTAACCCTTCACCTCAGGTAGAGAATGTTTCATTACAATCATGTTATATAGATAATACACCGGATAAGGGTAGTTTTGATCTTACTCAGGCCATTGTTACCAGCGAAACAGGAGTCACTAAAGAATATTATAAGGCCATGCAGGATGCCGTTACCGGAATTAATGCTATCCTTAATCCAGGTATTTACATTTCTTCCAGTGGAATGGCCTATATTAAAATAATTAATACTGCCGGATGTTTTGCTATTGCCACTGTAACTCTTACTGTAACCCCGCCTAATCCTTCGTCATTACTTAAGGATCAATTCATCTGTTCTGATTCTACAACAACATTAGATGCCGGTACCGGATATGATTCTTACGAATGGAGTACAGGGGCTACAACCTCTTCTATTTCTAATGCAGGACCTGGAAATTATTGGGTTATTTTAGGACATAATAAGTGTTTTACCCGGCAGAATGTGTCTGTAAAAAAGACTCCTGATCCTGTTATCAGGCAAATAGATCTTGATAATAACAAAGCAACACTCACTGTAACCGGCGGACATCCTCCTTATATGTATTCTACTGATCATATCAACTGGCAAAGCTCTAATGTACTTTCTGGTCTTCCTAATGGCCAGAATAGATTTTATGTAAAAGATTCCTACAACTGTGAGCCTATTCAGGTAGAATTAACTGTTATCAATATCGTTAATGCTATCACTCCCAACGGAGATCACATTAATGATACAATTTCTTATTCAGATCTGGCCTATAAAAAAGATTTAGCTTTTATGATCTATGACAGATATGGAAATAACGTCTTTACCGGCAGTCATTTTAATAATTACACATGGGACGGCATGTTCAGCAACAAGAAACTTTTTACAGGGGCTTACTGGTATGTGATCACATGGAAAGAACCGACTCTGAAAGATGCCATTATAAAATATACAGGATGGATCTTACTTAAAAATTAATCCAGGACTATAAAACTGTTAACATTTGCAATATCATTAGCAGCAGTATGTAAAAAAAAGCTGTTATGAAGTGCTTATCTAATTTTCTTATAATTTATGAAAAGAATCATACTACTCTTTATTCTGTCTTTTTTCTCTGCTTCTTTGTGGGCACAAAGAGATACGGATCATTGGTTTGCCCCTATGGTAGCCAGTTCCAGCAACGGATCTCCTAAGCAGGCACTCTATCTGTCTACAGATAGTACAACTCCTTTCCCTGTTAGTATTTATAATAATAATACTGTAATAGGAACCGTAACTATCAGCAAGGGAAGTCCACAGACATTTGATGTCCCGGTAAACCTTATGACAGGGCAGAACGCAACTGATGCTATGAGTGTAAAAACCAGAGGTCTTTATCTTCACGGGGATGTCCCTTTTTTTGCAACTTATAGGTTTTCGGAAATCAATCATGGTGAAATTTTAACATCGAAAGGAAAAGCTGGAATTGGAAAGACCTTTTATGCGGTATATGCACCACTGATGAATAATCAGAATACTCAAAACTTTACCTGTGGAATTTTGGCAACTGAAGACAATACCCAGATTAAAGTTTCAGGATATGCTATGACAACCTGGTTTTATAATAATTTTAACGGGCTTACCCACCCCAGTATTACAATTACTCTGAATAAGGGACAGTCTTATGTATTTGGCGGGTTAGCAAATAAACCCGGGAATAAAGACGGATTTATCGGAGCCAAAATAGAAGCTAGCAAACCGATATCTATAACCAATGGGAATTACCACGGCCAGTTTGGACTGACTCCTCCTTATAATGGAGAAGATATCATTATGGACCAGTCTGTACCTGTGGAACGCTTAGGAAATGAGTTTATCCTTATCAAAGGAATGGGTAATCTTCTTCCGGAGATTGAAGGAGCCATTATTGTAGCCACTGAAAACAATACTGAGATCAGACTGAATAACAATCCTGCACCCGTTGCCACGTTAAATGAGGGACAATATTACCGCGTTACTGCGATGAATTATGTAGTAAACGGGCCTTCTCATCTGAATATGTACATTAAAACTTCAAAAAATGTGTATGTCTACCAGCTTCTTTCCGGTATTGAAGATAATGATGCAACGCAAGGATTCAATTATATTCCCCCTTTAAACTGTTTTCTTCCCACTGTTATTGATGAAATAGGGAAAATAGGAGAACTGCCCTACTATACTACTTTTAATCCTCCACTTTTTGTAAAGCTCAATATCCTTACTCAAACAGGAGCCGGAGTAACCGTGAACGGGGTGGCCCCGACAGCAGCGCAGGGCCCTTTTCCGGTATCAGGAACTGCAAATTGGGTATCCTACTCTATTCCCAATATTTCAGGAAATATTACGGTAGCCTCTACAAAGGCTGTTACTGCAGGAATTATTGGAGGCAGCGGAAATTTGGGTTATGGAGGATATTTTGCAGGATTCAATTCTGTTCCTGTGATCAGCAAGTCTTCCGGTGAATGTATTCCCGGAATTGTTTTAGAAGTTGAAAACGGTTTTGATCATTATCAATGGAATCTCAACGGCACTCCTATTCCAGGTGCCAACACCAATACTTATACTCCTACACAAGCAGGGAATTATACTGTATCTATCACTAAAAGCACCTGTGTACCACTTACCACTTATCCTTACAAGGTATATACCTGTCTGGCCAATACGGTGAAGCCTTTAAATGTATGCAGTACGGGAACTCCTACGGCAATTACTCCTTCTTTTACCAATTCAACGCAGATTCCTGTACCGGGTACCGTACAGATTATTACTCCACCAGCCAACGGTATTTTAACAGCAAACCCAACTACCGGAATTCTAACGTATACGGCCAATACAGGGACAACAACAGATTCTTTCACCTATAAATTCTGTGGAAATGATCCGGATTTTACGGATTGTGAACAGGTAAAGGTAAATGTGACGGTACAGCCTCTGATATTAACAGATACCACAGTACAAACCTGTGAAACCAGCGGAACGGGTATTTTTGATTTGACTACAGCTAATGTGGGAGGTCCTGCCAATGCTGTCAGAAAGTATTATCCTACCTTGGTGGACCTCAATGCCGGGATAAATGAAATCATTCCTGCCAATGCTTACCCCTCAGCAGTACCTGCTAGTGTATATGTAAAAGTTACAACAGCAGAGGGCTGCACTGCCCATGCAAAAATTACGCTTCAGTTTTTTCCCAAACCTGTTGTAATAGATGCTGTTCTTGCAGGATGTTTTGTACCCGCTAATCCTAATACGGGAACTTTCGATCTCACAACAGCCATTGTCACCACGACAACTCCTGTAACCAAAAAGTATTATCCAACACTTACTGATGCAATAAACGGGACTAATGAGATTACCACTCCGGCCCCTTACATTTCACCGAACACAACAGTATATGCAATGGTAATGAATGCCAGCGGATGTTTTGATTTTGCTAAAATAACATTACATGTAATTCCTCCTAAGCCTTCTCCTCTTTTGGCAGATCAGTATATATGTCCTGAAGCACATATCACCTTAGATGCGGGCCCCGGTTATACGTCTTATCAGTGGAACACAGGAGCAACTACCCCTTCTATCCTTGCTTCTGTTGGAGATTATTGGGTTATTCTAACTTCTAATGGCTGTAAGACCAAGCAATTTGTAAAAGTAATGGCGGTTCCTGTACCAAAAATTAAAAAAATAGAGGTCACAGGAAGTACAGCCACCGTTATCGTGGAAGGCGGTACTCCTCCTTATCACTATTCCAGAGATGAAATGATATGGCAGGACTCCAATGTTTTCACTAATCTACCGCGGGGTAAAAATATTTTCTATGTCAAAGATTTTTATAACTGCCGCCCTGTGGAAGCTCAGATATTGGTTCCTAATCTTGTCAATGCCATTACTCCCAACAGTGACGGTATCAATGATACTTTGGACTATTCGGAGCTTGCCTATCTGAAAGATTTGAAATTTGATATATTCAACCGATATGGACAGCGTATCTATTCTTCGGATAAAAACAGCAGTTTCAAATGGGATGGCAGTATCGGAGGGACTCCTGTCAGTAGCGGAACCTACTGGTACGAAATAAAGTGGGCGGATCCGGAGACTCAAAAAACAGTTTCTTATACAGGGTGGATCCTGGTTAAAAACCGAAATTAAAAAACATATGCCGGCCAATAAGGTCTGTCATATTATTTATTCAAAGGGCGACTGTCTCATTTTTTGAGACAGTTTTTTATTTTTCCTAAAGTACCACTCTTCTGATTATTACTCAATACTATAATAAAATTAACGAATTAACACGTTATACGGGACGGTATTATTTTTTGGCATCTGTACTTGAAAATCTTGTACTGAACCAATATTTCTTATTAAATTTAGAATTAAAAAAGAAATTAAATATATATTTGGCAACTAAGTACGTTTATTGAATGAAGAAAATACTTCTACTATTTATCATTTCTCTTATTGCAGTTTTTGTTCTGAACAAAATCGTTTTTAAAGAAACTCCGGAGCAACAAAAACAGGAACTTCTTCGTGAGGTTAAGCAGTATAAGCATCCCGTCAAAAGCATCTCTATGGAATCTACTGACAACAGTGATTTAAAATTCCTTGATACTGTTCTAAAAGATAATAAAGTCTTAATGCTTGGGGAAAACATTCATTATGACGGAGCCACTATGCAGGCCAAAAGCAGGCTTATTAAATACCTTCATGAAAATCTGGGTTACCATATTGTTCTTTATGAGGCCGGGCAATATGATATGTGGGTAATGAATGAGGAAATGAAAAATCATCAGCTTAAAGTTCCTTCGGATTCTATAGGAGGTCTCGGGCTTTTTAGCTTCTGGTGGAATAATAAGGAAACCCGGCCGCTGATCAATTATTATCAAAAGACCAAAACCTCAGTTCATCCGATAGAGCTTGGCGGATTTGATATTCAGCTTTCAGGAGATGTGCTGTATGAAAGGCGCAGTAAGCTGCTGAAAGAATTTTTAAGCAAAAATAAAATTGATACCAGAGTCTTTAAAATCTTCCATAGGTATATTGACCAGCTTAATAATTTCATCTATCAGGGTTTTGTTTCAAGAACTTTAAAAGAAAACCAGAAAACTGAGTTTCTGAATGAGATCAGCCAACTGGAAATGATGGTTTCAAAACTAAAAAAAACACCGGAAAACATCATTTTTACAAGATATTTACATGATATGAGAAACAACTTCAACAAAGCATGGAAATATAAGCCAGGATCCATGCCGAGTATGCAGTTCAGGGATTCTTTGATGGCTAAGAACCTGATGTACCAGATTGACTCTGTTTATCAGGATCAAAAGGTAATTGTATGGTGCGCTAACATTCATACTTTTTCGGCTCCTTACAATAAAAAATACACTCCTTTAGGCACATATATTAAAAATAAGTATGGAAAAGCATCTTATATGGTTGATTTTTCATCATATGCCAAATTAAATGAAGTTAAAAGTTTATTCAACAAACCCGGAAAGCTTGCTATCGAAAATACATTTCATGCAACGAAAACACGTTACTTTTTTATTGACCTGAGAAGTATTCCAGGAAATTCTCCCTTAAAAAAGGAGTTTGTATCCACCATTAACCAGGGAACGGATCAAAAAAAGGTCTGGAGCCGTTATTTTGACGGAATATTTTATATAGATACGAACACTGTTTTAACTCCAATCAAGAAATAATGGATAGCATTACTACTCACGATCTCAGCTATACGATCGGTTCTAAGACCATTTTAAAGAATATCAATCTCAATATTCCGGAAGGTAGTATTTATGGTTATCTGGGAAGAAACGGGGCCGGAAAGTCAACGACGATCAAGCTCCTTCTGGGGCTTTTGGAAGCGAATGGTGACAAGATTTTTATTCAAAATAAAAGTTTAAAGCATAGCCGCACAGAGATTCTCGCCAACACGGGGAATCTGATTGAATCTCCCTGTTTTTATACAAAACTGACTGTTTCTGAAAACCTGAAATATCTGGACATCATCTATGGTAAAGGTAGTAAAAGAATTGATGAGGTTCTGGAGCTGGTAGATCTGCATAAAGAGAAAAAAAAGAAAGCAAGCGCCCTGTCTATGGGAATGAAACAACGTCTGGGAATTGCCATGGCCATTTTTCATGATCCGAAAATTCTGATTTTGGATGAACCTCTCAACGGACTGGATCCACAGGGAATTTTTGAAATGAGAAAACTTTTCCAGTATCTGAATGAACAGGGAAAAACAATTTTTCTTTCAAGCCATATTCTGAGTGAACTTGAAAAAACAGCTACCCACATCGGAATTATTGAGGGAGGTGAGATGATTTTTCAGGGAACAAAGAATGAACTCCTTGGTAAAGTAGAAAGAGATATTATGCTGAAAATTGATCATGCTGATAAAGCACTGGCAATATTGCAGGGATCTTTTTCCGCTACTTTAAACAGTCCGAATAAGATATCTGTAAAGATCAATGATGATAAAGATTTCAATCTGCTGTTAAAAAATCTGATCCAAAACGGAATTGAGATCTATGATACGGAATCTCAAAATACCAATCTTGAGCAGATCTTCATTAATTTAATTTCTAAAAAACATGACTAATACCAATACTTTTTTTAGGGCTTTTTCTTCTGAGCAGTATAAGCTTTCCAAAAACAAAGAAATCTTCGGCATACTGCTGATTCCTGTTCTTATTATCGTTGCGATTGACCTGTACATCGCCTATGACACCATCACTTCCGGTACCGATGCCGCAGAGGGAACAATCAATCCGTGGAAAATGTCATTGGGACGCACGGTATTTATGTTTTTTTACCTGCTCTTCCCAATTCTCGTTTCTCTTTTTGTACATGCGTGCTGTGATGTGGAGTATAAGAATAATAATTATAAAATCCTTTTCACACTACCGGTTTCAAAGGCTAAGATATTTTTTTCGAAGGCTTTGTTTATTCTGATAACCGTTTTTTTTTCTGTACTACTGTCTTATCTGACTTTTCTTCTGAGTGGCTGGGTTTTAAGTATGGGTTTTCCGGATCTGGGTTTTCAGAATTATGATTTTAGAGAAGTTCTATTTTATATTTTCCTAAAATTTTTTATCACTCTTTCTGCAATTGCTATGGTACAGCTGGCGCTGAGCCTTATGTTCAAGAATTTTATTTACCCTATCGGGTTTGGGGTATTTATGCTTCTTTTCTCAACTATTATCCAACAGAAACCATTTGCTGATTTCCTGGTTTATACCGGAGGCTATCGATCGCTGGAAGGTTTACTGAACGAGAATATTGTTTTTGAAAGACTTGATTATTTTAATATTCTGGCCATTTTTATAGGGATAGCCGTAAGCTTTTATCTGTTTGTGAAAAAGAAAGGAGGCTGAAATTAAAATACAAAGGAGTGCTTATGACACTCCTTTTGCTTTTATTTCGTTTTTAGCGGTTTCGTATTTTTTCTTTCTAAGTTCCCGCTTCATTTTCCGGTATTCCCACGGAGCCATTGCATGGATATCCTTCCATAGACCTATCTTTGCATTCTTCGCATTTTCCTGTAGTTTTCCTAATGAAGCATCTTTGGAATAGGAGAAATACCACCATCCTAATCCTGCTTTTATAAGCTCTTTTGAAAGGTATTTACCATTATCATAGTATACTTTGGCAATGGAACGTCCATAGCGGTCCATGCTCGTCTCTACAACACTGACTGTTTTTCCAAATACCTGAGCAGACGTAAACTGCTTGGCATTTTTCCCGAATGGCTGTCCGCTTTCAGGGCAATCTACTTCTGCAAGTCTGATCTTTTTTTGCTGGTTGCCTTCTAGCAGTAAAGTAATGGTATCTCCGTCTGAAATTTTGATCACTTTTCCGGTAGTCTGTGAGAATAGGAATACAGGGAAAAGTACGTACAGCAGCATTAATCGTTTCATGCGGCAAATATATGGATTAGTGGAGTTTTTTAATGAAAAAACCCCGCAAAATGCGAGGTTTCTATAATATTGAATTGAGTTATCTTGACTTTTTTCACCTCAAAGTTGGGAGACTTTGCAGCGGGGACCACTGAAACTTTTTTCCAGTGGTCTTTATTTATTAGCTTGGTTGGAAGCTTTGCGCAACACAACTTTCAAATTAAAATTTATTTACAAAATGGTGAAATAAATTTTAATTTGAATAGCTTTTTATTATATAATGCATTTTTTTCACTAATTTGACTTATTGAGTCATCACTAAGAATATAATATAAATTCAATTGTTCTTTGTTATTTGAGCCTCTGTGGGTTGAATAAGAAAAAGAACCAGATTCTTTGGAAAAAATCATAATTTTATTATTAAACTGATAGACTTTACAAATATCAGGAATAACCAAACTATAGCCACCATATTTGCTACTCATCAAATTATAATTTTCAAATTCATCTGTTTTTAAAAGTAAATAATCGTTATTAATTTTAATTTCCTGATTATTTTTAAGGAAATCAGAAAACAAAAGCAACGCAGTTCCACAGACAAAAACTATTATAATAATTAAAAATAAAAAAATCTTACCCTTCATCTTATTTATGTTTACTTGGTTTATATGCTTCTATTGCCACATCTTTTAACGATTTTTGCCATATATAGGCTTGATAAGTTTTTGAAAAAGGTTTTCTAGCAGAACTTTTATTGTCTTGTCTTTTTAAAAGTCCATCGGTAAGAGATCCGACTGACTTTGTATCAAAAACAGAAAGCGTTACATTTTTCCCATCATCATTCATCCTCATTGTCATCCAAAAACTTCCTAATACATTTTCTCCTTGGAAGAACTCGTTATCATCAAAACTTTTACCTCCTAATAAATCACCTAAAGAGTTGGTGGCTATCCGAGAAAAATTAGCACCTGGAATAGTCCCAATATCAAACCAAGCTCCTTGAGTTTCCCCTTTTTCAAATTTCCTATCCGAAAAGGCTTGTTTTAATAATAGTTCTTGAGTTTTAATTACCGATCGAGCATTTTTTACTTGCTCTAATGCTCCTCCGGTTACCACAGTATTTTCCGCTCCAACTCCAAGCATAAACTTAGCGGGAATATTTTTTATCTGTTTTGTTTGATCAATACTAAATTGCTGAGAATTAGGATTCATTCTAAAATTAGCTTCAGGTGTTTTTGCTTTTAAAGAGTATGATTGTGTTCTTTTTATAGCATCCACCTGCTTTCCATTTGGATCTATGTACTTTATAGGATTCTGATAGGTATAAATATAAGGGTTAAGATTCCCCCAGAAGTATACTCCTCCATTATGCTGTCCATCTCCATAAAACTGAGTCTCCATTGCAGGGTTGTAAACTGCCAGCGGGTCTACCCCATACCAGATACTCGCTCTCGGGTTATAATACCTTGCTCCATAATACAATCCGGTTTCCTTATCCAGTTCTTTTACATTGAACTTATATGGATTATTATATACTCCCGTTCTTTGCTCCAGCATCGTTTCCCCGAATGGTAAATTTAAGAAAAACCGAGTATTTTAACTGTCGAAAGATAAAATCACCAATGATAAAAGCTATTCTTAAAGTACAAAACCTCGCAAAATGCAAGGTTTTATTAGGATCAACTTTAAATCCTAATTTGGACTCTCTGTTTTATTTGTACCTCAAAGTCAGGAG